>NZ_CP162775.1:5550000-5976618 GCF_054668485.1 Pseudomonas sp. S2_A05
CAGGCTGATACCGCCCAAGAGTTCATATCGACGGCGGTGTTTGGCACCTCGATGTCGGCTCATCACATCCTGGGGCTGAAGCCGGTCCCAAGGGTATGGCTGTTCGCCATTTAAAGTGGTACGCGAGCTGGGTTTAGAACGTCGTGAGACAGTTCGGTCCCTATCTGCCGTGGACGTTTGAGATTTGAGAGGGGCTGCTCCTAGTACGAGAGGACCGGAGTGGACGAACCTCTGGTGTTCCGGTTGTCACGCCAGTGGCATTGCCGGGTAGCTATGTTCGGGAAAGATAACCGCTGAAAGCATCTAAGCGGGAAACTTGCCTCAAGATGAGATCTCACTGGAACCTTGAGTTCCCTGAAGGGCCGTCGAAGACTACGACGTTGATAGGTTGGGTGTGTAAGCGCTGTGAGGCGTTGAGCTAACCAATACTAATTGCCCGTGAGGCTTGACCATATAACACCCAAGCAATTTGCTGACCTGAAAAGGCACCAGATTGCGGTGTGTGAAGACGAAACGAACCGAAAGTTCGAAATTCACAAACACCTAGCTGTCACATACCCAATTTTCTGAAGCGAGGCCATCCGGTCCCGAGTCAGTACCCGAATTTCTTGACGACCATAGAGCGTTGGAACCACCTGATCCCATCCCGAACTCAGCAGTGAAACGATGCATCGCCGATGGTAGTGTGGGGTTTCCCCATGTGAGAGTAGGTCATCGTCAAGATTAAATTCCGAAACCCCAATTGCGAAAGCAGTTGGGGTTTTGTTTTGCCTGCGAGAAAGTTCTTACAGCCTTCGCAGACCTCGTCCGGCTGTCACAGCCGGCCGACAATGCTAAGGTTCTGCCTCGGCTTTAGCGATTTTCCAAGGAATCCATATGTCGGACGCCCAGTCCCTCAACGCTGCATTCATGGTGGTTCAGAGCAACAGTCTCGATGAGCTGCGCAGTCTTGTGGTCAGCATCATGCGGCGCTACCCACTGGCACCCTTGGAAAACGAAATCGCTTTGGTGCAAAGCAACGGCATCGCCCAATGGCTCAAACTCGCATTGGCCGAAGATCCTGAAGACGATGACCTTGGCGGTTGCGGGATCGCTGCGGCGATTGACGTTCAACTACCCGGCAGTTTCATGTGGCAGCTCTATCGCTTGGTATTGGGACGAGAAGAGATTCCGGCGAAATCCCTGCTCGATAAGGCTCCGCTGACCTGGCGCCTGATGCGCCTCTTGCCACAGGTAATCGACCGCCCACATTTCGAGCCGCTGCAACGCTTCCTCACCAATGACAGCGATCTGCGCAAGCGCTATCAATTGTCAGAGCGTCTGGCCGATCTGTTCGACCAATATCAGGTCTACCGGGCCGATTGGCTGGAAGATTGGGCGGAAGGCCGCCACCAACTGCGCAATGTGCGAGGTGAAATCAAGCCTCTGCCAGCGACCAGTTGCTGGCAGGCAGAGTTGTGGCGAGCGCTGCTGGATGACGTCGGCGAACAAGGCATGGCGCAGAGTCGTGCCGGCGTGCATCAACGCTTCATGGAACGCATCAACATACTCGACAAGGCCCCGGCTGCGCTGCCGCCGCGCGTGATCGTCTTTGGCATTTCTTTATTGCCCGCACAAGTTCTTGAAGCGCTCGCCGGTCTGGCACGTTTTAGCCAGGTATTGCTTTGCGTACACAATCCCTGTCGCCATCACTGGGCCGATATCGTCGCCGACAAGGACCTGCTGCGACATCAATACAAGCGGCAACAACGCAAAAGCGGGATGCCAGTTGTACTTGATGCCGAGACCCTGCATCAGCACGCACATCCGTTGCTGGCCGCTTGGGGCAAACAAGGTCGCGACTATATCAACCTGCTCGACAGCTACGACGATCCCAACAGCTACCGCGCAGCCTTTCGTGACGGCCGCATCGACCTGTTCAGCGAAGCCCAGCCGCACAACATGCTTAACCAGCTTCAGGACGACATCCTCGAATTGCGCCCCCTCAACGAGACTCGTGCGCTCTGGCCCGCTGTCGACCTGACGCAGGACCAATCGATCCGGTTTCACATCGCCCACAGTGCCCA
Organism: Pseudomonas sp. S2_A05; assembly: GCF_054668485.1. Taxonomy (NCBI): domain Bacteria; kingdom Pseudomonadati; phylum Pseudomonadota; class Gammaproteobacteria; order Pseudomonadales; family Pseudomonadaceae; genus Pseudomonas; species Pseudomonas sp. S2_A05. The sequence goes on from NZ_CP162775.1 coordinate 5,552,067, forward strand.
GCGTGAAGTCGAAATCCTGCACGATCAACTCCTGGCGCGTTTCAGCGCCGACCCGGCTCTACGCCCACGGGACGTGATCGTGATGGTCCCTGATATCGACAGCTACGCACCGCATATCCGCGCGGTTTTCGGTCAGCTCGATCGATTTGACCCGCGCTTCATTCCGTTCACTTTGGCGGACCAGGGCCAGCGAGGACGTGATCCATTACTAATCGCCGTCGAGCACCTGCTCAAGCTGCCGGACAGCCGTTTCCCGGTCAGCGAGATTCTCGACCTGCTCGATGTTCCAGCTCTGCGTGCTCGCTTTGGCGTAGAGGAACGTGACCTGCCAACCCTGCACCGCTGGATCGAGGGTGCCGGCGTGCGTTGGGGCATGAGTGCCGAACAACGGGCCGGTCTCGGATTGCCTGAGGAACTGGAGCAGAACAGCTGGCATTTCGGTCTACGCCGAATGCTGCTGGGCTACGCCGTCGGCAGTGCCGATGCATGTGCAGGTATCGAGCCTTACGACGAAATTGGTGGACTTGATGCTGCCCTGATCGGGCCATTGGTTGCGCTGCTGGATGCCTTGGAAATCGCTCATCAGCAACTCACGCAACCGGCTCAACCGAAAGTGTGGGGGCTGCGCTTGCAGGCGCTGATGCAGGTGTTCTTTCAGGCGAGCAACGAGCACGACGACTACCTGCTGACCCAGCTCGAAGAGCTTCGCGAGACCTGGCTGGAAACCTGCGAGGCGGTCGGCCTGACTGACGAACTGCCGCTGACTGTTGTGCGCGAAGCCTGGCTCGCCGGGCTCGATCAGGGCCGATTGTCGCAACGATTCCTCGCCGGTGCGGTGAATTTCTGCACCTTGATGCCGATGCGTGCCATTCCTTTCAAACTGGTTTGTCTGCTGGGCATGAACGACGGCGATTATCCGCGCGCGCAGCCGCCGCTGGACTTCGATCTGATGGGCAGTGATTACCGGCCTGGCGACCGCTCACGACGTGAGGACGACCGCTATCTGTTACTTGAAGCGCTGTTATCCGCACGCACTCAGCTCTATATCAGTTGGGTCGGTCGCAGCATCCGCGACAACAGCGAACGACCCGCCTCGGTGCTCATCGGCCAGTTGCGCGATCACCTCGCCAGCGGCTGGCGTTCAATCGACCCCACCCAGGATCTATTGGAAGCGCTGACCGAAGAACACCCCCTGCAACCTTTCAGTGCCCGCTATTTCCACGAAGGCGAGCAACTGTTCAGCTACGCCAGCGAGTGGCAGGTGTTACATCAAGAGAAAGCGCAGCAAAGCGAAGCACCGTTACTCGCGCCATATGTTCAAGAGGAACCGTTGACGCTGGCATTGCTGCAGGACTTTCTGCGTAATCCGGTTCGGCATTTTTTCACACAACGTCTCAAGGTCTATTTCGAGGCTGCGCAAGCGCCGTTGGCCGATGAAGAACCTTTCGTGCTGGACGCGCTACAGCGCTACACGCTGAGCGACAGTTTGCTGGAAGCCGCACTCAGTCAGCCGGACGATGTCGATCAGGCACTGCACGCCCGGGCGCTGCGCCTGCAAAATAGTGGTCTGCTGCCTATGGCCGGTTTTGGCGAATGCCTACAGCGTGAACTGATCGAACCGCTACCGGATCTTCTGCAGCGTTATCAACAGTTGCTGACGTTATGGCCGACGCCGTTGACCAGTGCGATCCCGGTCAGTCTCGACTTGCAAGGTATGCGGCTGGAGGGCTGGCTTGCAAGCCTGCATCAACGCGCCGATGGCGGACTACTTTCAGTCACGACCATTCCCAACAGCATCGGCTCGATCAAAACGCGCAAGTGGCACCGGCTGACCAAACCGTGGGTCACCCATCTGGTCGCCTGCGCCAGCGAGCATGCGTTGACGACGGCATTGGTCGCCAGTGACGACACACTGTTGCTTGAGCCAATGGAGCGGGACCGAGCGCTGCGATTGCTCGGTGACTTGCTGCTCGCCTGGCAAACCGGCATGCGCCAACCTTTGCCGATTGCGATAAAAACCGCGTTCGCCTGGCTGTCGCAATCCGACCCGGTCAAAGCCGAAGCCGCTGCGCGAAAAGCCTATGAAGGCGACGGTCAGACCAACGAGGGTGAGCGGCGTGAAAGCCCGGCACTGCTCCGGCAATATCCCGACTTCGATGCATTGTTGGCAGACGAAACCTTCACCGGCTGGTGCGACGCGTTGTACCGCCCATTATTCGAAGCGCCGTGGCGTTCCTTGTCCAGCGAAGGTGCGCGCGCATGAGTACCAAAACACCGTTGGCTCTGGCCTTCCCGCTGCGCGGCAGTCAGTTGATCGAAGCAAGCGCCGGCACCGGTAAAACCTTTACGATTTCGGCACTTTATCTGCGGCTGATTCTCGGCCATGGCGGCGAGACAAGCGGTTTTGCACGAGAATTACTGCCGCCGCAAATCCTCGTAGTGACGTTTACTGACGCTGCTACCAAAGAGCTGCGTGAACGCATTCGGACACGCTTGGCTGAGGCCGCGCGGTTTTTCCGCGATGAAATTGTTGCCCCCGACGGATTGATTGCCGAGCTGCGCGATCAGTTCGATCCGCAGCAATGGCCGGGCTGCGCCAACCGCCTTGATATCGCCGCGCAGTGGATGGACGAAGCCGCCGTCTCGACCATTCACAGCTGGTGTCAGCGCATGCTGCGCGAGCATGCGTTCGACAGCGGCAGCCTGTTCACGCAATCCCTGGAAACCGATCACAGCGATCTGCTTGGCGAAGTGTTGCGCGATTACTGGCGACTGTTCTGCTACCCGATGCAGGGCGATGCGCTGAACTGGGTGCGCAGCAATTGGGGTGGCCCCGCCGCGTTGTTGCCTCGGGTGCGCGGCTTGTTTGCCAGCGAGCGTGACACCGATGAAGGCAAGGCGCCCGCGGAGCTGATCGAGGAGTGTTTGCTGGAGCGGCGGGCGGCGTTGGTCGAACTGAAAGCGCCTTGGCGTGATTGGGCAGACGAACTGCTCGCGCTCTGCCATGAAGGCGTCGCCAGCAAAACCGTCGATGGCCGCAAGATGCAGGCGCGTTATTTCGAGCCCTGGTTCGAGAAACTCAAGACCTGGGCGGAAGACGAGTCGCTTGAGCAACTGGACATTGGCACCGGCTTCACCCGATTGACGCCCGATGGCATGGCCGAGGCCTGGAAAGGCCAGGCTCCCAGTCATCCGGGGCTGGACGCCATGTCCGGACTCAAGTCGAGCCTGGATGCCTTGCCGACGCCCGATGCTGCTGTTCTGCAACACGCTGCCAAGTGGGTCGGCGCGCGTTTTGAAGAAGAGAAGCGCCGTCGCGCAGAAATGGGGTTCGACGACATGTTGCTGCGTCTGGATGCCGCGCTGCAATCGGAGGGCGGCGAGCGTCTGGCAACGCTGATCCGCGAGCAGTTCCCGGTCGCGCTGATCGACGAATTCCAGGACACCGACCCGGTTCAGTACCGCATCTTCGAGAGCATTTACCGCATCGAAGACAATCACCCTGACACCGGCCTGTTCCTGATCGGCGACCCCAAGCAGGCGATCTATGCCTTCCGTGGTGCCGACATCTACACCTATCTGCGCGCACGTCAGGCCACTACCGGCCGTTTGCATACACTAGGCACCAACTTCCGCTCCAGCCACGGCATGGTGACAGCGGTCAATCACGTATTCGAACGCGCCGAGTCCCGAGAGCAAGGACGCGGCGCGTTTTTGTTTCGCGAGAAAACCGGCGAAAACCCGGTACCGTTCCTCCCGGTCGAGTCTCAGGGACGCAAGGAAACGCTGCGGATTGCCGGGCAAGACGTCGCAGCACTGAATGTCTGGCTACTGCCCAGCGATCAGCCGCTGTCCGGCGCGGTCTATCGCCAGCAAATGGCCGCCGCCTGCGCCAGTCAAATCACCGCACTGCTCAATGGCGGGCAAACCGGCAGCGCTGGTTTCTTTCAAGCAGACGACTTCAAAGGTTTACGCCCTTCGGACATAGCGATCCTCGTCCGCGACGGTAAGGAAGCCCAAGCCGTACGCGCCGAACTCGCCGCCAGAGGGGTGCGCAGTGTTTATCTGTCAGACAAGGATTCCGTGTTCGCCGCGCAAGAGGCGCACGATCTGCTGGCCTGGCTGAAGGCTTGCGCCGAACCCGATGTCGAACGCTCGCTCAAGGCTGCGCTGGCTTGCACCACATTGAACCTGCCGCTGACCGAGCTGGAGCGGTTGAACCAGGACGAAATGGTCTGGGAAGCCCGGGTCATGCAGTTCCGTGGCTATCGAGAGCTCTGGCGCAAACAGGGCGTGTTGCCGATGTTGCGACGCCTGCTTCACGACTTCCACCTGCCGCAAACCCTGATGCAGCGCAGTGACGGCGAGCGCGTGCTGACCAACCTTTTGCACCTGTCGGAGCTGATGCAGCAAGCCGCTGCTGAACTGGACGGCGAGCAAGCGCTGATCCGCCATCTGGCCGAGCTGCTGGCACTGTCCGGTCAGGCCGGTGAAGAGCAGATTCTGCGTCTGGAAAGCGACGAGCAACTGGTCAAAGTGGTGACCATCCACAAATCCAAGGGTCTGGAATATCCGCTGGTGTTCCTGCCATTCATTTGCTCGGCGAAACCGGTGGATGGCAGCCGTTTGCCGCTGCATTACCACGACGTTGCAGGCAAGGCGCAGATCAGCCTCAAGCCGACCCCCGAGTTGATCGCCCTGGCTGACGATGAGCGTCTGGCCGAAGATCTGCGTCTTCTGTATGTCGCGTTAACCCGCGCGCAGCATGCCTGTTGGCTGGGCGTCACTGATCTCAAGCGCGGCAATAACAACAGCTCGGTGCTGCACCTGTCGGCGTTGGGTTATTTGCTCGGTGGCGGTGCCGCTTTGGGCGAGTCCAGCGAACTGAATCGCTGGCTGCGGGATCTGCAGCAAGACTGCCCGGCCATCGGCATCAGCGAAATGCCTCAGCCCACTGATGAGCATTACCAACCGCCGCGCAATGAAGCAGTGCTACGAGCGACGCTACGGCCCAAGCGCAAAGCCAGTGAAAACTGGTGGATCGCTTCCTATAGCGCTTTGCGCATCAGCGACATATTGAGCGTCGGCAGCGTTGAAGCACCGGACAGTCCGCAGGCGCAAAAGCTCTTCGACGACGAGCGCCTCGATCCCGACGCGCCACATGAAATCAGCAGTGGTGGCGCCGATATCCACCGCTTCCCGCGTGGCCCTAACCCGGGCACGTTTTTACATGGCTTGCTCGAATGGGCGGGCGCTGAAGGTTTTTCGGTTACCCGCGAAGCGCTGGAAGATGCAATTGCCCGGCGTTGCAACCTGCGCGGCTGGCAAGGCTGGATCACCACGCTGACTGACTGGCTGCAACATTTGCTCAAGTCACCGTTGCCGATCGCTGGCGGGCAACCGCCGGTGGTTCTTGAGCAGTTGAAGCAATACCGCGTCGAGATGGAGTTCTGGTTTGCCAGCCACAAAGTCGACGTGCTCAAGCTCGACGAACAGGTGCGCCAGCACACCCACAATGGCGTCGCCCGGGTGTCGGCGGAGCCGGTACAACTCAACGGCATGTTCAAGGGCTTTATCGACCTGACCTTCGAGCACGCTGGCCGCTATTACGTCGCCGATTACAAATCCAATTGGCTCGGCGTGGATGATCAGGCCTACACGGTGCAGGCGATGGAGCAGTCGATCCTCGACAACCGTTATGACCTGCAATACGTGCTGTATCTGCTGGCACTGCATCGCCAGTTGAAGGCGCGGCTGGCGGATTACGATTACGACCGTCACATCGGCGGGGCGCTGTATCTGTTTCTACGCGGTACGCGTGCGGATAGTCGCGGCGTGTACTTCGTGCGTCCACCACGGGAATTGATCGAACGCCTCGACCGGATGTTCCAGGGCAAACCCGAACCCAAGTCCGAACCCGCCCGGGAACAGGGAGTCCTGCTATGAGCCGCACATTCGCCGATCTGCTGCCGACGCCGCTGGAAGCGGACAGCCTGTCGAAACTCTCGCCGCTGACCCGCGCCGATGATTTGCTGTTGTTGCTGAGCCGTTGGGTCGAGCGCGGCTGGCTGCGCGCGCTGGACCGCGCCTTTGTCGCGTTCCTGCATGAACTCGAGCCCGAGACCGACCCGTTGGTGTTGCTCGCGGCGGCGTTGACCAGTCACCAACTCGGCCATGGTCATGTGTGTCTGGACCTGTTTGAAACCCTCAAGGCGCCGGATTTTGCACTGTCATTGCCGCCCGAAGGCGACGTGCAGGGCGGTGTGTTGCTGCTGCCCTCGCAATTGCTCGAAACGCTCGATGGAGCCCATTGGTGCAAAGTGCTGGCAAGTAGTCCATTGGTGGCCCTGGCCGCTGACCCGAGTGAAACAGCGCAGACACGTCCGCTGGTGCTGTCCTCGAAACGCCTGTACCTGCGCCGCTACTGGACCTACGAACGCCGCATCGATGCAGCGTTGCGCCAACGCTTGTTGCAGCAGGAGCCGACGCCGGATGATCTGCCGCAGCGTCTGAACGAATTGTTCGGCGGCGCGGAATCCGCAGCTGTCATCGATTGGCAAAAACTCGCCTGCGCCATCGCTACGCGCAGCGCCTTCAGCATCATCACTGGCGGCCCGGGCACCGGGAAAACCACCACGGTGGTGCGCTTGCTCGCGTTGTTGCAGGCACCGGCCGTCGAGGCTGGCCATCCGCTGCGCATTCGTCTGGCGGCACCGACCGGCAAGGCCGCTGCGCGTTTGACCGAGTCGATCAGTCAGCAAGTGCAATCACTGCAAGTCGCCGAAGCGGTGCGCGCGGCGATCCCCAGCGATGTGACCACCGTGCACCGTCTGCTCGGCAGTCGACCGGGCACCCGGCATTTCCGTCACCATGCCGGCAACCGCCTGCCGCTGGATGTGCTGGTGGTCGATGAAGCGTCGATGATCGACCTGGAAATGATGGCGAACTTGCTCGACGCCATGCCGGCCCATGCTCGGCTGGTGCTGCTGGGCGACAAGGATCAGTTGGCCTCGGTCGAGGCCGGTGCGGTGTTGGGCGATCTGTGCCGTGACGCCGAGGGCGGTTGGTACAGCCCGCAAACGCGACAATGGCTGGAGTCTGTCAGTGGCGAGTCGTTGCAGGGTAGCGGTTTGCATGAAGACTACGACGGCACCCATCCGTTGGCGCAACAAGTGGTGATGCTGCGTCACTCGCGCCGCTTCGGCGAGGGCAGCGGTATCGGTCAGCTCGCGCGCCGGGTCAATCAGCAATTGGCCGACGAGGCGCGACAGTTGCTCGCGGCCGGCGGCTACGACGACGTGTATTCGCTGCCGCTCAAAGGCGAGCACGATCTCAAGCTCGAACGCCTGCTGCTCGAAGGTCACGGCAACGGCCCGCAAGGTTATCGCCATTACTTGAGCGTACTGCGCGATCAGCGTCCACCGTCGACGCGGCCACTTGAGCATGCGGACTGGACCGATTGGGCGCGGGAAGTCTTGCAGGCGTTCGACACATTCCAGTTGCTGTGCGCGGTGCGCAAAGGGCCATGGGGTGTTGAAGGTCTGAACCAGCGCATTACCGCTGCGTTGCTCAAGGCGCGTCTGATCGAGAGCGATCAGCAGTGGTATGAAGGTCGGCCGGTGCTGATGACACGCAACGACTATGGTCTGGGCCTGATGAACGGCGACATCGGTATCGCCCTGAAACTGCCCGAGCGTGAAGGCGCAGAAATCGGCAAAACGGTTCTGCGCGTGGCCTTCCCGCGTAACGATGGTCAGGGCGGCGTGCGCTTCGTGTTGCCGAGTCGACTCAATGATGTCGAAACCGTGTACGCCATGACGGTGCACAAGTCCCAGGGTTCGGAGTTCGCCCACACGGCGCTGATCCTGCCGGATGCGCTGAATCCGGTACTGACCAAAGAGCTGATCTACACCGGGATTACTCGCGCGCGGCACTGGTTCACCCTGATCGAGCCGCGTGCAGGCGTGTTTGAAGAGGCGGTGCTGCGCAAGGTCAAGCGTCTGAGCGGGCTGATGCTGGAACTGGAAGAGGGCACCGAGCCTCCGGGATGAAGCGCTGAATGACCGACAACGAGTACTGACCAACCGGTCAGAGGCAGGCGCCTCGCTGGTGTTCTGGCGCTGTGCTATCGTTGCGGCATCATTTCGTTACGCTCCAAGAGAATCCCTCCATGAAGGTGGCCGTCTGGGCGACACAGCGTGTGGTGGCCTGCCAGCACGCATTGCTGATCGTTTTGCTCTGGTTGTTCACGGGCAGCGCCATCGCCCAAGCGCAAACCGGGCCGGCCGAGCAACGGGCCAAAGCGGTCACGCAAGTGGTTCTTGGCATCCTCAGTTACGCACGCTGGCCAGTGGAGCCGGCGCAATTGCGTCTGTGCATCGTCGGCCCCACCGAATACACCGATGACCTGGTCAAAGGCACCACCCAAGCCACGGGTCGGCCGGTGGCTGTGCGGCGTCTGCTGGCGGACAACCCGGCCATCGTCAGCGAATGCGACGCGGTGTACATCGGCAAGCTGACCGCCGATGAACGCAGTCGCCTGTTCGCATCGTTGATCGGGCATCCGGTGCTGAGCATCAGCGAAGCAGACGATCAATGCACCGTCGGCAGTCTGTTCTGCCTGCGCGTTGGCGATGAACAAGTGTCGTTCGAGGTCAATCTCGACTCCGTGGCTCGCAGTGGTGTGCGCATTCACCCCAGCGTGTTGCAGTTGTCCCGTCGCAAAGCGGCGGCGCCATGAAGCTGTTCAGTTGGAAGGCTCGCCCCACCCTTGGTTCGGTCATTGGCCGTGGGCATTTGATTGTCGCGCTGGTGGCGGTGGCGATGGCCAGTGTTTCGCTGACCTTGCTGGGCGTGCTCGCGCTGCGGGTCTATGCCGACCACAACCTGCACTTGATCGCCCGTTCGATCAGCTACACCGTCGAGGCAGCCGTCGTGTTCAATGACAAAGCGGCGGCAACCGAGGCGCTGGCGATCATCGCCGCCACCGAGGAAGTAGCGGATGCCCGAGTGCTCGACGCGCAAGGCCAATTGATTGCGCAATGGCAGCGCGTCGAGACCGGCTTGTTCTCCGAGCTGGAAATGCAGATCACCCGCGCTCTTCTGGAAAAACCGGTCAGCCTGCCGATCGAGCATCAGGACCGCGAAATCGGTCGCGTCCTGCTCATCGGTCACGGCGGCAGCCTGATGCGCTTCCTGCTCAGCGGCCTGGCCGGGATTGTGCTCTGCACCGCGATCAGCGCCTGGGTCGCGCTCTATCTGGCGCGGCGGCAGTTGCGCGCGATCATCGGCCCGTTGCACAGCCTCGCCGCCGTCGCCCACGCCGCGCGCAGTGAGCGAGCGCTGGATCGGCGCGTGCCGCCGGCGCAAATCGCTGAACTGGATAATCTGGGTAACGACTTCAATGCCTTGCTCGGCGAACTCGAGTCGTGGCAAACCCATCTGCAAAACGAAAACGAAACTCTCGCTCACCAAGCGACCCACGACAGCCTCACCGGTTTGCCCAACCGCGCGTTTTTCGAAGGCCGCTTGATGCGCGCCTTGCGCAACGGCAAAAAACACGATGAGCGGGTCGCCGTGCTGTTTCTCGACAGCGACCGCTTCAAAGGCATCAACGATAACTTCGGCCACGCCTCGGGCGACGCAGTGCTGGTGGCCATCGCCAATCGCGTGCGAGCGCAATTGCGCGAGGATGATCTGGTCGCGCGGCTGGGCGGCGACGAGTTCGCCGTGCTGCTTGCGCCACTGCACACGGTCGAAGACGCTGAGCACATCGCTGACAAGATTCTCGCCAGCATGGACATGCCGATCACCCTGCCCGGCGACAGCAGTGTGGTGACCTCGCTCAGTATCGGCATCGCCGTTTACCCCGATCATGGCGCCACGCCGGGTGCCTTGCTCAACGCAGCCGACGCGGCAATGTACCAGGCCAAGCGCCTGTCGCGCGGCGCGCAATTCACCGCCGGGTCGGAGCGCCCGGTCGATTCCGTTCATACCAGGAGCTGATGTCCGTGTTCACTCTTCCCGTTCGACTTTTTCCGCATTGCTGATGATCGCCGCGCTGACCCTGAGCGGTTGCCAGACCGCCCCGCAAAAGGGCCTGACACCGGCGCAGGTCGCCGTGCTCAAACAGCAGGGTTTCGAGTTGACCGACGACGGCTGGGAGTTCGGCTTGTCGGGCAAAGTGCTGTTTGGCAGTGACGTCGAAAGCCTGAACGCAGCCAGCACGGAAATCGTCGAACGCATCGGCAAGGCGCTGCTCGGCGTGGGGATCGAGCGCGTTCGGGTAGATGGCCACACCGATGCGTCCGGCAAGGAAACCTACAATCAGCAACTGTCGCTGCGCCGGGCCAAGAGCGTCGCCAACGTCCTCGGCACGGTCGGCATGAAGCAGGAAAACATCCAGCTGCAAGGCCTGGGCAGCAGCGAACCGGTGGCTTCCAACGACACCGCAGCGGGGCGTACGGAAAATCGCCGGGTGTCGATCGTGGTCAGCGCCGACTAATCGGCAAAGCGCATCTCCCGCGTTTCACCCATCAACAACGCCTGATTGCGTTCAGTCACTTCGCGGATGTAATCCCACAACAACGTAATCCGCTTCAGCTTCCTCAGATCCTCCCGGCAGTACATCCAGAACTGCCGGGTGATGTCGATTTCCTCCGGCAGCACCGGCAGCAATCGCGGGTCTTGTGCGGCGAGAAAGCACGGCAGGATCGCCAGCGAGCGCCCCTGCTGCGCGGCAACGTATTGCGCGATCACGCTGGTGCTGCGCAAGTTTGCGCTGGCGCCGGGCAGCACGTTGGCCAGGTAGAGCAGCTCCGAGCTGAACGCCAGGTCGTCCACATAACTGATGAATTGATGCTTGCTCAAATCGGCCGGGCGGCGGATCGGTGGGTGTTTGTCCAGATAGTCCTGGGTTGCGTACAGCTGCAAACGGTAGTCGCAGAGTTTGCAGCAGACGTACGGCCCGTGCTCCGGCCGCTCGAGGGCGATGACGATGTCGGCCTCGCGCTTGGACAGGCTGATGAAGTGCGGCAGCGGCAGGATGTCCACCGAGATTGCCGGGTAGGCGTCGACGAAATGGCTCAGTTGCGGAGTGATGAAAAAACTGCCGAAGCCTTCGGTGCAGCCCATGCGCACATGGCCGGACAGGGCCACGCCCGAGCCCGAAACCTGCTCGCAAGCCATGTGCAATGTGCTTTCGATCGACTCGGCATAACCGAGCAAGCGCTGGCCTTCAGTGGTCAGGACGAAGCCGCTGGTGCGGGATTTCTCGAACAGTAATGTGCCGAGCGCCGCTTCCAGCGAACTGATCCGTCGCGACACCGTGGTGTAGTCGACAGCCAGGCGTTTGGCGGCGGTACTGGCCTTGCGGGTGCGGGCGACTTCGAGGAAAAACTTCAGGTCGTCCCAGTTCAGCGAGCCTAGCGAGGTGATGTTTTTTTGCATGATGGACGGGCTTATATGTGCGTTCTTATTAGAAGTTTGCACATCTATACTCCAAAAACAGTCCGACAACCAATTCGCGACACACGCCTCATCTCAAGGCGAACCTTTCGCCTTGGCTCCTACGATAAAAACAAGTTCTGGAGACCAGCATGAACGCATCGCTTACGCCCAACGACACCACGCTGCAAAAGGTCAAGCTGCTGATCGACGGCGAGTGGGTCGAGTCGCAGACCACCGAGTGGCACGACATCGTCAACCCGGCCACCCAGCAAGTGCTGGCGAAGGTTCCGTTCGCCACCGCCGCTGAGGTCGATGCCGCTGTCAGCGCCGCCCAGCGCGCGTTCCAGACCTGGAAACTGACCCCGATCGGCGCGCGGATGCGCATCATGCTCAAGTTGCAAGCGCTGATCCGCGAGCACTCCAAGCGCATCGCAGTGGTCCTCAGCGCCGAGCAGGGCAAGACCATTGCTGATGCCGAAGGCGATATTTTCCGTGGCCTGGAAGTGGTCGAGCACGCGTGCTCGATCGGCACCCTGCAAATGGGCGAGTTCGCCGAGAACGTCGCTGGCGGCGTCGACACTTACACTCTGCGCCAGCCGATCGGTGTGTGCGCCGGCATCACGCCGTTCAACTTCCCGGCGATGATTCCGCTGTGGATGTTCCCGATGGCGATCGCCTGCGGCAACACCTTCGTGCTCAAGCCGTCGGAACAGGATCCGCTGTCGACCATGCTGCTGGTGGAGCTGGCGATCGAAGCGGGCGTCCCTGCTGGCGTGCTCAACGTGGTTCACGGCGGCAAGGATGTGGTCGATGGCCTGTGCACGCACAAGGACATCAAAGCCGTGTCGTTCGTCGGTTCGACCGCTGTCGGCACCCACGTTTATGACCTGGCCGGCAAACACGGCAAGCGCGTGCAGTCGATGATGGGCGCAAAAAACCACGCCGTGGTACTGCCGGACGCCAATCGCGAGCAAGCGCTGAATGCCTTGGTCGGCGCCGGTTTCGGTGCGGCCGGGCAACGTTGCATGGCCACGTCGGTGGTGGTGCTGGTCGGTGCCGCAAAACAGTGGCTGCCAGACCTGAAAGCGCTGGCGCAGAAACTCAAGGTCAACGCCGGCAGCGAGCCGGGTACCGATGTCGGCCCGGTGATTTCGAAAAAAGCCAAGGCGCGGATCCTCGAACTGATCGAAAGCGGCATCAAGGAAGGCGCCAAGCTTGAACTCGATGGTCGTGACATCAGCGTGCCGGGTTATGAACAAGGCAATTTTGTCGGCCCGACCCTGTTCTCCGGTGTGACCACCGACATGCAGATTTACACCCAGGAAATCTTCGGCCCGGTGCTGGTGGTGCTGGAAGTCGACACCCTCGACCAGGCGATTGCGCTGGTCAACGCCAATCCTTTCGGCAACGGCACTGGCCTGTTCACCCAGAGCGGTGCGGCGGCGCGTAAATTCCAGACTGAAATCGACGTCGGCCAGGTCGGCATCAACATTCCGATTCCGGTGCCGGTACCGTTCTTCAGCTTCACCGGTTCGCGCGGTTCGAAACTCGGCGACCTCGGCCCGTACGGCAAGCAAGTGGTGCAGTTCTACACGCAGACCAAAACGGTCACGGCGCGCTGGTTCGACGACGACAGCGTCAACGACGGCGTGAACACCACCATCAACCTGCGCTGAGGATTCGATCATGAAAATCGCATTTATCGGGCTAGGCAACATGGGCGCGCCGATGGCGCGCAACCTGATCAAGGCCGGCCACTCGTTGAACCTGGTCGACCTGAACAAAACCGTGCTGGCGGAACTCGAGCAACTGGGCGGCACCATCCGCGCTTCGGCCCGCGAGGCGGCGGAAGATGCCGAACTGGTGATCACCATGCTCCCGGCCGCGGTGCATGTGCGCAGTGTCTGGCTGGGTGAAGAGGGCGTGCTCGCCGGCATTCGCCAAGGCGTGCCGGCGGTGGATTGCAGCACCATCGATCCGCAGACCGCCCGCGACGTCGCAGCGGCCGCCGCCAAACACGGCGTGGCCATGGCCGATGCGCCGGTCTCCGGCGGTACTGGCGGTGCGACGGCCGGAACGTTGACCTTTATGGTTGGCGCCACCTCGGAACTGTTCGCCACCCTGCAACCGGTGCTGGCGCAGATGGGCCGCAACATCGTCCATTGCGGTGAAGTCGGCACCGGCCAGATCGCCAAGATCTGCAACAACCTGCTGCTGGCGATCTCGATGGTTGGCGTCAGTGAGGCGATGGCGTTGGGCGATGCGCTGGGGATCGACACCGGCGTGTTGGCCGGGATCATCAACAGCTCGACCGGGCGCTGCTGGAGTTCGGAGATGTACAACCCGTGGCCGGGCATCGTCGAAACGGCGCCGGCCTCGCGCGGTTATACCGGCGGGTTCGGTGCAGAACTGATGCTCAAGGATCTCGGGCTGGCGACGGAAGCGGCGCGGCAGGCGCATCAACCGGTGGTGCTCGGCGCGGTGGCACAGCAGTTGTATCAGGCGATGAGTCAGCGCGGTGACGGTGGGAAAGACTTCTCGGCGATCATCAACAGCTATCGCAAGCCGCAGTAACGCGATCAGCCCTTTGTGGGGAGGGGGTTTATCCCCGTTGGGTTGCGCAGCAGCCCTCTACATTGTGTCAGGCAAACCGAGTGCTCAGGGTTTGCGACTGCTGCGCAGTCGAGCGGGGATAAATCCCCTCGCCACAGGTTTTAGCAACGCCGGGATATTTGCCGGGAAATCACGTCGGGTGATTTCCCGGCTTTTGTGCATCAGGCGAAGACGAAGTATTTGCGCACGGTCTCGACCACTTCCCACGTGCCTTTCATGCCCGGCTCAACCACGAAGATATCGCCAGCACGCAGATGAATCGGCGCCATGCCGTCCGGGGTGATCACGCAGTAGCCTTCCTGGAAATGGCAGTACTCCCACTTCACATAATCGACGCGCCACTTGCCCGGTGTGCAGATCCAGGTGCCCATGATCTTGCTGCCGTCTTCGCTGGTGTAGGCGTTGAGGTTGACGGTGTGCGGGTCGCCTTCGAGTTTTTCCCATTTGCAGGCGTCGAGCACTGGCAGCGGGTGGGTGTCGCGCAGAACGGTGATTGGGGCGGTCGCGGTCATGGGGACTCCGGGCAGGTGGACTTGAGAATTGAAGTCGCACCCTATAGCGGCCGGTCGCCGCTCAGTTGTCTGGGGTCGACATCGGAGTGCTCAGAAACGCGCGCAGCAATAAGTGCTTGTAACAGCGCTTGGGCATAACCCGGCAGCGCGGCGAAGTCTTTCGCGCAGAGCAATAACGCGCGGCGCGCCCACGGCTCATTCAGGGTCACGCACTGGAACCGTTTGAGCGCCGTACGTTCGACAGCGGCCAAGGGCACGATGGCCAGTCCCGCCCCTCGGGCGACCATACGCATCGCGCCATCAAAACCATCGGCGCGAATGCGCACCTGCATCCGTGCGCCGCTGTGCAGCGCCTGTTCTTCCAGATAAATCGCCAGTGCGCTGTCGGCGCTCAATCCGACAAAGTCGTGCTGCAACGCGTCGCTGAAACTGACCTCGGTGGCGTCGGACAACGGGTGATCGAGCGGCAGAATCAGCACCAGCGGATCATCACGAAACGCCTGGGTCTGCAGGCCGTTGGTGTCGACCGCGTCGGACACAATCCCCAGATCCGCTGCGCCTTCACGCAAGGCATGAGTAATTCGCGCACTGGGCAGTTCCTGTAGATCAATGTCGAGATTGGGATGGCTGCGCAAAAAGTCCGCGAGCACTTCCGGGAGGTACTCGGTAATCGCCGTGGTGTTGCATAACAGCCGCACCTGGCCTTTGACGCCATGCGCATAATCGGCCAGATCCTGCTGCATGCGTTCGGCCTGTTGCAAAAGAATGCGCGCGTGGCGGGCGAGGGCTTTGCCGGCTGGCGTCGGGGTGACGCCACGGCGGCCGCGGTCGAGGAATTCAGCGCCCAGCGAGGCTTCCATCGCGCGGATTCGGGCGCTGGCGGCGGCGAGGGACAAGTGGCTGCGGGCGGCGCCGGCGGTGATGTTGCCGGTGTCGAGGATATGCAGGTAGAGGCGCAGGTCGGTGAGGTCGAAGTGCATGGGGTTTGCCTGTGGTTTCGCGGTGGCTGGGCTGGCCCTTTCGCGAGCAGGCTCGCTCCCACAGGGACTTATGTACAGCGCAGATCCCGTGTGGGAGCGAGCCTGCTCGCGAAGAGGTCAGATGCCTCAAAGCCGATGTCAGCCTCTTGCAAAGGAAGAGGCTGCCTAAGTATATGGCAGATTTTCCCCCAGCCCGAATCAGTGCACATTACCCCAATGCACAAACTGACCGACTTCTACCAAACCCTCGGCCTGACCCTTTCTCTACTGGTCATCGCCACCTTCCTCCTCGCCGGCACGGTCAAAGGCGTGATCGGCCTCGGCCTGCCCACTGTCGCGATGGGCCTGCTCGGTCTGGCTATGGCGCCGGCGCAGGCAGCCGCTTTGTTGATCGTCCCCGCGACCCTGACCAACCTCTGGCAACTGGCCTTCGGCGGTCATCTGCAAGGATTGATCAAACGCCTCTGGCCCATGCTGCTGATGATCTTCCTCGGCACCGGCATCGGCACCCTCTGGCTCGACATGTCCAGCGGACATTGGGTAGTGCGCGGACTTGGCGCGGCGCTGTTGCTGTATGCATTGAGCGGATTGTTCTTGCCCACGCTACACGTCAAATCCGCGCATGAATCGTGGCTCGGCCCGCTGTGTGGCCTGATCACCGGCGTCATCACCTGCGCCACCGGCGTCTTCGTGATTCCGGCGGTGCCGTACCTGCAAGCGCTGGGGCTGAGCCGCGATGAGCTGGTGCAGGCGCTCGGCCTGTCCTTCACCGTCTCGACCCTGGCGCTGGCCGCTGGGCTGCTCTGGCACGGCGCACTCGGCGGTGGCGAATTGAGCGCCTCGCTGCTGGCGCTGATCCCGGCCATGCTTGGCATGTTGCTCGGTCAGTGGCTGCGTCAGCGCATCAGTGCGGTGCTGTTCAAGCGGGTCTTCTTTATCGGACTGGGCACGCTCGGCGCCCATTTGCTGATCAGCGGCTAGCCGACGATTCGCTGAGCATGTCGATCGGGCGGATATCGAAATCGCGCTCCAGATAATCCATGCGTTTGGCGAAGAACGCTTTCATGTGCGGCAACGCCGAGTGCACATCCAGATGCGCCTGGCTGGCCCAGATCTCGTAGAAGATAAACAGCGTCGGATCTTCCTTGTCGCGCAGCATGTGGTACTCGATGCAGCCCGGTTCGGCGCGGCTTGGCTCGACGTAAGCGCGGAACAGCGCTTCGAATTCGGCGGCTTTTTCCGGGTGGGTCTTGGCGTGCAGGATGAAACCCTGGCGTTCACTCATCACAACTTCCTCAAAAGCAGAAAGCGGCGATGCTACGGCAACAATTGGCGATCGATTCGTGCGTTTTGATCAAATGTATTTTGCGTCGATGTGGCTGTTTTCGCGCGAGATCGATGGTTAATCTGCGGCCATTCCAATTCCTGTTTCAATCCAGCCTTGAAGGCTGCGCCGAGGTTTTCCGATGAAGAAAGTGCTGTTGCTCAATGGCGGTAAAAAATTCGCCCATTCCGATGGCCGCTATAACACCACCCTGCACGAAACCGCGCTGAGCGTGCTGGATCGCGGCGGTGTCGACGTCAAGACCACGTTTATCGACGAGGGCTATGACGTTGCCGAAGAAGTGGCGAAATTCCTCTGGGCCGACGTGATCATTTATCAGATGCCGGGCTGGTGGATGGGCGCGCCGTGGACGGTGAAAAAGTACCTCGACGAAGTCTTCACCGAAGGTCACGGCAGCCTCTACGCCAGCGACGGCCGCACCCGTTCCGATGCCTCGCAGAAGTACGGCAGTGGCGGTCTGATTCAGGGCAAGCAATACATGCTGTCGCTGACCTGGAACGCGCCGCAGCAAGCCTTCGATGACCCGACGGATTTCTTCGAAGCCAAAGGCGTGGACGCGGTGTACTTCCCGTTCCACAAGGCCAACGAGTTTCTGGGCATGACCGCGCTGCCGACCTTCCTCTGCGTCGACGTAATGAAGCGTCCGAATATCGAAAACGATGTGGCGCGTTATGAGCAGCATCTGACTGAGGTGTTTGGCCTCAAGGCTTGAGGCTTTCAGGCTAATATCGGGGTCACAGCAAAAGATCGCAGCCTTCGGCAGCTCCTGCAGAGGGCATGGCGATTGGTTGCGATCTTGGCGATTCCAAAGAGGACACCCGTGAAAGCCAGATCCGATGAGTTGCAGATTTTCGTCTGCGTGATCGAGTGCGGTTCGATTTCCGCCGCCGCCGAGCAGGTCGGCCAGACGCCGTCGGCCGTCAGTCGCACGCTGTCGAAGCTCGAAGCCAAGCTCGACACCACGCTGATCAACCGCACCACGCGACGCATGGACCTGACCGAGGAGGGCAAGTATTTCTTCGAACAGGCCAAGTTGATTCTCGACCAGATGGATCAACTCGAAGAACGCCTGTCCTCGCGCCAGCAGACCCCATCCGGGCGCCTGCGCATCAACGCTGCCTCGCCGTTCATGCTCCACGCCATCGTTCCCTACATCGACGAATTCCGGCAGCTGTACCCGGACATCCTGCTCGAACTCAACAGCAATGACCTGATCATTGACCTGCTGGAACAAAGCACCGACGTCGCCATCCGCATCGGCACCCTCGCCGATTCGACGCTGCACGCGCGTTCGCTCGGTTGCAGTCCGTTGATGATTGTTGCCAGCCCCGCCTATTTGAAAAAGCACGGTGCGCCACGACAAGTGGCGGATTTGAGCGAACACACGTTGCTCGGCTTTACCCAGAACGAAGGCCTCAACCAATGGCCGCTGCGCTATGTGCATGGCGACCGCTGGCCGATCACCCCGGCAATCAGCGCTTCCAGCGGCGAGACCGTGCGCCATTTGGCACTGGAAGGGCAGGGCATTGCCTGTCTGTCGCATTTCATGACCATCGACGACATCCGCGCCGGACGCCTGAAAGTCCTGCTCGGTGAATTCAACAGTGGCTATCGCCAGCCGATCAACGCCGTGTACTACCGCAACTCGCAACTGGCGTTGCGCATTCAGTGTTTCCTCGACTTTATCCAGGGCAAACTCGCCGCCTACGCCAGCGCCGAATTCAAGGGCTGATTCGTGATCCCTGCGCAAGAGTGAATTGGCCGAGGGCGGGTTTTTCGCCGGGTTTCATCGGCCGATACTCGCTGCATCACTTATTCACGCAGGGAGTTTCTCCATGAACGTATTCGTTACCGGCGCGGCCGGATTTATCGGTGGGTCCATCGCCACCGGCCTGGTGCAGGCCGGGCACAACGTCACCGGCCTGGTGCGCAGCGCGGAGCAGGCTGATGAGCTGAAAGCATTGGGCATGAACGCGGTAATCGGCACCCTCGATGACAGCCAATTGCTGGCGCAACGGGCGCGTGCTGCCGATGCCGTCATCAACGCTGCTAGCAGCGATCATCGCGGTGCGGTGGAAGCGTTACTCGACGCTTTGCGCGGCTCGAATAAAGTCTTTCTGCACACCAGCGGTTCGAGCATCGTCGGCGATGCCTCCGGCGGCAAATCCAGCGATGTCATTTATTACGAAGACCACCTGCCGCAACCGACTGTCGATAAGGCCGATCGCGTAGCCATCGACAACCTCGTACTCGCGGCGGCGAAGGATGGCGTGAACTCGGCGGTGATCTGCAACACCTTGATTTACGGCCACAGCCTTGGCGTCAAACGCGACAGCGTGCAATTGCCGCGACTGCTCAAGCAGGCGCGCAAGAGCGGCGTGGTGCGCCACGTTGGCAGCGGCCAGAACATCTGGTCCAACGTGCACATCGAAGACGTCGTCGCCTTGTATCTGCTGGCGCTGACCAGGAATGTGCCGGGCACTTTCTACTTTGTCGAGAGCGGTGAAGCCTCGTTCATCGACATGACCACCGCCATGGCCGAAGCCCTCGATCTGGGCAAACCGCAAGACTGGCCATTGCCTGACGCCGAAGCCGAATGGGGCTACGAAATGGCCAACTACGGCCTCGGTTCCAACAGCCGCGTACGCGGCAAACACGCCCGGGAACTGCTGGGCTGGACGCCGAAGCGCACGTCGGTGGTTGAATGGATTCGTAACGAAATGGTGTGAGTCCAGCGCGCACCGAGTGAAGCCATTCGCGAGCAGGCTCGCTCCCACAGGTGACCGCGTTCTGCCTGGAAAAATGTAATTCCTGTGGGAGCTGGCTTGCCAGCGATAGCGGTGGATCAGTCGCCACCCATGTTGAACGTGGCGCCGTCATCGCTGGCAAGCCAGCTCCCACAGGGACTTTGTGGTGGCCAGGAAGCCATGAAAATCCCGCCCTCCGATTTTCATTAATCACGACACGCCATACCCATCAGCGACACACCTTGTCTCTCCACGAAAATTAATTTCATGCGGTTTGAAATCTCTATCTCGAAATGATTTATGAGTTTCACAACCCATTCGAACGTGACCCTTTCGAGGAGTACCGCATGACGCCTTCCTTCGGCTATTGGCTGCTGGTCTACGCCGCCGTGGCCATCATCGCGCTGATCGTGTTGATCGCCCGTTACCGGCTCAATCCGTTCATTGTCATCACCCTGATTTCCCTGGGCCTGGCGTTGGTGGCCGGGATGCCGCCGTCGGCGGTGGTCGGTGCGTATGAGGCGGGCGTCGGCAAGACGTTGGGGCATATTGCGCTGGTGGTGGCGTTGGGGACGATGCTCGGCAAGATGATGGCCGAGTCCGGTGGAGCCGAGCAGATGGCGCGCACGCTGATCGAGCGATTCGGCGAGAAGAACGCGCATTGGGCGATGGTCTGCATCGCGTTTCTGGTCGGCTTGCCGCTGTTCTTCGAAGTCGGTTTCGTCCTGCTGGTGCCGATCGCTTTCACAGTGGCGCGCCGGGTTGGCGTGTCGATTCTGATGGTCGGTCTGCCGATGGTCGCCGGCCTCTCGGTGGTGCATGCGCTGGTGCCGCCGCACCCGGCGGCGATGCTCGCGGTGCAGGCCTATCAGGCCTCGGTCGGGCAGACCTTGTTGTACGCGATCGCGATCGGCATTCCGACCGCGATCATCGCCGGCCCGCTGTACGCGAAATTCATCGTGCCGCGCATTCAATTGCCGGCGGACAATCCGCTGGAAAAGCAATTTCTCGAGCGCGAGCCGCGCGACAGATTGCCGGGTTTCGGCATCACCATGGCAACCATTCTGCTGCCGGTGGTGCTGATGCTGATCGGCGGCTGGGCCAATCTGATTTCCACCCCCGGCAGCGCTTTCAACCAGTTCCTGCTGTTCATCGGCAATTCGGTGATCGCGCTGTTGCTGGCGACTTTGCTGAGCTTCTGGACGCTAGGGATTGCCCAAGGTTTCAACCGCGAATCGATCCTCAAATTCACCAACGAATGCCTCGCGCCCACCGCCAGCATCACCTTGCTTGTCGGCGCTGGTGGCGGCTTGAACCGGATACTGGTGGATGCCGGCGTTACCGATCAGATCGTCGGCCTCGCTCACGAATTTCACCTGTCGCCGCTGATCATGGGCTGGTTGTTCGCTGCGCTGATGCGCGTTGCCACTGGCTCGGCCACCGTGGCGATGACCACCGCATCAGGCGTTGTCGCGCCGGTGGCCATCGGTCTGGGTTATCCACACCCTGAGCTTTTGGTGCTGGCGACCGGCGCGGGCTCGGTTATCTTTTCCCACGTCAACGACGGCGGCTTCTGGTTGATCAAGGAATACTTCAACATGACGGTCGCGCAGACGTTCAAGACCTGGACCGTGCTCGAAACGCTGATTTCGCTGGTCGCTTTCGCGCTGACCGTCGGCCTTTCCTACCTGCTGTAACCGGAGCCCGCCGCCCATGGACATCCTCTACCAGATCCGCGCCCGCCAGGATTCCTTCAGCGCCGGCGAGGGGCGCATTGCGCGGTTGATGCTCGACGATGTCGGGTTTGCCGCCAGCGCGAGCCTCGAAGACCTCGCACAACGCGCAGAGGTCAGCACCGCCACGCTGTCGCGCTTTGCCCGCACGGTCGGCTGCCGTGACCTGCGTGATCTACGTCTGCAACTGGCCCAGGCCAGCGGCGTTGGCAGCCGTTTTCTGGACCCGGCGGGCACGCCCGAGCAGTCGGCGTTCTACGGGCAGATTGTCGGCGACATCGAAACCACGCTGCGCCAGCATCTGGCCGGTTTCGATGAATCGCGCTTCGCCGACGCAGTGAAATTGCTCAGCCAGGCGCGGATGATTCACGCGTTCGGCATGGGCGGTTGCTCGACCCTGTGCAGCGATGAATTACAGGTGCGTCTGGTGCGCCTCGGTTACCCGATTGCGGTGTGTCATGACGCGGTGATGATGCGCGTCACCGCCGCCAGTTTGAACGCCGAGCAAGTGCTGATTGCCTGCTCGCTGACCGGCATCACCCCGGAGCTTTTGGAAACCGTGGAGCTGGCGCGCAATTACGGCGCGCGCATTCTCGCCATCACTCGCGGCGATTCACCGTTGGCCGAACTGGCCGACGTCGTCCTGCCGCTGCAAGGCGCGGAAACCTCGTTCATCTACAAACCGACGGCGGCGCGCTACGGCATGCTGTTGGCCATCGACGTGCTCGCCACCGAACTGGCGCTGGCCAGCCCTGAAGACAATCAAGAACGTCTGCGGCGAATCAAACTCGCCCTCGACGAATACCGTGGCGGCGACGATCACCTGCCGCTGGGAGACTGACATGCAGTACGACACCCTGATCCGCAACGCGCTGGTTATCGACGGCAACAACACGCCGGGCTACCGCGCAGACGTGGCAATTCTCAATGGCCGCATCGAGCGCATTGGTGACCTGTCTGACGCCCGCGCCAGCGAAGAAATCGACGCCGCCGGCCGGGTGCTGGCGCCGGGTTTCATCGACGTGCACACCCACGACGACACCGTGGTCGTTCGCCAACCCGAGATGCTGCCCAAGCTTAGCCAAGGCGTGACCACGGTGATTGTCGGCAATTGCGGCATCAGTGCTTCGCCGGTCACTTTGAAGGGCAATCCGCCGGACCCGATGAACCTGCTCGGCAGCGCAGCGGCGTTCGTCTATCCGCGTTTCAGCGACTACCGCGCCGCCGTCGAAGCGGCCAATACCGCGCTGAATGTCGCCGCGCTGGTTGGCCACACGGCGCTGCGCAGCAATCACCTCGACGACCTGTTCCGCACCGCGACCCCCGACGAAATCACCGGCATGCGCGAGCAGTTGCGCGACAGTCTCGAGGCTGGCGCGTTGGGTTTATCCACAGGCCTGGCCTACGCCAGCGCCTTCAACGCCTCGACCGATGAAGTCATGCAACTGACCGAAGAACTGACGGCGTTCGGCGCGGTGTACACCACCCATCTGCGCAGCGAATTCGCCCCGGTGCTGGAGGCGATGGACGAAGCATTTCAGATCGGCCGACACGCGCAATCGCCGGTGATCATTTCTCACCTCAAATGCGCCGGCGTCGGTAACTGGGGACGCAGTCCGAACTTGCTCGCAGCGCTGGAAGAGGCAGCGAAAACCCATCCGGTCGGCTGCGATTGCTATCCCTATGCGGCGAGTTCCTCGACTCTGGATTTGAAGCAAGTCACCGACGCCCACCGCATCACGATCACCTGGTCGACACCGCACCCGGAAGTCAGCGGGCGCGACCTGATCGACATTGCTGGCGAATGGAAACTGTCGCTGGAAGAAACCGCGAAACGTCTGCAACCGGCGGGCGCGGTGTACTACGGCATGGACGAGGCCGACGTCAGAAGAATCCTTGCCCATCCACTTTCGATGGTCGGCTCTGACGGACTGCCCGAAGACCCGTTCCCGCATCCGCGCCTGTGGGGCGCTTTCCCACGGGTGCTGGGCCATTTCAGTCGCGACGTCGGGTTGTTTCCTCTGCACACCGCCGTGCACAAGATGACCGGCCTGTCGGCGGCGCGTTTTGGCTTGCAGGAAAGAGGCGAGATTCGTGCAGGACATTGGGCGGATCTGGTGTTGTTCGACCCGGCGACCGTGCGTGACGTGGCCGATTTCAACGATCCGCAGCGGGCCGCTCAGGGGATTGAAGGGGTGTGGGTCAACGGCGTTTTGAGTTATCGCGACGGACAGGCGAATGGCAGCAGGGCAGGGCGGTTTCTGGCTCGCGAAGGTAATTTGCGCGAAGGATTTTATTGATGATGATGGCGCCAAAAGATCGCAGCCTTCGGCAGCTCCTACAGGAGATCGCATTCCAATGCAGGAGCTGCCGAAGGCTGCGATCTTTTGATCTATGTCTCATAGTGGCACTGTGCAATTAAAGAAAGCCATCCACAAGCCGATTTGCTGACATCCTCCCCGTCTACACTGTGGGGCCAATCAGTCAGGGAGCACCCCATGAGCTTCGGCAAAACCACCCCGATCCTGCGGATCTTCGATGAGGCCAAGGCTGTCGAGTTTTACGTCGATTTTCTCGGTTTCAAGATCGACTGGCAGCATCGCTTCGAAGCGAATTTTCCGCTGTATCTGCAGGTGTCGCGGGGCGAGTGTGTGCTGCATCTGTCCGAGCATCACGGCGATGCCTGCCCGGGTTCGGCGCTGCGTATCGAGACCGATGAGCTGGAGGCGTTTCAGCAGCAACTGATGGCCAAGGATTACAAGTTCTCGCATCCGCAGATTCAGGCGATGCCTTGGGGGAGTCAGGACATGACCATTGCCGATCCGTTTGGCAATCGGTTGGTGTTTACCAATGCGATCAGTCTTTGATCTGCATGCCTGAGATCAAAAGCCCCTCACCCTAGCCCTCTCCCGGAGGGAGAGGGGACCGACCGAGTTGACCGTGCTTCAAACGTCTACCTGAACGACCGTGTCGAATATGGATTCACAGCGATCATTTCAGGTCGGCGTATTTCGTGAGCATCGCACGGTCGGCCCCCTCTCCCTCTGGGAGAGGGCTGGGGTGAGGGCAATCCCTGACACCCCACCAAAATCAGCCCACACCAAATCCCCCAAAAACCCTCAATCAGTCGGCACCAACCGATCCAGCACCCGATTCACCGCCATCTCCGCCACCATCACAATCTGCGCAATGCCCTGCAACGTCTTGCGCTGCGAGCCGTTCACCAGCCCCGCCTGATCGTTGAGCATCACCGTCGCCGACCCCAACGTTTCGCAGGCATCGGCCAGCAGCGATTCGTTGTCGGCCTCGGGATTGGCCATGTACAGCGTGTTGGATTTGTAGGGCGGGGCCATGAACTCAGCGCTGGACGGGCCGAGGTAATGGTCGAGGGCGCGGTCGGCGGCTTCGTGGAATTTCTTCGAGTCGGCGGATTCGTAGGGGGATGCCGAGTCGGTGGGGGGCGGGTTTGGGGTTACTTTGAACATGAATGCTTGCCTCTTATGAAGCTGCATCCGTTTCGCCGCTAAGCAAAGGGAGGCAGCTGTGCGCAAGTTAGCGGACCGGTAAGCATTCAACCCGGTGCATCCGAAGATGCCATGCGCACAGCCACCATCGAGTGCAGGCGGGAGCCTGACCGGATTGGACTTGTACAACCGGAATGCTGTCCGAGCCGCTAAGTTCGATCACTGAGAAATCAGTGACCGAATCAAGTTAACGGCAGGCCCCAAGGCGCACAAGCCGGCGGATTCTGGCGCAGGCGTAGGCAGCGGCGCAAGGAATTGTGGGTGGTTTCGCTGAATGTCTGGCGGCTTTAAACAGTTGTGCCAAGACGCGTTTAATCGGTGTGGCAAATGACGCCTTCGCGAGCAGGCTCGCTCCCACCAGGGGCTGCGGTGAACTCGGAAATGCAGGCAACCGAGAACTACTGTGGGAGCGAGCCTGCTCGCGAAGAGGCCATCAGCATCACCGCCGATTCCGCAGCCGAAACTCCCCCGGCGGCATCCCGCGCCAGCTCTTGAACGTGCGATGAAACGAGCGCGGTTCGGTGAAGCCCAGATACTGCGCAATGTCCTGAATGGGCAACGTGCTGTTGAGCAAATAATGCTCGGCCAGTTCCTGACGCAGCTCATCGAGAATCTGCTGATACGACGTCCCGACCTGCTGCAATTGCCGCTGCAACGTGCGCACCGAGACGCTGAGCTGTTCGGCCACTTGCTCCTTGCGCGGCAAGCCCTCCTTGAGCAAACCGCGCAGGATGTTTTTCACCTGCTGCGCCAGCGACGCATCTTCCAGCGTCGCCAGCAAATCCATCGCGTGTTCTTCCAGGGTTCGCAGCAATTGCGCATCGGCCTGGCGCAGCGGCAACTGCAAATACGCCAGCGGCACCACCAGCGCCGAATACCCCTGATCGAACCGCACCGGGCAGCCGAAAAACGCCTCGTACTCGGCCTGCGTCACCTCATCCGGCCGCGCATGCTCCAGCCATACGCAGGCCGGTGACAGCTGCGTGTCGGCGATCCAGCGCGCGTAGTGCAGCCACGAACCGAGCACGTTTTCCACCAAATGCCGACGAATCCGTGGCCGCTCGTAGCGGCAGGTCCAGATCAGATGCACGTGCTCGCCCTGCACCTGGGCGCGGCTGACACCCATGTCGCCGACGAGTTTTTCGAACGGCATGATCCGGCTCATCGCATCGCCCAGCGTCGCGCAATTCATGGTGATGTAACCGAGCACGCTCCACGAATTGGGCAGGACGAAATTCGCCGCATGCAGCCCGAACAACCCATCGCCGGAGTGCTCGCAGAAATAATCCAGCAAGCGCTCGTGAACCTCACCCGGCAGGCGCAAGGTGTTGTCGCTCAACTGCTGCGCCTGCAACCCGGCCGCCGCCAATGCAGGCTCGATGGCCATGCCCAACTGTTCGGCATGACGCAGGTATTTGAGCAGCGGCGGAACGGAAGTGAAGCCAAGCGATGGCATGGTCGCGGTCCTTTGATCGACGGCGCGTGAGCGAATGAATGCCGCAAGGTAAGTGGATTGCCCGGCGAAAGTAAATGGCCGGACGTTTGGCGCCATTCGCTACATGATCTGGCCGGATGCGACCGTGACAGATCTCCAGCGCTGACTAGTATGCAAGCTTGATCCAACGGCAGAAAAAGGACACACGCATGCGACGCTGGAACGGCTGGGGAGAGGCAGGCACGGTGGTCGAACTGCCGGCCCAGGGCGCGACATTTCTCCACGAACGCTTGGGCGCTGGCCGGGCATTGCCCGATGCGACCCTGGCAGCGGCGTTGGCGCAAGTGCCGACCTCGCGTCTGGTGCCGCATCGCTTGTACAGCGTCGATACTCACGATCGCCTGCTGCACGCTCGCGGCCAGAGCCTGCCGGATTGGTTGGCATTACGCGAAGGCGCGCTGGGTACTTATCCCGATGCCGTGGCGTTTCCCGAAACCGCCGAGCAGATCCGCCAATTGCTGGCCCTCGCCCATGATCAGGACCTCTGTCTGATTCCCTATGGCGGCGGCACGTCGGTGGCCGGACACATCAATCCGCCAAACTCCGCGCGCCCGGTGCTGACGGTGTCGCTGGCGCGGATGAATCGTCTGACCGACCTCGACGAACAGAGCCTGCTGGCGACGTTCGGCCCGGGCGCCAGCGGGCCGCAAGTCGAAAGCCAATTGCGCGCGCGCGGCTACACGCTGGGACATTTCCCGCAGTCATGGGAGCTGTCGACGCTGGGCGGTTGGGTGGCCAGTCGTTCCAGTGGCCAGCAGTCGTTGCGCTACGGGCGGATCGAGCAATTGTTTGCCGGCGGCACCCTGGAAACGTTCGCCGGGCCTCTGCAGATTCCAACCTTTCCCGCGTCGGCGGCAGGTCCCGATCTGCGTGAAATGGTGCTCGGTTGCGAAGGCCGTTTCGGGATCATTTCCGAGGTCAAAGTGCGAGTCAGCGCGTTGCCGGCGGACGAACGTTTCTACGGTGTGTTCCTGCCCGACTGGCCGCACGCGCTGCAAGCAATCCGGCAACTGGCGCAGGCGCGCGTACCGCTGTCGATGCTGCGTCTGTCCAACGCGGTGGAAACCGAAACGCAACTGGCGCTGGCCGGCCATCCGCAACAGATCGCCTGGCTGGAGAAGTACCTCAAGCTGCGCGGCGCCGGCGACGGCAAATGCCTGCTGACCTTCGGTGTCACCGGCAATCGCCAGCAAAACGCACTGTCGCTGAAACACGCGCGCCAGCATCTGAAAGCCTTCGGCGGCGTGTTCACCGGCACCCTGCTGGGCAAGAAGTGGGCGCAGAACCGCTTCCGCTTTCCCTACCTGCGCGAGAACCTGTGGAACGCCGGTTACGTGGTCGACACCCTCGAAACCGCCACCGACTGGAGCAACGTCGACCACTTGCTCAGCCTCATCGAAAACAGCCTGCGCGACGCCTTGGCCGCCGAGGGCGAGCGCGTGCATGTGTTCACTCATCTCTCGCACGTTTACGGCGAAGGCTCGAGCATTTACACCACTTACGTTTTTCGCCCGGCAGCGGACTATGCGGCGACGCTGGCGCGCTGGCGGATGCTCAAACACGCGGCCAGCCAGACCATCGTCGACAACCACGGCACCATCAGCCATCAGCACGGTGTCGGCAAGGATCACGCGCCGTATCTGCTGCGCGAAAAAGGCCCGCTGGCGATGCAGACGTTGCAGGCGCTGAGCGAACATTTCGACCCGGAGGGGCGCCTCAACCCGGGCACGCTGTTGCCAGAGTCGCGGCCATGACGGCGAACTGGAACGCGCAGTGGCGCGAACAGATCCTGCCGACGCTGGCGGATGAAACCTGGGACCTGATCGTCATCGGCGGCGGCATCAGCGGCGCCGGAATCGTCCGCGAAGCCGCGCGCCGGGGCTGGCGTTGTCTGCTGCTGGAGCAGCGCGATTTTGCCTGGGGCACCTCCAGCCGATCATCGAAAATGGTCCACGGCGGTTTGCGTTACATCGCCAAGGGCCAGTGGCGCCTGACCCGCGATTCGGTGCGCGAGCGCCAGCGTTTGCTTGATGAAGCGCCGGGGCTGGTCGAGCCGATGAGTTTCATGATGCCGCACTATCGCGGCGGCTTTCCCGGGCCGCGCGTCATGGGCGGCTTGCTCTCGGTGTACGACGCGCTGGCGGGGCGGCGCAACCATCGTTTTCATGACGCGCAGCAACTGCGTTTTCTCGCCCCCGGGGTGAAGGAAAACGGCCTGCTCGGCGGCAGCTGTTTTGTCGATGCGCTGACTGATGACGCGCGGCTGGTGATGCGCGTACTGCGCGAGGCCCGGGCCGATGGCGCGGTGGTGCTCAATGGTGTGCGGGTCACGCAACTGCTGCGTGAAGGCGGGCGCGTGTGCGGGGTTCAGATCGAAGATGGCGAGGGCGGCGCCACGCTGCAATTGCGCTCCGCTGTGTTGGCCGTGGCCACAGGCGCGTGGGCTGAGCGCCTGCGTCCCGTTGAGTCAGCGAAGCAATTGCGCCCGTTGCGCGGCAGTCATCTGTTGCTGCCGGGCTGGCGTTTGCCAGTGGCGCAGGCGTTCACTTTTCTGCATCAGCGCGATCGGCGCCCGGTGTTCGTGTTTCCGTGGGAGGGCGCGACGGTGGTCGGTACCACGGACCTCGATCATCGCGAGGACCTCGACCACAGCGCGCGCATTTCCAGCGACGAACTCGACTATCTGCTCGCCGCGTGCCAGCAGCAATTTCCCGGCGCCGAAGTGGGCGTCGACGACGTGCTGTCGACCTGGTCAGGCGTGCGTCCGGTGGTGGGCAGCGCAACGGGTGCGCAGCAGGGCAAACCTTCCAACGAGACCCGCGAACATGTGTTGTGGCAGGAGCCGGGTTGCGTGACTTTGGCCGGCGGCAAACTGACCACATTTCGTCCGCAAGCGATCGAAGTGCTCAAGGCGTGTGCGGTGATGCTCGGGCGTTCTTTTGTCGATGACGGCGCGCCGGTGTTCGCCGCTGTGCCGCCGCTGACGATTGCGGGACTGAGCGGCAATCAATGGCGACGCCTGGCCGGACGTCACGGTCGAGACCTGCCGAGGCTGGCGCAATTGCTCGGCGAACTCGGTCTGGAAACGGTTGGCGCCACCGATACTTTGTGGGCAGAGCTGGCGTTTGCCTGCGAGGCGGAAATGGTTGTGCACCTGGATGATTTGCTGCTGCGTCGCACCCGTTTGGGCCTGTTGCTGCCGCGCGGTGGCGAGGATTATTTGCCGGCGATCCGCACGCTGTGCCAGCCACGATTGGCCTGGGATGATGAGCGCTGGCTAGCGGAAATTCAGCGTTATCGATTGTTGTGGCTGCGCGATCACGGGTTGCCGGAGATCACCCCATGAAATACCTATTAGCCATCGACAACGGCACCCAGAGCGTGCGCGCGTTGCTCTTCGATCTGCAGGGCAATCTGCTCGGCAAGGGCAAAGTCGACTTGCAGGCGTACTACTCGACGCAACCCGGTTGGGCCGAGCAGGATCCGGACTATTACTGGGCGAAACTCGGCGAGGCCTGTCAGCAACTCTGGCAGCAGACCGGCATCGACCGTGCGCAGATTGCCGGGGTGTCCCTGACCACCCAGCGCGGCACTGTGATCAACGTGGACGCCAAGGGCAAACCGCTGCGCCCGGCAATTGTCTGGCTCGATCAACGTCAGGCTGAGGTCGAGGGCGGCATCAAGGGGCCGTGGGGCTGGCTGTTCAAACTGGTCGGCGCCCAAGCGACGGTGGATTATTTTCGCGCCCAGGCCGAGGCCAACTGGATCGCCTGGCATCAGCCCGAGGTGTGGGCGGCGACTGACAAGTTTTTGCTGCTCTCGGGTTTTCTCACCCATCGCTTGTGCGGGCGCTTCGTCGATTCGGTCGGCTGCTGCGTCGGCTATCTGCCCTTCGACTTCAAACGGCTGAAATGGGCGGCGCCGCGCGACTGGAAATGGCAGGCACTGGCGGTGCGCCCGGAGCAGTTGCCGAGCCTGCACAAACCCGGCGAAACCCTCGGCTACATCACAGCCGAAGCCGCCCGCCACACCGGCATCCCCGAGGGCCTGCCGCTGATCGCGGCGGGCGCGGACAAGGCCTGCGAAGTGATCGGCTCCGGCGTGGTCGACGCACGCACCGTGTGCCTGTCTTACGGCACCACCGCGACGATCACCAGCACCCGCTCGCGCTACCCGGAAATCGTCCCGCTGATCCCGCCGTACCCCTCGGCCGTGCCCGATCAGTACAACTGCGAAGTGATGATCTATCGCGGCTACTGGATGGTCAGTTGGTTCAAGAACGAATTCGGCCTGCGCGAGATGCAGCAGGCGAAAGCCCAGGGCATCGAGCCGGAGCAACTGTTCGACGCGCTGGTCAACGAAGTGCCCCCGGGCTCGATGGGCCTGATGCTGCAACCCTACTGGTCACCGGGCATCCGCGAACCGGGCGTGGAAGCCAAAGGCGCGATGATCGGCTTCGGCGACGTACACACCCGCGCGCATATCTACCGGGCGATTCTCGAAGGACTGGCCTACGCGCTACGCCAAGGCATGGAGAATATCGAGCGACGCTCAAAAGTCTCGATCCAGCGCCTGCGCGTCGCCGGCGGCGGCTCACAAAGCGACGCCGCCATGCAACTGACCGCCAACATCTTCGGCCTGCCGGCAGAGCGCCCGCATGTGTATGAAGCCTCCGGGTTGGGGGCGGCGATATGCTGCGCGGTGGGGTTGGGACTGCACAGGGATTTCCCATCGGCCATTGCGGCGATGACTCGGGTTGGAGCGGTCTTTAACCCACAACCCGAGGCGCAGGAGATTTACCAGCAACTGTACAAAGACGTCTATCTGCGCATGTACCGGCAGCTCAAACCGCTGTACCAAAGCATCCGCAAAATCACCGGGTATCCCGAATAGTCCCGACACCATACACCCCAGTGGGAGCGAGCCTGCTCGCGAAGGCGGAGTGTCAGTCAATGATGATCTGAATGATCCACCGCTTTCGCGAGCAGGCTCGCTCCCACAGGGATTTTCGGTGAGCTCAAAATCCGGTGAGTCACACAAATCCAAATGTGGGAGCGAGCCTGCTCGCGAAGGCGCAGCGTCAAGCAATGTTGATTTGATTGACCCACCGCCATCGCGGGCAAGCCCGCTCCCACAGGGGTATTGCGGTGTGCTCAAAATCCAGCGACCCACACAAATCCAATGTGGGAGCGAGCCTGCTCGCGAAGGCGCAGCGTCAAGCAATGTTGATTTGACTGACCCACCGCCATCGCGGGCAAGCCCGCTCCCACAGGAATTTTGCGGTGTGCTCAAAATCCAGCGACCCACACAAATCCAATATGGGAGCGAGCCTGCTCGCGAAGGCGCAGTGTCAGGCGACGTTGGTTTGACTGACCCACCGCCATCGCGGGCAAGCCCGCTCCCACAGGGATTTTCGGTGAGCTCAAAATCCTGTGAGTCACATAAATCCAAATGTGGGAGCGAGCCTGCTCGCGAAGGCGCAGTGTCAGGCAATGTTGATTGGATTGACCCACCGCCATCGCGGGCAAGCCCGCTCCCACAGGGGTATTGCGGTGTGCTCAAAATCCAGCGACCCACAGAAATCCAATGTGGGAGCGAGCCTGCTCGCGAAGACGGAGTGTCAGGCACTGTTGATTTGGCTGATCCACCGCTTTCGCGAGCAGGCTCGCTCCCACAGTTATCGAGGTGAACACATCAACAGTGGTCGACCACGAAAACCTGTGGGAGCGGGCTTGCCCGCGATTCGGTTTCAGCTACAGCGCAAAACCAACATCAAACGCGGAAGTGGCTGACCATCTGCTGCAACTGACCACCCAACCGCGCCAGTTCAACACTCGACGCTGCCGTCTCATCACTCGCCGCTGCGGTCTGCTCGGACACGTCGCGCACGTTGATGATGCTGCGGCTGATCTCTTCGGCCACGGCGCTTTGCTGTTCGGCAGCGGCGGCGATCTGCTGGTTCATCGACTGGATGTTCGACACTGTACGGGTGATGTTTTCCAGCGAGGCGCCGGCCTTGCGCGTCAGGGCGACGCTGCTGTCGGTCAGCGCGCGGCTGTTGTTCATCACTGCCGAAACCTGCTGGGTGCCGTTCTGCAGACCGGCGACCAGACCTTCGATTTCCTCAGTCGACTTCTGCGTACGCTGAGCCAGACCGCGCACCTCATCGGCCACCACGGCAAACCCACGCCCGGCTTCACCGGCACGTGCCGCTTCAATCGCGGCGTTGAGCGCGAGCAGGTTGGTCTGTTCGGCAACAGCCTTGATCACGTCCATGACGCTGCCGATCTTGTCGCTTTCCTGTTGCAGCACGCTCATCGCTTCGGTCGAACGCACCACTTCGCTGGCCAGACGCTCGATCTGCGCGATGGCCTCATTCACAACCTTGTCGCCTTCACGGGCCTCGCCGTCCGCAGCAGCGGCAGCTTGCGACGCTTCCTCAGCATTACGCGCAACTTCCTGCACAGTGGCAGTCATTTCGTGCATGGCAGTGGCGACCTGATCGGTCTCGACTTTTTGGCTGTTCACACCGGCGCTGGTCTGTTCGGTTACAGCCGACAACTCTTCAGCGGCGCTGGCAATCTGGGTAACGCCGTCGCGGATGCCGCTGATCAAGTCACGCAGGGTCACGCCCATGCGCGCGATGCCTTGCTGCAACACGCCGAGTTCGTCGCGGCGGGTAACGGTGACATTCTGGGTCAGGTCGCCGCTGGCGATGCGCTCGACCACGGCGAGGGTTTCCTGCAACGGACGGGTGATCTGACGGGTGATGATTACCGCAGCAATCACGCCAACCAGCAGCGCCAGCAACGTACTGATCAACTGGAAGGTGCGCGCCTGGGCACTTTCGGCGTCACGGCGATCAAGCTGGATCTGGTACAGCTGTTCGCTCAGGGCGACGATGGTGGTGCCCTGATCGGTCATTTCCTTACGCGCCTGCACCGCCTCGGTGTTGGCGTTCTTGTACGCCATCAACGCACTGCGATAGCTGGTCAGCGCGGTTTCCAATTGGCGCAGGGCATCCTGCTGAGTCGCGGCAAATTGCGCATTCAGTGGCTTGAGACTGGCGATGGCCGCGTCGATCTGGCCGACGGCTTTCTGCTCGGTTTCGGCATTGCTGGTCGCGGTGTAACCACGCACTTCATAGCGCGCGAGGATGAAGGCTTCCTTCGCGGCAGTAACCGCCTGGAACTGCTCGAAACGCTGATCGCTCAACTCCATCTGCTGCACGCGCTGGCTGATCGATTCGATCAGGTTGTAGGCGTTCTGGGCATTGACGCTCATGGTGTCGCGGGCGCTGTTGCCGGTGCGATAGGCGTTGCGCATTTTGTTCAGCGAGGTCTGGTATTCAGCGATGGTCGCCGCCTGCTGCTTGAGCAGTTTGACGTTCTCCGGACTCTTGAATTTGCTGATCAACGCCTGCTGCTGAGCAGCGAAGCTTTCCAGGGTGGTCTGCACATTCTGCGCGGCGGTTTCGTCGCCATTGGTCAGCATGTATTGCAGGCGCACCACGCGCAGTTTGGTCAGGCCAGCGTTGAGCTGGGTGATGTCGCTCATCCAGTTGCTGCGGTCGATCAGGCCGCCGAGGCTGGTCCAGCCGGTCAGCGCCAGAACGCAGGTCAGGGCCAGCACCAGGCCGAAGCCCAGGCCGAGTTTCATGTTCACGCTGATGTTACCGAACCAGCTATTCATGCAAATCCTCCAGAAACGTTGGGTTTCTTGGTCGTCAGTTAAGCTGGAAGATTGTTGTTCTTTTGAGCCAGCAGGGGTGTTAGCAGGTCTGTATCGGCCGCAAACCCGAGAGCTGAAAGGATTTTTGTCGGACAGATTTCGCGCAACTCAACCCAGGCGCCGCGACCAGCGCTGATCCGGCGCCTCGAACCCCGGATTGACCAGCGCCGTCAGCACATGATCCTGCCAACGCCCGGCAATGTTGAGATACGCCTTCGCATAGCCCTCACGCTCAAAACCCAAACGCTCAAGCAAACGCGCACTGCGCTCATTGCCCGGAATGTAATTGGCCATGATCCGATGCAGATTCTGCACATCGAACATATAACCAATCCCCGCCTCCAGCCCCTCCTGCATCAAACCCTGCCCCTGATGCGCCTCATCGATGTGATAACCCAAATAACACGCCTGAAACGCCCCACGAATAATCCCGCTGAAATTGCACGCTCCAATCATCTGCTGACCGTCCGGCGACAGCAGCGCGAAATGCATGGCTAACCCGGCTTCGAAGGCGCTGGCCTGGATCTCCAAGCGACGGCGGATGTTGGCGGTGGAGAAGTAGTCGGTGGTG
Organism: Pseudomonas sp. S2_A05; assembly: GCF_054668485.1. NCBI lineage: Bacteria > Pseudomonadati > Pseudomonadota > Gammaproteobacteria > Pseudomonadales > Pseudomonadaceae > Pseudomonas > Pseudomonas sp. S2_A05. The sequence goes on from NZ_CP162775.1 coordinate 5,586,766, forward strand.
CGGATGGGCGACCACGGCGCCAGGTGGCGGAGGTTGCGCTGGTAGAACGCGCTTTCGAGCTCGGCTTGATCGGGAGAGAGGATCGCCAGCGTCAGGCGCGGGCAGGGCAGGGATAACAGCGGCATCGAGCGCTCCTTGGCGAGGGATCTGCTGGCAGAGTCGCGCATATGGTGGGGAGCGGCAAGATATGGAGAAGCCGAGGCGAAAAAAAGCCCGCTAGGAGCGCGGGCGAACCGTAGTTTTTTGAATGAGCGGGGGGATTTTATGGGATTGGTCGGGTGGGCGTGGTGAAGAAAAGTTCATCTCGTGCGCATCGGAGCAAGCTAACCCGACTTCAAAAAAACGGTAACCGTAGTTTGCGAGTGATTCGTTATCAGGCCGAAGGGGAAAAGCGCTATCTCAATATAGCTGTATATCTAGCCAGTATTTTCTGTTGGCTTATCCCCTAATTTATGGCTTTATGCGGTCTAAAGTCAGCTTCTTCGCCATGTCGCCGATTTCACTCGTGGCAGATACTTACAGCGCCATAGGTACGCGGCCTCCAGAAACTCGCTGAAGAAGTTGCATACCATCTGACCTGACTCCGACTGGAAGATGGTTGCGTAATGGCTCTTTTGCGACCGTTGGGTGTCACTTATCACGCAATTTGCACAAAAGCGGTTGGCAGGACGCCGAGTCCTGTAGAATCCCAGCCCGCGAAAAAGGGGGAAATATGGCTCACACGGCACAGACGAAACAGGCACAGCAAGCGGACCAAACGGCTGCGGAATCCCCCAGCCAGGTGCTGGCCTCCGCTAGAGTCATGGCTCGCGCCCTGGTTGCCACTTTTCCGGCGGATCACCAACTAGCCCTTGCGCGTGCATTTGGTGTGCGCCTGATCGAGGCTTGGTGGTGTGGTTTGACCAGCGTCGACATCGTCCCCCAAGAGTTACGTTCACCGCTCCATCCATTCCCTACCGAGCCGCTGCCAGAGGCTGCCGCCGCACTCGCGGAAACAATTGGTCGCACTGCCGCAAAATTTAATGCAGAGACCGCCGCCTATCAAATTGGCCTCACCTATACCGGTATGCTCCCAGCCGAGCATCGTGGGGAGTACGGTATTTTCTACACTCCACCTGTCTTGACTGCCCGTCTGCTCGACCAAGTAACGGTAGCTAATGTTGACTGGGCGAAGTGTCGTGTGCTTGATCCTGCTTGCGGTGGAGGAGCCTTTTTGGCACCCATCGCCCAGCGGATCATGGACGAACAGAAGCATTGCAGCCCAAAGTTTCTAATGCAGAGCATCGGCAATCGCTTGCGCGGCTATGAAATTGATCCCTTCGGGGCTTGGCTTAGCCAAGTCACCTTGGATGCTGTGGTACTGCCGATTAGCCGGCTGGCCGGCCGTAAGCTGCCCGTTATGGTTACCGTTTGCGACTCGCTTCGCCGCAGCCAGCCGAAAGACCGTTTCGATTTGGTGATCGGCAATCCTCCATATGGCCGAGCCAAGCTCGACGCCGAGACTCGCGACCGTTACAAGCGCTCGCTGTATGGCCACGCGAACCTGTATGGGCTGTTTACCGATCTGGCGCTACGTCACACCAAGTTGGGCGGCGTTATTGCCTACGTCACCCCGACCTCATTTCTAGCCGGCGTCTACTTTAAAAATCTACGGGCCTTGTTGGGGCGCTCAGCGCCGCCGCTGACCATCGATTTCGTTACCGCTCGAAAGGGCGTTTTTGACGACGTGCTACAGGAGACAGCTCTGGCGACATATCGTAAAGGCGCGGACAGTGCTCCAGTCGTTGTTGCCGAAATTGCCCCATCCATGAACGGGCTGGATGTCCAGCAGACGGGCAAGATCATCCTCCCCGCCGACTCATCGCTTCCTTGGCTCTTGCCGCGCACGACTGAGCAGAGCGCTCTGGTCCAACGGCTGACGCACATGCCCTACCGTCTCGCCGACTGGGGCTATGGCGTAAGTACTGGCCCGTTGGTGTGGAACCGTTTCAAGAGTCAGCTTGCGCATCGCCCAAGCAGCAAGCGGCTGCCACTGATCTGGGCTGAAGCAATCACCGCCGATGGCCGTTTCGTATTCCGCGCGGATAAAAAAAATCATGCCCCATACTTCGAGCTGAAGGCCGGGGACAATTGGCTGGTGACCACTAAGCCCTGCGTTCTGCTGCAGCGCACCACGGCCAAGGAGCAAAGTCGGCGCCTCATAGCCACAGCGCTGCCTGCCGAGTTCCTAGAAAAGCATGGCGGCGTCGTCATCGAGAATCACGTCAATATGATTCGGCCGATCATCGAATCACCAAGGATTCGCGCTGATGTGCTGGGTGCATTTATCAACAGCTCGGCCGCAGACCGCGCTTTTCGCTGCGTAAGTGGGTCTGTCGCCGTCTCTGCCTACGAGCTGGAGTCTCTGCCGCTGCCATGCCCCGACGAACTTGTAGAGCTGGCGCGGCTGGTCGATGCCGGTGCTGATCGCGAATCCATTGAGAGTGCATGCAATCGATTGTTTGAAGGGGATATGTAGTGCTGCCACCTTACGTACCAAGGGAACTGGTCGCTGAAAGGCTCCCGCTGATCTTCCCGGAAGGCACACCGAATCGGATTTACTGCACTCGCGAGTTAGCTGCAAGCGCTGTATTTGCGATGTTGTATATCGGGGCTGTGGAGCACTCCAGCGTTAGGTTGGGGCCTGTGCATGTATATCGCATGACCGATGTACAGGCGGCCAATGATAGCGATGAGGAGCGCCTCAGCTATAGATCTAACTTGCGCAAGAAGTCGTTCGAGATTCCCGGCAAGCGGTGGTACGCCGATAACACCCGTGAGCCTATTCGTGACGAGACCCTCCGCGAGGGTCTTGTAGCAGTTGGTGCAGTCATGGAAGACAAGGATGTTCCCACCACATCCGGTAAGCCTCGCTATGCTCTCAAAACTGATCTGGCTGCCTTGTTCGACCCTGCACTCCAAGGCGAGCAGTTAGAGGAGGCTATTTTCAAGTGGCAAGATGAGCACCTGAATAAAGGTGCGCTTGCGCGGATTTCGCTGATGCGCATGGGAGCTGCCGACCAGGAAGGCGTGCTTGTAAAGTTTCCTAATGGCGAAACGCGCACATTGTCCTATGGCCCTAGTTCGTTGATTTCTAGGGCAGTCGTCGAGGTTTTTGCCAAGCAGTTTCTGGAGAAACCTGCTGTGCTTTGGCTCAGTGAGTCGAGCAACAAGGTTGCCATGCAGGATCTACGCATGGCTTCCACCATCGGACTCGACATTGACGCGCATAAAAATTTACCTGATTTGATTTTGGTGGATCTCGGACCGACCAATCCCCTGATCATCTTTATTGAGGTGGTTGCTACCGATGGCGCAATTACCGCTCGCCGCCAAGATGCCCTTTTTGACCTGACGGACAATGGCGGCTTTAAGCGCTCACAAGTCGCTTTTGTCACGGCATATGCGGATCGGGAGTCGGCAGGCTTCAAGAAGACCGCCACAGGATTGGCTTGGGGTTCTTTTGCCTGGTTCATGAGTGAGCCCGATAAAATTCTCATGCTCCGTGACGGAGTGGGTTCTCTGTCTGGCTTAAACCAGCTGCTAGGTCCTTAGGGCCTACTAGCAAGGCGCGATTGAGTGTTAGCTAGGCTCAAAAAAATACCCTTTAATGGACCAGTCCCTTGCTCCGTTTAAAAAGGATTTTGTTGGACCGGAGTGATTTCATAGGTAGGCATGCTGCGAATAATTCCTCATGCGATTATTTGAAGAGCTGTGGATATTCTTTCGGAAGGTGTCTAGGGGGGGATATGGCGGATAAAGATTGGACCGAAATGGCATACGCGGCAGTGCGACAGGTCGCTCAGAGGCAGCCAGAATTCACACCCGACGACATATGGGCAACTGGGCTTCAGAAACCAAGTGAAGCGCGCGCTCTAGGTGGTGTGATGCGCCGGGCTCGCGGAGAGGGGCTCATTGAGAAAACGGGACGTGTACAGCCGACTAGGCAACCAGAAAGCCACGGTACCGATGTAACGGTCTGGCGTTCACTGATATACGTGGACTCAAGCGCATAGGCCCGTTTTTGTCGAGCGCAGCAGGTATGGGAAAAGGTGACGGACTTATTTGAAGAAAATAAAGCTGTCACCTTTTTTCTGAAGAACCGAGCGTTTGCGCTAGATGCTCGAAACGGCAGCTACCCTCGATGAGACTCGTACGGCGGTGTCTGAAGCAGGCGGTAAATTAAGGAGCAACAGTGGCTATTCCGGATTTTCAAAGTGTGATGCGCCCCGTGTTGAGCACTGTACAGAACGGTGCGACGCTGCCGCTAAATGAGTTGCGCGAGCGTGTAGCCGATCAGTTTCAGTTGACCGAGGACGAACGCAAGGAGCGCCTGCCTTCCGGTTATCAGACGGTGATCAACAATCGAGTGGGCTGGGCTCGTACCTATTTGAATAAAGCTGGGCTGCTTTGCATTCCGACCAAGGGCATGGTGCAAATTACTCCGCGAGGCCTTGACGCCTTGGCCAATGGCCCGCAGCGCATCACGGTTAGTTGGCTGAAGCAGTATCCCGAATTCGCAGAATTCCATACTGCCAAAGCGCAAGTAGATGATGTCCCCGCTGTGCTGAACGTTGGTACGGCCGAAACCACTCCAGACGAGCAACTAGCAGAGGCGCATCAGGCACTGGTGCAGTCTTTGGCAGATGAGCTGCTGACGCAAGTTAGGCTGGCCAGCCCTAGCTTCTTTGAACAGTTGGTCGTCGATCTCATGATCGCCATGGGATATGGCGGCTCGCGTAAAGAGGCTGGTAAGGCGACCCAAGCGACCAATGATGACGGCATTGACGGCATCATCAAAGAAGACAAGCTAGGCCTTGATGTGATTTATCTGCAGGCCAAGCGCTGGGCCAACACTGTTCATCGCCCCGAAATCGACAAGTTTATCGGCGCACTCACTCGACAGCGCGCGCGCAAGGGCGTGTTTATTACCACCTCGGACTTTTCTGAAGGGGCTCGCACAGCAGCGCTCGGGCTGGATATCAAAGTGGTATTGATCGACGGTGTTGAACTGGCGCGCCTGATGGTAGAGAACAACCTGGGCGTGAGCATCAAGCAAGTTTACGAAGTGAAGCAACTCGACAGTGACTACTTCGCGGGCGAATGACTTGCAACGTCGCTGGCAGGGGCAGTCAACGTGCGGGACATTTTTCAAGGCTAGGGCCCTGCTTAACGTGGCCTGCTACAGCTCCTATCCCAATTGATAGCGAAGGCTTGCCGACGTTCAACAATCGCTCATGTCAGTAAATCGTTTGGTACGGGCGATTGAGCCAGTCTTTCCACGAAGGATTGCTTTGGCACTTTCAGATGCTAAGTCTAGCGCTTGTGGGCTAGCGGCATAGACAGCCTCCACCTGCCGGTTACGTGAGAGCCTTTTGATTCTCATCATCTCTGAAAAGCCGAGGTCGTGTGCATGCGGGTGTTCGTTAATCATGGCGAGACTACCCATCAGGTTGTTGCGGCAAAGTTGGGTTAAGGCTAACACGGTCATTCGAGGTATTGAGCTCTCGCGCTAGCTAGAACCCCGTCCCATCGAGTCATTTTTCCTTGGCTCAGGCTTGGTCGTTATTATCACCGCTGAGTCTTATCGACTGTTGTTTGCTTGACCGTCTGGGGCTGGTGGGCGGATTGGCTACCGGAACTGAAGTCCTTGATTGCACCGAATCCCAGCCACAAAAAAAGACGCCCTAAGGCGTCTTCTTCATCGAGTTGGTGGAGCCGGGGGATTTGAACCCCCGTCCGCCAGTACTCCGCTGTCGGTACTACATGCGTAGCCGTGTCTATTAAGTTAACCCTCAGCGACCCGACGGGCAGGGTGCTTTGGGCGAGTTGTGTAAGTTTTAGCCGCTTCGTCCACAACGTACTGCACGGCGATTCTGTTCTATATGACAATCATTTCGGGTTTACAGACATCCCCTGATGATTGCTGGACCCGAAGGTACCAGGAGCATTGTCAGCTGCAATTAAGCAGCGAGAGCAACACCGTATTGGTCGTCATTGGCAACTATAAGTAGTTGCAACAGTGGATTTACGACTTCTGTTACCAAGTCGGCATGCACCTAGAGTTTCGCAACCGGCGTCGAATCCTAAACGGCCCCGAACTCATTGCCCGGTGAATCTGTTCGGGCAACAAGCGTGCACAGTGTACGTCAAAACGCTTGGCAGGCCAACCCGAAGGTTGGCCTGCGGGACATCAGTTACGCGTCGGGTTACGGATCTGCATCTTGCTGATGATGCCGTTGGTAACCTCGATGCATTCCTTGTCGTTGCCGGACGCCTGGGCCGCAGTGGCTTTTTCCTGTGCTTCCTTGATGTTATTCATGGAGCTTTCAGGAAGGGACGGCTGGCTGGTGACGAAATCTTTGATGCTTTGAAGATTCCCGGCGCAGAGGTCTTTGTCCGCCGCGAACACCGGCGAGGCCAGAAGTGCACCAGTGATAAACAATCCAGCAATTGCAGAATGCTTCATGGGTATCTCCTTGAACGATGGGGGCTCGGTGCTGCCGGACGGTCTGGCCGCGATGCCGAGGTCAAGACAAGCGAGGTCAGTATAGGACCTGTCTGGTTGACCGCTTCGCTGCGCAGGAATTCGGTTTTATTTGCAACGAGTGTCAAAAGGCCAGATCGGTCGGCCAGGTGCCGATGCAGCCGACCTGTAAAAGGTCGGCGCATGAATCATTTTTTGGTGTCACCGGTAGCGTTTTGAATGTCCAGCAGGGTTTGCTGGGTCTCAGCGACACAGTCATCAATCCTGCCTTGTTCCTTGAGTTTGCGGGCTTTGTTGACACTGGCCGATACGCGCGCATTCAGGTCTGTCGACGTCAGGTATTGGGATTTTGCGCTATCGATTCTCTGCAGATTGGCATCGCATAAATCGCCAGGTTTTTCAGCGGCGAACGAAGTGGACGCCATCATCGAGGCAGTGACAAACAGACCTAACATTACAGAGCGGTTCATGTGTATCTCCTTGAACTGAGGGTTCAGACTTCGCTGACCGTTGAACAGGCCCCGAATCGTCCGGGGCATGTGCAGTGGACTACCGCCTCGCTCAAGGGTTCTGATTTTTTCCTCAGCAGGCTTTCGCCCGTGTCACCCGATCCACCAGATAAACCAGCCCGTGGTAGTCGATGCCACCGTGCTGGGTCAGGCCGATTTCGCAGGTGCGGCTGGTGGAAATGCCCTCGCTGCAGTGCTGCACGGCGTCCTTGAGCGTACGCAGCGAATGGCTGTTCAGCTCCGGTGTGGTGAAGCCTTTGTCGCCGGCAAATCCGCAGCAATGTATGCCTTCGGGAATCACCACGGTGTTGCTGCATTTGCGCGCCAGATCGATCAGCGCCTGGCTTTCGCCCAAGTGCTGAGTGCTGCAGGTCACGTGCACGGCAATCGGCGCTTCCTGGGGTGTGAAGTCCAAGCGATCCAGCAAATGCGTACGGATGAAGCGCACCGGATCGTACAGATCCAGTCGCGTTTCGCCGATGTCCTGAACCAGGCGCAACGTACACGGGCTGGTGTCGCAATAGATCGGGTCGAGGCCGCCGCGACTGGCGTGGAGCAGGGCGCTGATCAGCTCCTGACGTTTGTGCTCGGCCTGTTCGGCGTAGCCTTTGGAGGCGAACGGCTGGCCGCAGCAGAGGTTGTCCTGATCATCGGGAAAGACTACCTGGTAACCGGCCTTTTCCAGCAGGCCACGGGTTTTGTCGTACAGCGACATCTGCTCTTTGTCACCCGCCGCCGGGCCCATGACCCGCGACACGCAAGCTGCCAGATAAACCACGCGCGGGCGCTCGTCGGCCACGCTCGGGCTGAAGCGAATGGCTTTTTCCGGCTGTGGCATGGCGTTGGTCCACAACGGCACCTGGCCTTTGGACAAGCGCGTCAGCGTCGCCGACAACTTCGCCAGACGCGGTGCGCCGAGCATCATTCGCGCACCGTTGGCGACGTGCAGGGTGAAGCGCGCGCCTTGTAGGGTCTTGGCGAAATTTCCTTCGATCCAGTCAGCGGTTTTATGATGCGTGGCGTGTCGGCCACGGAGCTTTTTCACCAGCTCGCCGGTGTTGATGCCTACAGGGCAGCGTTGCGCGCACAGGCCGGTGGCGGCGCAGGTGTCGATGCCTTGATAGTCGAAGGCTTTTTCCAGGTCGGTGGTGTCGACGCCGGCGCGCTTTTTCGCCTGGATATCGCGCCAGATGACGATGCGCTGGCGCGGGCTAAGGGTCAGGCCTTTCGAGGGGCAGACCGGTTCGCAGAAACCGCACTCGATGCACTTGTCCACAATCTCGTCCGCCGCTGGCAGCGGTTTCAGGTGCTTGAGGTGGATCTGCGGATCTTCGCTGAGCACCACGTCCGGATTGAGAATGCCGTTGGGGTCGAGCAGGCGTTTGAGCTGCCACATCAGTTGATAGGCGTCGCTGCCCCATTCCAGTTCCACGAACGGCGCCATGTTGCGGCCGGTGCCGTGTTCGGCTTTCAGCGAGCCGCCGAATTCCACTGCAACCAGTTGCGCGACGTCGTCCATGAACGCTTGGTAGCGTGCGATTTCTTCCGGGCTGTTGAAGCCTTGGGTGAAGACGAAGTGCAGATTGCCTTCCAGTGCGTGTCCGAAAAGGATCGCTTCGTCGTAGGCATGTTTGTCGAACAGCTCGATCAGGCGATTGACGCCGATGGCCAGTTGTTCGACCGGGAAGGTCACGTCTTCGATGATTACTGTGGTGCCGGTTTTGCGCACGGCGCCGACGGCGGGGAAGGTGTCTTTGCGGATGGCCCAGAGGCGGGCGTTTTCCACCGGATCTTCGGTGAAGTCGACCTGCTTCTCTACGGGGAAATCGCGCAGCGACGCCATGATTTGCGCCAGTTGTTCCTGCAGCAATGTTGACGAAGCCGCGCGGGATTCGATGAGCAGCGCGCAGGCATTTTCCGACAGCAGCTGTACGAAAGCGGGCATGCCTTTTTTATCCTGCACCGAGCGCAGACTGCGTCGGTCGAGCAGTTCCACGGCGGATACCGGTTGGCTTTTCAGCACGGTCACCGCGTTGCAGCAAGTCTCGACATCGGGGAACACGATCAGCGCCGAGGCCTTGTTCGGGTGATCGATGACGGTGTCGTAAGTCACCGCACTGATAAAGCCGAGGGTGCCCTCGGAGCCGACCAGCAGGTGGCTCAGGATATCCACAGGCTCGTCGAAATCCACAAGGGCGTTGAGCGACAGGCCGGTGGTATTTTTCAGACGGTATTTGTGGCGAATTCTCGCGGCCAGTTCGGCATTGGCGCGGGTCTCGCGTCCCAATGTCGCCAGTTGTTCGAGCAGTTCGCCGTGGCTTGAACGAAATGCCGCGACGCTGGCAGGGTCTTCGCTGTCGAGGCGCGTGCCGTCGGCCAGCACCAGCCGAATTCCGGCCAAGGTGTGATAGGTATTCTGCGCGGTGCCACAGCACATGCCGCTGGCGTTGTTGGCGACGATGCCGCCGATCTTGCAGGCATTGATCGACGCCGGGTCCGGGCCGATCTTGCGCCCGAACGGTGCCAGCCAGGCATTGGCCTGCGCGCCGATCACCCCCGGTTGCAGGCGGATCTGCGCGCCTTGGCCGCGAATCTCGCGGGCATTCCAGTTATCCCCGAGCACGATCAGCACGGAGTCGCTGATCGCCTGCCCGGACAGGCTGGTGCCGGCAGCGCGGAAGGTCACCGGCACCTTGTCGCGCTGGGCCAGTTGCAGCAGCGCCACGACTTCGTCTTCAGACTCGACGCGGATCACCAGTTTCGGGATCAGCCGATAGAAACTGGCGTCGGTGCCGAAGGCTAGGGTCGACAGCGGATCGTCGAAACGCCGGTCTGCTGGAATCAGTTGCTCGGCATCACGCAGGAAAGCAGCAGGAAGACTCATTGATCCTCCAGAATCAGCACGACCAGATCTTTCGGGCCATGCGCGCCATACGCCAGCACCTGTTCAATATCGGCGGTTTTCGACGGGCCGGAGACCAGCAGCGCGTTGGTCGGCATGCCTTGCGCCCATTCGAATTCCTCTTGCACCTGATAGAAGTTGTCGCGGATTTCGCTGGCCTTGAGCAGGGCGAAATGCACAGGCGGCACCAGGCTCATCAGGCGCGGTTCTTCACGGGTTGGCCAGATGATCAGGCTGCCGGTCGCGGCGATGGCACCGAGGGTGCCGGTGAGGCTGGCCGGGGTGTCGTTGAACAGTTCGGCTTTCCACTCTTCCATCGGCCGGTCGTAGGACTTCAGTTCTGGCAGCTCTGGATTGTTCGCCCAGTGCTGTGCGATGCGTTGCCCGTGCGGTGTGGTCGGTGCGATCAGCAGGCTCGGCAATTGGCGGTCGCGCAGCAGTTGCGCCAGTAATGCCGGCCACTCGGCGCCCGAGGTCAGGTGGATTTCGGTGTGCACCGCCTCCATCAGTTTGCGCAGTTGCGGGATGCGTTGCTCGGCGCTGTAGGTGTAGGGCTGGGTGACCAGATCGACATCGAAGTTGTCGGCAATTGGCGTGGTGCCGGTCAGACTTTTCCGCAGCTTGCCGAGGATATTTCGCTTGGCGCTCATCGACGCTCTCCCTGTTTGGCCAGATGCTCGCGGGCCATGTCATGCAACGAACGCGCGGCCGGTTTTGGCGCGCTGTGGTTTTGCGTCCATGGGCCGATATTGCTCGGCGTAAGGGCGCGCAGGCGCGTGGCGAAAAAAGCGAACAAGCGGTACAGCGTCGGCGAGCTGTTGAGTCTGGCCCAGGCGTTCCAGATGAAGCGCTCCTTGCGCGAATATTTGCTGCCCTGGCCGCGCATCACCTGATTCGGTGCGTCCGGGGCTTTGACGTTTTCCTCGCGCAGACGGCGCAGGATGGCCGGGATTGGAATTTTCACCGGGCAGACTTCACCGCAGGCGCCGCACAGTGAGGACGCGCTCGGGTGGTCCGGAACCTTGGCCAGGCCGACCATATGCGGGGTGATGATTTTGCCGATCGGCCCCGGGTAGACCTCGCCATAAGTGTGGCCGCCCACTCGGGTATACACCGGGCAATGATTCATGCAGGCGCCGCAGCGGATGCAGTTCAGGGTCTGGCGCAATTCACTGTCGGCGAAGGCCTGGCTGCGACCGTTGTCGAGCAGGACCAGATGCACTTCCTGCGGGCCGTCGAGTTCATGTTCCTTGCGCGGGCCAGAGATCATGTTGACGTAAGTGGTGATCGGAATGCCCAGCGCCGAGCGCGTCAGCAGTGACAGCAGCGGCACCACGTCGCGCAGGTTTTCCACGACTTTTTCGATGCCGGTCACGGCGATATGCACCGGCGGCACGGTGGTGGTCATGCGCCCGTTGCCTTCGTTTTCCACCAGCAGCAGGGTGCCGGTTTCGGCCACGGCGAAGTTGACGCCGGAGACGCCGATGTCGGCTTCGAAGAATTTCTGCCGCAGGACCCTGCGACCGATCTGAATGAGTTGGTCAACGTCCTTGGTGTATTCCACGCCAAGTTTGTCGTGGAACAAGGACGCGACCTGACCGGCATTCTTGTGGATCGCCGGCATAATGATGTGTGAAGGCTTCTCGTGGTCGAGCTGGACGATGTACTCCCCCATGTCGGACTCCAGACATTCAATGTCCCGAGCCTCGAGGAAATGGTTCATCTCCATCTCTTCGCTGACCATCGATTTGCCCTTGATCACTTGCCGCGCCTCGTGAGCGCGGATGATCGACAGGACGATGCCATTGGCCTCGTCCACCGTTTCCGCCCAGTGCACTGTCACACCGTTGCGGGTCAGGTTCTGTTCCAGTTGCTCGAGCAGGTCGGGCAACTTGGACAGCGCGCGGGCCTTGATCGAATTGCCCAGTGCGCGCAAGTGTTCTCTTTCGTGGGCATCGCTGAAAGCCGCTGCCCGCTTGGTCATCAGTGAATCCATGGCAGTGCGGAAGTTGTTCCGCAGCTGCTGATCACCCAAGGCATTGTGTGCCCGGGTGCGGAAATCTTCTTCTACGGCGACCGTAGGAATAATCGTTGAGGTGCTCATTGTGCACCTCCGGTTCGCTGCCAGAGGAAGCTCGCCAGATGTTGCCCGCGTAACGCCTCCTGCTGTTTCTCCAGCGCGCCGTTGATGTTCATCAAACAGCCGCAGTCGGCACTCAGTACCTTGTGTGCGCCGGATTCTTTCAACGCACGGGTCTTGTCAGCCACCATCGCGCCGGAAATGTCTGGCATACGGACGCTGAATGTCCCACCGAAGCCACAGCATTCGCTTTCGTGGTCGTGATTGACCCGCTCCACATTGCTCAACTGCGCCAACAACTCGCGGCCGTGCAGGTGGGTGTTCATTTCGCGGCGTGCCGAACACGAGGTGTGCAGCGCGACTTTCACCGGTTCGCCGCTGTCCTTGAGCTGCACCTTGCAGACGAACAGCAGAAACTCGGCCAGTTCATAAGTGCGAGCCGCAAGGGCCTGCACCTGTTTCAACGTTTCCGGCTCGTCCTTGAACAAGTCGGCGTAATGCTCGCGCAGCATGCCGGCGCAGGAACCCGAGGGCACCACCACCGGATAATCCCCGGCAAACAACGCCAGTTGCGAGCGCGCTACCGTCCGCGCCTGCTCGGTGTAACCCGAGGTGTAGGCCGGTTGGCCGCAGCAGCTCTGCCCCTGCGGATACTCGACCCGGATCCCTTCGCGCTCCAGCAGATGGATCGCGTCCATCCCGGCTTCGGGGTAGAACAGGTCGACCACACACGTGCCGAACAGGTAGACCCGCGACGGTTTCTCGCTGGGGTATTGCCGAGGTTCGGGCAGTGGCGGTGCCACGCGGGTCGCGTTCGGCACAGCGTTGTAAAAAAGCTCGCTCATCAGGCGTGTCTCCGGGGAGGCCCGGTTATCCGTCTGCTGCGGCTGCCGAATATAAAGCGCATTGCTTTCAGCAGCCTTACAGACCCGGTGGTGAATTGCTGACGCCGGATCACGGGCCGGCGTCGGTTATTTCCGTCTTTCTTGTAGGCGTCTTGTAGGTTTAGTGCACCAGCATGCCGGTGAACCAGTAGGCCTGAGCCAAGGTGATCAAACCGACAATCGTTGCAAAGAATAGGCTGTGCTTGAGGGTGAAGCGGAACAGATCCGATTCCTTGCCGACCAGACCGGTCGCGGCGCAGGCCACGGCGATCGATTGCGGCGAGATCATCTTGCCGGTCACGCCGCCGCTGGTATTGGCCGCCACCAGCAAGGTGTCGTTGACGCCGATCTGGTGGGCAGTGGTCGCTTGCAACGAACTGAACAGCGCGTTCGACGAAGTATCCGAACCGGTGAGGAATACGCCCAGCCAACCGAGGAATGGCGAAAAGAACGGGAACGCCGCGCCAGTACCCGCCAGCACCAGGGCCATGGTCGAGGACATACCGGAGTAGTTGGTGACGAAGGCGAACGCCAGCACCATGCCGATCGAGAGGATTGGCCAGCGCAGTTCGTAGAAGGTCTCTTTCAAAGTGGTCAGACCAGTTTTGAAATTGATCTTCAGTACCAGCATCGAAATCAGCGCGGAGAAGAAAATCGCCGTGCCGGTGGCGGAAATCGGGTCGAGTTTGAATACCGCTGGAATGGCGGTCGGGTTGGCCACGATTGGCGCAGTCTTGATCACCAGTTGATCAAGGTGCGGAATCGCGAAGTTGAACACCCAGCTGTACATCGAACCGCCGGCGGCGAACATCGCTTTGAAAGGCTTCAGCGTCCAGATCGTCACCAGCACAGTGAGGATCAGGAACGGCGACCACGCCTTGAAAATTTCCCCGAGGCTGTAGGGCGACGCGACGGTGGTGCGCTTCTGGCCGAAACCGCCGACGCTGGCGCTGACCACCGAAGCCGACACGGCGCCGACGATGTGCTGGCCGGCGGCACGGCGCGGTTGCCAGACCTTGAGGAACAGGGTCAGGGAAATCAGGCTGGCCAGCGCCGAAGTGATGTCCGGCAGTTCCGGGCCGATGAAATTGGAGGTGAAGTATTGGGTGATGGCGAAACTCAGACCTGCCACCAGCGCGGCCGGCCAGGTTTCGCGCACACCGCGCAGGCCGTCCATCATGAACACCAGCCAGAACGGCACGAACAGCGACAGCAGTGGCAGCTGGCGACCGGTCATCGCGCCGATCTTGAAGGCGTCGATGCCAGTGACCTGGCCTGCAACGATGATCGGAATCCCCAGCGCGCCGAACGCCACCGGAGCGGTGTTGGCGATCAGACACAGGCCGGCGGCGTACAGCGGGTTGAAGCCTAGGCCTACAAGGAGTGCGGCAGTAATCGCTACCGGCGCGCCGAAACCGGCGGCACCTTCCAGAAATGCGCCGAAGCAGAAACCGATCAGCAACACCTGCAAGCGTTGGTCATCGGTGATCGACAGGACTGAGCTGCGGATGACCTCGAACTGACCGCTCTTCACCGTCAGCTTGTAGAGGAACACTGCCGCGACAATGATCCAGGCAATCGGCCACAGACCATAAGCGAAACCATAACCAGCGGCGGCGAACGCCATGTCCACTGGCATCTGGAAGGCGAAAATCGCCACGGCAATCGAAAGCGCGAGGGTGATGCTGCCGGCCACATGGCCTTTGAGACGGAACACCGCCAAGGCGAGAAAGAAGAACACGATGGGAATGACGGCCGCGAGAGCGGAGACGCCAAGACTGCCGAGCGGACTGTAGAGCTGTTGCCAGGTTTGCATGGTGGGGTGGCCCCTAATTGTTGTTGGTCAGGCACTGTGAGCAATCTTGGATAATTGGTAAGACCAATTTACAAGCGCTGTTGGCTAGGGTAAAAGCCTTGATGTCGGTGTGTCAATTTGCCGCTCTGAAACTTTCGTCGAAGATGCGGTGCAGAGGGCAACTGATCCGCTTTGGCGAAGTGGTGGCTGGCAGGTGTCGGCGGCGCGCGGATAGGCCAGAATAGACACCCCGGCGAGCGGTCGGGATCGTGGAGAAATGAGTTATGGGCTTTGATCAGATACGTCAGCGCCGTTTGTCTGACGATATTGTCGAGCGCCTCGAGGGGATGATCCTCGAGGGCACGCTGAAGTCGGGCGAACGTCTGCCGGCCGAGCGCACGCTGGCCGAACAATTTGGCGTATCACGCCCGTCGTTGCGCGAGGCGATTCAGAAACTCGCGGCCAAAGGCTTGCTGGTCAGTCGCCAGGGCGGCGGCAATTATGTGGTGGAGGGCCTGGGTTCGACGTTCAGCGATCCGCTGCTGCAATTGCTTGAAAGCAATCCCGAAGCGCAACGTGATTTGCTCGAATTCCGGCACACCTTGGAGGCATCGTGCGCCTACTACGCCGCATTGCGCGCCACCGATGTCGATCGTGAGCGCCTGACCGCTGCGTTCGAAGAGCTGCAGGATTGCTACTCGCGTCACGAAGAAGTCAGCCGGGCGGAAGAGGGCGCGGCGGATGCGAAATTTCATCTGGCGATTGCCGAGGCCAGCCACAACGCGGTGTTGCTGCATACCATTCGTGGTTTGTTCGATCTGCTCAAGCGCAACGTCGTGACCAACATTGGCGGCATGTACAAACAGCGCACGGAAACTCGCGACATGCTGATCTCGCAGCACCGGGAATTGTATCTGGCGATTATCGAAGGGCGTGCCGAGCAGGCGAGGGAAGTGTCCAGCCGACATATTCTGTATGTGCAGGAAGTGCTGGAAGAGGTGCGTCAGGAGGTGCAGCGCATGGCTCGGGCGGAGCGGCGCAAGGGGATGTGATCAGGTGTGTTGGTGTTGATGCTGAAATAGCTTTCGCGAGCAGGCTCGCTCCCACCTTTGAAATGCATTCCAAGGTGGGAGCGAGCCTGCTCGCGAATTGGCGCTAAAGGAGGAAGATCAGTCTTCCTTGCCCTTGTTGCGCACCGCACGCTGCAATTCACGACCGGCATCGCGCTCGCGCTCGGTGTCACGCTTGTCGTATTCCTTCTTGCCCTTGCCCAGAGCGATCTCGCACTTGACCATGTGCTTGCTCCAGTACCAGGACAGGCAGACGCAGGCATAACCCTTCTGCTGCACGGCGGCGGCGAGCTTGTCCAACTCGCGGCGGTTGAGCAGCAGTTTGCGCGTGCGCACCGGGTCGGCGATGACGTGAGTGCTCGCGGTCATCAACGGCGTGATGTGGCTGCCAAGCAACCATGCTTCGCCGTCCTTGAGCAGCACATAGCTGTCGACCAGCTGCAACTTGCTCGCCCGCAGACTTTTTACTTCCCAGCCGGCCAGGACCAGACCAGCCTCGAACTTGTGCTCGATGAAGTAATCGTGTCGCGCCTTTTTGTTCTGCGCGATGGTCCCTGTTGGGTGTTTCTTCTGTTTAGCCATAGGGGCGGCATTATATGGAGTTGTTCGGCTGTCGGCTACGGTGTTGCTGCGCGCTTGAGCAGGTTGAGTGAATCCCGGACAATGCGGCCTCTTTTTCTAACGCTTGGGCGTGATAAACGATGTCGACAGACAAGGTTTCTGTCCACGGCAGTTGGGCTAGCCGCTGGGTATTCATACTCGCCGCGACCGGTTCGGCCGTGGGACTGGGTAGTATCTGGAAGTTCCCCTACATGGTCGGGGTCTACGGCGGCGGTGCCTTTGTGCTGATGTTCCTGGCGTGCATCGCGCTTATCGGTGTCCCGGTCATGCTCGCGGAAACCCTGATCGGCCGGCGCGCCCGGCAAAGTCCGGCGAACGCCTTGAAAGTGCTGGCACTGGAAGCCGGACACTCGGCGAAATGGTCGTGGGGCGCGTTTGCCGGGATGATCACGGCCCTGCTGATTCTTTCTTTCTACAGTGTGGTCGGCGGCTGGTCGCTGGATTACATCGTCGACATGGGGCGTGGCGATTTCCAGGGCGCGACGGCCGATCAGGTCGGCGCCTATTTCGGCAATGTCATCTCCAATCCATGGCGCCTGACACTTTGGCACACGATTTTCATGCTGCTGTCGGCCTTCGTGATCGCCAAAGGCGTGGTCGCCGGGCTTGAACGCAGCCTGCGGATCATGATGCCGCTGCTGTTCGTGATGATTCTGGTGCTGCTGGGTTACAGCATGACCACCGGGCATTTCATGGAAGGCGTGCATTTCATGTTCGACTTCCACCCGGAAAAAGTCCTCGACGGTTTGCTGCCGGCGATGGGGCACGCGTTCTTCTCGCTGAGCGTCGGCGTCGGTTCGATCATGATCTACGGCGCCTACATGCCAAAGAACACCTCGTTGTCGGGCACGGTGGTCGGTGTCGCGCTGCTGGATACTTTCGTATCGCTGGTCGCTGGTCTGGCACTGTTTCCGATTGTGTTCGCTGCTGGCCTGAACCCAAGCGAAGGTCCGGGACTGATGTTCGTCAGCCTGCCATTTGCTTTTGGTAATGTATTTTTCGGCCAGTTGATGGGCGTGGTGTTCTTTGTGCTGGTCGCGGTGGCGGCGTGGAGTTCGGCGATTTCGCTGCTTGAGCCAATGGTGGCTTACCTGGTTGAACGCACTAAAATCAGCCGCATCTGGGTGACGTTCTGGCTGGCGTTCACCTGCTGGTTCGTTGGTCTGGGCACGGTGTTTTCTTTCAATATCTGGAAGGAAGCCAAGTTTTTCGTGAACGAAGGCGGGGCGTTCAGCCTCTATCAATGGGGTGCGCAGAGCGGTCTCGACTTCTTCGGCGTGATCGATTTCTTCACCTCGCGGATCATGTTGCCCCTCGGTGGCTTGTGTTTCGTGCTGTTCGCGGGATGGGTGATGGGGCGTGAAGCGGTGCGGGATGAATTGTCCATCCGTAACCCGGTTCTGTTTGCTCTGTCCCTGTTCTTGATGCGCTACGTGGCGCCTATCGGCATTCTTGTAGTCTTTGCCGCTCAGCTCTGGAAGTAACGCTTACATGACGACACATATCCAACGATCCGCGCTTCTGCCGTACCCGGCGCAATTTCTCTACGACCTGGTCAACGATGTCGCGCGGTACCCGGAGTTTCTGCCGTGGTGCTCGGAGGCTGAAGTGCTGGAAAGCTCCCCAGAACACATGCGCGCCAGTGTCGGCGTAGCGAAGGGTGGCCTCAGTCAGCATTTCGTCACGCGCAATACGCTGGTGCCGGGGCAGTCGATCGAGATGAATCTTGAGGAAGGCCCGTTCACTCAGTTGCACGGCATCTGGGTATTCAAGGCGCTGAACGAGAAGGCCTGCAAGATCAGTCTGGATCTGTCGTTCGATTATGCCGGGCCGCTGGTGCGCGCAACTCTGGGGCCATTGTTCAATCAGGCGGCCAATCAGTTGGTGGATGCTTTCTGCCAGCGCGCCAAGCAGATGCATGGTTGAGCCGGTGATCGAGATAGAAGTCGTGTACGCAGCGGTTGATCGCCAGGTTATGCGTGCGATCAGCGTGGCTGAAGGCGTTAGCGTTCGGGCTGCGGTGCACGAATCGGGCATCGCGGCAGAGTTTCCTGAGCTGAATCTGGCCCAGTGCCCGCTGGGGATTTTTGGCAAGGTCGTGACTGACGCGGATTCTCGCCCTGTTCAGGCGGGCGACCGGATCGAAATATATCGACCGCTGCTGGCTGATCCCAAAGAGGTTCGACGTTTGCGTGCGGCCAAGGCTGCCGAGGCCAAAGCACGCAATTCTTGATCAGGCCAAACGGCAGGCAATAAAAAACCCGGAATGTCCGGGTTTTTTATTGCCTCGCCTATTACTGCGGCGAGGTGTCCAGCGGCTCTGGTGTCGGAACCGGTACGGTTTCCACGCCATCGACGTCCTTCTGGATCTGATCCAGCAAAGAGCCTGGTTTGGCTGGTTTTTCAGCTTCTGGCTTGTCGGCGTTTTCAGCAGGCGCGGTCACGGTAGTACCGCTGTCCTTGCCGAGAATGGCTTCATCACGGCTCACGCCGGGCATGAAGTCACCGGACAGGCTGACAAGCTGGTCGTTGGAGTTGAAGATAACGCTGATTCGTTCCTGCTGGCGTTCACCGCCACCCGGTTGCAGGCTGTACAGATAATCCCAGCGATCGGCATGGAACGTGTCGGCAAGCAGAGGGTTGCCCATGATAAACCGTACTTGCGGCCGGGTCATTCCCGGGCGTAACTGGTCTATCATGTCCTGCGTGACGACATTGCCCTGCTGGATGTCGATTTTGTAAACCCC
Organism: Pseudomonas sp. S2_A05; assembly: GCF_054668485.1. Classification (NCBI taxonomy): domain Bacteria; kingdom Pseudomonadati; phylum Pseudomonadota; class Gammaproteobacteria; order Pseudomonadales; family Pseudomonadaceae; genus Pseudomonas; species Pseudomonas sp. S2_A05. The sequence continues at coordinate 5,605,900 of NZ_CP162775.1, forward strand.
GGGGAATGAACAACCGGCGAGTGCGAGCAGTCCCACAAAGGTGAAACTGGTTAGCAAGAGCTTGGTGTTTTGCATCGGTGGGCGACTTCCACTATCTTGGCTGGGACAACGTAAACGCCGATCATACCCGCATTAAGAGAAGCTGCGAAGCAGCATCGCGAGAAAGCTGACCATGGTTGAAAATAGCGAACTACGCAAAGCCGGCCTCAAAGTGACCCTGCCACGGGTCAAGATCCTGCAAATGCTCGACTCTACCGAGCAGCGCCACATGAGTGCCGAGGACGTCTACAAGGCGTTGATGGAAGCTGGTGAGGACGTTGGTCTGGCCACGGTTTACCGTGTACTGACCCAGTTCGAAGCGGCCGGCCTCGTGGTCCGCCACAACTTCGACGGCGGCCACGCGGTCTTCGAACTGGCTGACGGTGGCCACCACGACCATATGGTCAACGTGGAATCGGGTGAAGTGATCGAATTCTTCGACGAAGAAATCGAAAAACTTCAGAAATCGATCGTCGAGAAGCATGGCTTCGAGATGGTTGATCACAACCTGGTGCTGTACGTACGCAAGAAAAAGTAAGCATGTCGCGCGAATTTCACATTCGCTAAACGAACGAAGGCGACCCAAGGGTCGCCTTCGTGCTTTCTACTATTTATTACGCCTTGGCGGTCACCACCATTTTTTTCGCGTGAGCCAGGGATTCCTTGGTCAGATCGATGCCGCCGAGCATGCGCGCGACTTCTTCGATGCGCTCGTTCTTTGTCAGCTTCGCGACAGCGGTGTGAGTCGCCTTCTCGTCGCGAACCTTGTGCACGAACAGATGTTGATGCCCTTGCGCCGCCACTTGCGGCAAGTGCGTCACGGTCAGGACCTGGCCGCGATCACCGAGACGGCGCAGTAACTGGCCGACAATCTCGGCAGTCGGACCGCCAATACCTACGTCCACTTCGTCGAACACCAGCGTCGGCACGCGGGAGGTCTGGGCGGTAATGACCTGAATCGCCAGACTGATCCGCGACAGCTCACCACCGGAGGCGACTTTTGCCAGCGCCTTGAGCGGTTGGCCGGGGTTGGCACTGACCAGCAGTTCGACCTGTTCCAGCCCGTTCGGCAGCAACTCGTCGCTGCTGTTGGCTTTCAGTTCGATGATAAAGCGGCCGCCGGGCATGCCCAGGCGCTGGATTTCCTGCTCCACTGCACTGGCGAGGCTACCGGCAGCTTGATGACGAAGGTCGCTCAGCTCGCGCGCTTTCTCTTGGTAGTGGCGGGCGTAGGACGCCAGTTCTTCACCCAGGCGTTCGATGGATTCATCGTTGGCGTTGAGGGTTTCGATTTCATCGAGCAGCTTTTGCTGCATCTCGCCGACTTCGGTCGGTTGAATCCGGTGTTTGCGCGCCAAGGTGTAGATCGCGTCGAGGCGCTCTTCGAGATATTGCAGACGAGCCGGGTCGGCATCGAAGTTGTCGAGGAAGCGATTGAGCTCGCCGACTGCTTCTTCTACCTGAATCTGTGCACTGGTCAGCAGACTGCTGGCTTCACCCAGCGCCCCCACCGAACTGTTCACGCTGGAAAGTCGATTGAGGCTGGCGGTCAGCGCATTCAGCACATTGCCGGAGTCGCTTTCGCTGCATTGCTCGACCACTTGCCGGCAAATGCCCAGCAAGGTTTCGGCGTTGGTCAGGTTCTTGTGTTCCTGCTCCAGCTGCTCCAGTTCATTTTCGCCGAGGCCGAGGTTTTCCAGTTCTTCGAGCTGATAGCTGAGCAGTTGGTGGCGTGCGCGCTGTTCGTCGCCGGAGTTGGACAGCCGCTCCAGTTCTTGGCGGGTCTGACGCCAGCGTTGCGCGGCAAGCTGCACCTGACGCGCCAGGTCGGTGGCGCCGGCGTACTCGTCAAGCAGGCGGCGATGAGTATCAGTTTTCAGCAGCGATTGATGTTCATGCTGGCTGTGGATATCGATCAGCAGCTCGCCGAGGGCTTTGAGGTCGCCAAGCGGGCAGGGCGTGCCGTTGATATAACCGCGCGAACGACCTTCCGAGGTGATGACCCGGCGCAGGATGCAAGGCCCGTCGTTTTCCAGATCGCGCTCGGCCAGCCAGGCGCTGGCTTCAGGGATATCAGCGAGATCGAAGGTGGCGAGAATGTCGGCTTTATCAGCGCCCGGGCGAACCACGCCGCTGTCGGCGCGATCACCCAGGGTGAGGCCCAGGGCATCGAGCATGATCGACTTGCCGGCGCCGGTTTCCCCTGTGATCACGCTCATCCCGCGATCAAGTTCGAGATCGAGATGTTCAACGATGGCGTAGTTGTGTACGGACAGGTGCACCAGCATAAAGGCAGCTCCCAGGCTTGAGGTCTGGTTATTTATACAGTGTTTTGTTCAGGCCTGACAATGCCCGCCCTTAGCTCGATTTGCTTGATCGAAAAGTTTTCTTAGCGCATTCAAGAATGAGTATTCAGCACTTTTTTGTAGGGACAATTGTTTTCAGCCCTTGAAGCCTGATTTTGCGGCCCCATATATCGGGGCAGAAGCGCGAGTCAGGCTCGCGGACGAAATTGAAAGGAGAATTCTATGGCTGACGAACAGACAGTAGATACGCAAAACCCAGATGCCAATCAGGTGCCCGAAGGTTCGGGTGACGACCTGGCGACCCGTGTGCAAGTGCTCGAAGAGCAATTGGCCGCCGCGCAGGATCAGTCTCTGCGTGTTGCTGCCGATCTGCAGAACGTTCGCCGCCGTGCCGAGCAGGACGTCGAGAAGGCGCACAAGTTTGCCCTTGAGAAATTTGCCAGCGACCTGCTGCCGATCGTCGACAGCCTGGAGCGCGGCCTCGAGCTGTCGAGCCCGGACGACGAAAGCATCCGTCCGATGCGCGAAGGCATCGAGCTGACCCTGAAAATGTTCCACGACACCCTCAAGCGCTACCAGCTTGAAGCGATCGATCCGCATGGCGAACCGTTCAACGCCGTTCACCATCAGGCGATGGCCATGCAGGAAAGTGCCGACGTCGAGCCGAATAGCGTGTTGAAGGTTTTCCAGAAGGGCTACCAGCTCAATGGTCGCCTGCTGCGCCCGGCGATGGTCGTGGTCAGCAAGGCGCCGGCACCGGTTTCGCCTTCGATTGACGAGCAGGCTTGAAATTAGCCGCAAGGCCCCCATTTAGAAGTCAAGCGTTTAAGTGCTACCGCAGTCAGCCACCACTGCTGCGGCAACAAAATCCAAAGTTTCGGGAGAGTGAACATGGGCAAAATTATCGGTATCGACCTGGGGACTACCAACTCCTGCGTCTCCGTGCTGGAAAACGGCAAAGCCAAAGTTATTGAAAACGCTGAAGGCGCGCGTACCACGCCGTCGATCATCGCTTACGCCAACGATGGCGAAATTCTGGTAGGTCAGTCGGCCAAGCGTCAGGCTGTAACCAACCCGCACAACACCCTGTACGCGGTAAAGCGTCTGATCGGTCGTCGTTTCGACGAAGAAGTTGTGCAGAAAGACATCCAGATGGTCCCTTACAAGATCGTCAAGGCTGACAACAATGACGCCTGGGTAGAAGTGAACGGCCAGAAAATGGCACCGCCACAGATCTCGGCTGAAATTCTGAAGAAGATGAAGAAGACCGCCGAAGACTACCTCGGCGAGGCAGTGACCGAAGCGGTGATCACCGTTCCGGCCTACTTCAACGACAGCCAGCGTCAGGCCACCAAAGACGCCGGCCGCATCGCTGGTCTGGACGTAAAACGCATCATCAACGAACCAACCGCAGCCGCTCTGGCTTACGGTATGGACAAGGCCAAGGGCGATCACACCGTGATCGTTTATGACCTGGGTGGCGGTACTTTCGACGTTTCCGTAATCGAAATCGCTGAAGTTGACGGTGAGCACCAGTTCGAAGTGTTGGCCACCAACGGTGACACCTTCCTCGGCGGTGAAGACTTCGACATTCGTCTGATCGACTACCTCGTTGACGAATTCAAGAAAGAAAGCGGCATGAACCTCAAAGGTGACCCGCTGGCCATGCAGCGTCTGAAAGAAGCCGCTGAGAAAGCCAAGATCGAGCTGTCGTCCGCTCAGTCGACCGACGTCAACCTGCCGTACATCACTGCAGACGCGACCGGTCCTAAGCACCTGAACGTGAAAATCTCCCGTGCCAAGCTCGAAGCACTGGTTGAAGACCTGGTTCAGCGCACCATCGAACCTTGCCGCATTGCCATGAAAGACGCCGGTATCGACGTCAGCGCGATCAACGACGTGATTCTGGTCGGTGGTCAGACTCGTATGCCGCTGGTGCAGAAGCTGGTTACCGATTTCTTCGGTAAAGAAGCGCGTAAAGACGTCAACCCGGACGAAGCCGTTGCCATGGGTGCTGCGATTCAGGGCGCTGTTCTGGCCGGTGACGTTAAAGACGTGCTGCTGCTCGACGTCAGCCCGCTGACCCTGGGTATCGAAACCATGGGTGGCGTGATGACCGCGCTGATCGAGAAAAACACCACGATTCCTACCAAGAAATCGCAAGTGTTCTCGACTGCCGACGACAACCAGGGCGCTGTGACCATTCACGTTCTGCAAGGTGAGCGCAAGCAAGCCGCACAGAACAAATCGCTGGGCAAGTTCGACCTGGCCGACATTCCACCAGCTCCACGTGGCGTGCCGCAGATCGAAGTGACCTTCGACATCGACGCCAACGGCATCCTGCACGTCGGCGCGAAAGACAAGGCTACCGGCAAGACCCAGTCGATCGTGATCAAGGCCAACTCCGGTCTGTCCGACGAAGAAATCGAGCGCATGGTGCGTGACGCCGAGGCGAATGCCGAGGAAGACCGCAAGTTCGAAGAACTGGCCGCTGCCCGTAACCAGGGTGACGCACTGGTGCACTCGACTCGCAAGATGATCGCGGACGCGGGCGACAAGGTCACCGCCGAAGAGAAGACTGCAATCGAAGCTGCAGTGGTTGCGCTGGAAGCCGCCGTCAAAGGCGACGACAAGGCTGCCATCGAAGCCAAGGTTGAAGAGCTGTCGAAAGTCTCCGCTCCGGTTGCTCAGAAGATGTACGCCGAACAGGCTCAGCCAGCTGATGGCGCGGCCCCGCAAGGCGAATCGGCTGAGAAGGCTGACGACGTTGTCGACGCCGAGTTCGAAGAAGTCAAAGACCACAAGTAAGTTGTTGGTCGCCCGGTTGACTGCCTTGCGGCGGTGACTGGTAGGATGTCGCCGCGCGGGAGCTTGCCTCCCGCGTTGGCGTATCTGGAATACGCGAATTTTTACAGCATGCGACACCGTTCGGATGTTGGCGGTATGGCCGGGAATGCTCCTGCTTTTCGCGCCGCAGATACCGCATCAATCAAGACCAGGATCGTTGAATTGACGTGAGTTGGGTCCGGGCCTTAATGGGGGCTCAACGAGTTTGGCGAGGCTCAGGAGGGGTTTGCCGAACGTCCTTAAGAGTGCAAAGAACTTATGGCAAAGCGTGACTATTACGAAGTATTGGGTGTCGAGCGGGGCACGAGCGAAGCGGACCTGAAGAAGGCCTATCGCCGCCTGGCCATGAAGCACCACCCCGACCGTAATCCCGGCGACAAAGCTTCGGAAGAAGCATTCAAAGAGGGCAACGAGGCCTATGAAGTGTTGTCCGACGCCAGCAAGCGCGCGGCATACGACCAGTATGGTCATGCCGGCGTCGATCCGAGCATGGGTGGCGGCGGTGCCGGTTTCGGTGGCCAGAACTTCTCGGACATCTTCGGCGATGTCTTCAGTGATTTCTTCGGTGGCGGTCGCGGCGGTGCCCGTGGCGGCGCTCAGCGTGGCAGCGATCTGCGCTACACCCTGGAACTGAATCTGGAAGAAGCGGTGCGCGGCACGTCGGTGAATATCCGCGTTCCGACACTGGTCAACTGCAAGCCGTGCGATGGTTCCGGCGCCAAGAAAGGCTCGTCGCCGACGACGTGCCCGACCTGCGGCGGCATCGGCCAGGTGCGCATGCAGCAGGGCTTCTTCTCGGTGCAGCAGACCTGCCCGCGCTGCCATGGCCAGGGCAAGATCATTTCCGATCCGTGCGACTCCTGCCACGGCGACGGTCGCGTCGAAGAGTACAAAACCCTGTCGGTCAAAGTGCCTGCCGGTGTTGATACTGGCGACCGTATTCGTCTGTCCGGCGAAGGCGAGGCGGGTACCCGGGGCGGGCCGACTGGCGACCTGTACGTTGTGATCAATGTGCGCGAACACGACATCTTCCAGCGTGACGGCAAGCATCTGTTCTGCGAAGTGCCGATCAGCTTCGTCGACGCTGCACTGGGCGGCGAGCTGGAGATTCCGACCCTCGACGGTCGCGTCAAACTGAAAATCCCTGAAGGCACGCAGACCGGCAAGCAATTCCGCGTACGCGGCAAAGGCGTTGCGCCAGTGCGTGGCGGCGGTGCCGGCGACCTGATGTGCCGTGTCGCTGTGGAAACGCCGGTCAACCTCAACCGTCGTCAGCGTGAACTGCTGGAAGAATTCCGCAGCTCTCTGGCCGACGACAACAGCCACTCGCCGAAAACCACCGGTTGGTTCGACGGTGTGAAGCGTTTCTTCGGCGATTTGTAAGGAGTCGGCATGCGACGTATTGCAGTGATGGGCGCCGCCGGGCGCATGGGCAAGACCCTGATTGAAGCGGTGCAGCAGACGCCGGGCGCCGGTCTGACGGCGGCGGTCGATCGTCCCGACAGCACGCTGGTCGGCGCGGATGCCGGTGAGCTGGCAGCGCTGGGCCGTATCGGCGTGCCGCTGTCCGGTGATCTGGATCGTGTGGTTGAAGAGTTCGATGTGTTGATCGACTTCACTCACCCGACCGTGACCCTGAAGAATCTCGCGTTCTGCCGCAAACACGGCAAAGCGATGATCATCGGCACCACCGGTTTCAGTGTTGAAGAGAAGCAATTGCTGGCCGATGCGGGCAAGGACATTCCGATCGTCTTCGCCGCCAACTTCAGCGTCGGCGTCAACCTGTGCCTGAAGTTGCTCGACACCGCTGCGCGCGTGCTGGGAGACGATGTCGATATCGAGATCATGGAAGCCCATCACCGCCACAAGGTCGATGCTCCCTCCGGTACCGCGGTGCGCATGGGTGAAGTGATTGCCGATGCCTTGGGGCGTGATCTGAAGAAGGTCGCGGTCTACGGTCGCGAGGGCCAGACTGGTGCGCGGGAGCGTGAAACCATTGGTTTCGCCACCGTGCGCGCTGGCGATATCGTCGGTGATCACACCGTGCTGTTCGCTGCCGATGGCGAGCGCGTCGAGATTACCCACAAGGCATCGAGCCGCATGACCTTCGCCAAGGGCGCGGTGCGTGCGGCGCTGTGGCTGGATGGTCGCGAGCCGGGCCTGTACGACATGCAAGACGTGCTCGACCTGCGTTGAGTCGTTGCTGAACCCGGCGCAAACGTCCCGTTTTGCGCCGGTTTTTACCGCTTGGCGACGACCTGTCGCATTCTCCGGCCTTTAAGGCTCTTTAGCGGTGGACCAAAAACGCCCTTTTCTGTAAGCTACAGCTTTAGTGTGTCCACTAAAAGCGCGCAGAATAATTTCAGTGAAGAAGCGGGGTGACGTGTCCATACGTCACTCCGCTTTTTTACAACCTGCGATTGCCCTTTCATGCGTTATTTACGGGAGGTCTTCTTGACTAAGCCAGCCATACTCGCCCTTGCTGATGGCAGCATTTTTCGCGGCGAAGCCATTGGAGCCGACGGTCAGACCGTTGGTGAGGTGGTGTTCAACACCGCAATGACCGGCTATCAGGAAATCCTTACCGATCCTTCCTACGCCCAGCAGATCGTTACCCTGACTTACCCGCACATCGGCAACACCGGCACCACGCCGGAAGACGCCGAGTCCGACCGCGTCTGGTCCGCTGGCCTGGTCATCCGTGACCTGCCGCTGGTAGCGAGCAACTGGCGCAACACGATGTCCCTGTCTGATTACCTGAAAGCCAACAATGTAGTGGCAATCGCCGGTATCGACACCCGTCGCCTGACCCGCATCCTGCGTGAAAAAGGCGCTCAGAACGGCTGCATCATGGCCGGCGACAACATCTCCGAAGAAGCAGCCATCGCCGCTGCGCAGGGCTTCCCGGGTCTGAAGGGCATGGACCTGGCGAAAGTCGTCAGCACCAAGACCCAGTACGAATGGCGCTCGACCGTCTGGGATCTGAAAACCGACAGCCACGCGACCATCGAAGCTTCCGAGCTGCCATATCACGTGGTCGCCTACGACTACGGCGTCAAGGTCAACATCCTGCGCATGCTGGTCGAGCGCGGCTGCCGCGTCACCGTAGTGCCTGCGCAGACTCCAGCCGCCGATGTGCTGGCGCTGAAGCCGGACGGCGTGTTCCTGTCCAACGGCCCTGGTGACCCGGAGCCATGCGACTACGCGATCCAGGCGATCAAGGAAGTGCTGGAAACCGAGACGCCGGTATTCGGCATCTGCCTCGGCCACCAACTGCTGGCTCTGGCCTCCGGCGCCAAGACCCTGAAAATGGGCCACGGCCACCACGGTGCCAACCACCCGGTGCAGGATCTGGATACAGGCGTGGTGATGATCACCAGCCAGAACCACGGTTTTGCGGTAGACGAAGCCACCCTGCCAGCCAACGTGCGCGCGATCCACAAATCGCTGTTCGACGGCACCCTGCAAGGCATCGAGCGCACCGACAAGAGCGCGTTCAGCTTCCGGGGTCACCCTGAAGCGAGCCCTCGGCCCGAACGATGTCGCGCCACTGTTCGACCGCTTCATCAACGAGATGGCCAAGCGACGCTAAGCGTTCGCCTTGAGACTGTAGAGAGAAGCCCTCGAGGGCGGCCCCGGTTCCGGCGGCCCCTTCGGGACTTCAGAAATCGATCAAGACGGCTTGCCGACTGACCTGCGGATTTGAGTGACAAACCATGCCAAAACGTACAGACATTAAAAGCATCCTGATTCTCGGCGCTGGCCCGATCGTGATCGGCCAGGCCTGCGAATTCGACTACTCCGGCGCCCAGGCCTGCAAGGCCCTGCGCGAAGAGGGTTACCGCGTCATCCTGGTGAACTCCAACCCGGCCACCATCATGACCGACCCGGACATGGCCGACGCCACCTACATCGAACCGATCAAGTGGCAGACCGTGGCCAAGATCATCGAAAAAGAGCGTCCGGACGCCGTGCTGCCAACCATGGGCGGCCAGACCGCTCTGAACTGCGCCCTGGACCTGGAGCGCGAAGGCGTTCTCGAGAAGTTCGGCGTAGAGATGATCGGTGCCAACGCCGACACCATCGACAAGGCTGAAGACCGTTCGCGTTTCGACAAGGCGATGAAATCCATCGGCCTGGCGTGCCCGCGTTCCGGCATCGCCCACAGCATGGAAGAAGCCAACGCGGTCCTCGAAACCCTCGGTTTCCCGTGCATCATCCGTCCGTCCTTCACCATGGGCGGCACCGGTGGTGGTATCGCTTACAACCGTGAAGAGTTCGAAGAAATCTGCGCCCGTGGCCTGGACCTGTCGCCGACCAAAGAGCTGCTGATCGACGAATCGCTGATCGGCTGGAAAGAATATGAGATGGAAGTTGTCCGCGACAAAAAGGACAACTGCATCATCGTCTGCTCGATCGAAAACTTCGACCCGATGGGCGTGCACACCGGCGACTCGATCACCGTAGCTCCAGCCCAGACGCTGACCGACAAGGAATACCAGATCCTGCGTAACGCCTCGCTGGCGGTACTGCGCGAGATCGGCGTCGAGACCGGTGGTTCCAACGTTCAATTCGGTATCTGCCCGAACACTGGCCGTATGGTCGTGATCGAAATGAACCCGCGTGTTTCGCGTTCCTCGGCACTGGCTTCGAAAGCCACCGGTTTCCCGATCGCCAAGGTCGCGGCCAAACTGGCTGTGGGCTACACCCTTGATGAGCTGTCGAACGACATCACCGGCGGCAAGACCCCGGCGTCCTTCGAACCGTCGATCGACTACGTCGTTACCAAGCTGCCACGCTTCGCCTTCGAGAAATTCGCCAAGGCTGACGCGCGCCTGACCACGCAAATGAAGTCGGTCGGTGAAGTCATGGCCATCGGCCGGACCTTCCAGGAATCCCTGCAGAAAGCCCTGCGCGGTCTGGAAGTCGGCGTTTGCGGTCTGGACGAGAAGCTCGATCTGAGCAACCCGGACAGCATGAGCGTGCTCAAGCGCGAACTGACCGTGCCGGGCGCCGAGCGTATCTGGTACGTGGCTGACGCCTTCCGCGCCGGTCTGTCGGTCGAAGACATCTTCGGCATGAATATGATCGACCCGTGGTTCCTGGTGCAGATCGAAGACCTGATCAAGGACGAAGAGAAGGTCAAGACCCTCGGTCTGTCCTCGATCGACCGCGACCTGATGTTCAAGCTCAAGCGCAAAGGCTTCTCCGATCAGCGTCTGGCGAAACTGCTGGGCGTCACCGAGAAAAACCTGCGTACGCATCGTCAGAAGCTGGAAGTGTTCCCGGTCTACAAGCGCGTTGACACCTGCGCCGCCGAGTTCGCTACCGACACCGCTTACCTGTACTCGACCTACGAGGAAGAGTGCGAGGCCGCGCCGTCGGGTCGCGACAAGATCATGATTCTGGGCGGCGGTCCGAACCGTATCGGCCAGGGCATCGAGTTCGACTACTGCTGCGTTCACGCTGCTCTCGCCCTGCGCGAAGACGGCTACGAAACCATCATGGTCAACTGCAACCCGGAAACCGTATCCACCGACTACGACACTTCCGACCGTCTGTACTTCGAGCCGGTAACCCTGGAAGACGTACTGGAAATCTGCCGCGTCGAGAAGCCGAAAGGCGTGATCGTCCAGTACGGCGGCCAGACTCCGCTGAAACTGGCTCGCGCACTGGAAGCTGCTGGCGTGCCGATCATCGGCACCAGCCCTGACGCCATCGACCGCGCCGAAGACCGTGAGCGCTTCCAGCAAATGGTCGAGCGTCTGAACCTGCGTCAGCCGCCAAACGCCACTGTGCGCAGCGAAGACGAAGCCGTTCGTGCTGCGGCGAAGATCGGTTATCCGCTGGTGGTGCGCCCGTCCTACGTGTTGGGCGGCCGTGCGATGGAAATCGTTTACAAGGAAGACGAACTCAAGCGCTATCTGCGTGACGCGGTGCAAGTGTCCAACGACAGCCCGGTGCTGCTCGACCACTTCCTCAACTGCGCCATCGAAATGGACGTGGATGCGGTCTGCGACGGCAAAGATGTAGTGATCGGCGCGATCATGCAGCACATCGAACAGGCGGGCGTTCACTCCGGTGACTCCGCTTGCTCGCTGCCGCCGTACTCGCTGCCGGCACACATCCAGGACGAGATGCGCGAACAGGTCAAGAAAATGGCTCTGGAACTGGGCGTTGTCGGCCTGATGAACGTGCAGTTGGCTTTGCAGGGCGAAGACATCTACGTCATCGAAGTCAACCCGCGCGCCTCGCGTACCGTACCGTTCGTTTCCAAGTGCATCGGTGTTTCCCTGGCCATGATCGCTGCGCGCGTGATGGCCGGTAAGACCCTGAAGGAAATCGGCTTCACCAAGGAAATCATCCCGAACTTCTACAGCGTGAAAGAGGCGGTGTTCCCGTTCGCCAAGTTCCCCGGCGTTGACCCGATCCTCGGCCCAGAGATGAAGTCGACCGGTGAAGTGATGGGCGTCGGCGACACCTTCGGCGAAGCATTCGCCAAGGCGCAGATGGGTGCCAGCGAAGTTCTGCCGACCGGCGGTACCGCGTTCATCAGCGTGCGCGATGACGACAAGCCACTGGTTGCAGGCGTGGCCCGTGATCTGATCAACTTGGGCTTCGAAGTGGTCGCCACTGCCGGCACTGCCAAGCTGATCGAAGCCGCAGGCCTGAAAGTGCGCCGCGTGAACAAGGTGACCGAGGGTCGTCCGCACGTGGTCGACATGATCAAGAATGACGAAGTCACGCTGATCATCAACACCACCGAAGGTCGTCAGTCGATCGCCGATTCGTACTCCATTCGTCGCAACGCCCTACAGCACAAGATCTACTGCACCACCACTATTGCTGCGGGCGAAGCGATCTGCGAAGCGCTGAAGTTCGGTCCGGAAAAGACCGTGCGCCGCTTGCAGGATCTACACGCAGGATTGAAGGCATGAGCATAACCAAGTACCCAATGACTGTTCAGGGCGCTCGCGCCCTGGAAGAGGAGCATGCTCACCTGACCAAGGTCGTCCGTCCGAAGCTCAGCCAGGACATCGGTACGGCCCGCGAGTTGGGTGACTTGAAGGAAAACGCTGAATACCATGCTGCCCGCGAACAGCAAGGCATGGTCGAAGCGCGTATTCGTGATATCGAGGGCCGGATTCAGAATCAGGTCATCATCGACGTCACGACCATTCCTCACACCGGTAAAGTGATTTTCGGTACCACCGTCGAGATCGCCAACGTCGAGACTGATGAAAGCGTCACTTACCACATCGTGGGTGAGGATGAGGCTGACTTCAAACTCGGCAAGATCTCCGTCGGTTCGCCGCTGGCCCGCGCCTTGATTGGCAAGGAAGAGGGTGACGTTGTCGCCGTCAAAACGCCAAGCGGCGTGATCGAGTACGAGATTGTCGAAGTTCGTCACATCTGAAAGAAGGCGCCCGCTGCATGCGGGCGCCATGCTTTGGCAACTGACCCAGATGCTTTGGGTCGGTGGGCTATGGTTGATTCATGTCGGTTTGCAGCCGGCGCTGGGCCAGATCGGCTTGGCGCCGCTGTTGATCGACGAAGTCGCCAGTGCATTCGAAGTGCTGGTGGTGGGGTTCGCCGCGCTGTGCGTGATCTTTCAGGCTTTGGTGCTGGTACAGGCCGAGGGCCTTGCCAGTCTATGGCGGGATTTTCGCGGGCAGGTGCTGTTGATGGCGTTGTACGCGTGCGCGATGTATGTCGCTGTGCGTGTCGGCTGGCCGGATGCGCAGCGCTGGCAGGTATTCAGTTATCTGGTGCTGGGATTTTCCGGGCTGGTGCTGGTCATGCAGCCGGTGCCGGGATGGGGTGGCAGGGTGCGCGAAGCACACCCTTGACCCTGCGCATCACTTGAAGCGATGAACGTTCGACAGCTGCTTGTTGGCGCTGAAGTTCTTGCGGTAGACCAGAGCCATCTTGCCGATGACCTGAACCAGGTCCGCTTTGCCGACCTTGCACAGCTCGGCGATGTGCGCCAGGCGCGACTCGCGATCGAGGATATTGAGCTTGATCTTGATCAGCTCGTGATCGGCCAAGGCGCGTTCAAGTTCGGCTAAAACACCTTCAGTCAAACCGTTGTCCGCTACCGTCAACACTGGTTTGAGGTGGTGGCCGATGGATTTGTACTGTTTCTTCTGCTCTGGAGTGAGCGGCATAATCTGACCCTTTCGTCTGGATTCTGTAAAATGGCGGCCATTTTACCCGAGGGTTCGTGGATCCGCCCAACTAATCACGACCCTAATCATCGAGGTGCCCAATGGCGCGTTCCAAGACAAGCCTTGGTTGGCTGAAAAGACATGTCAACGATCCTTATGTGAAGCAGGCGCAGAAGGATGGCTACCGCTCGCGTGCAAGTTACAAGCTGCTGGAGATCCAGGAAAAATACAAATTGATCCGCCCGGGCATGAGCGTGGTCGACCTCGGCGCGGCGCCGGGTGGCTGGTCGCAGGTGACCAGTCGGCTGATCGGTGGCCAGGGGCGTCTGATCGCTTCGGACATTCTTGAAATGGACGGCATTCCGGACGTGACCTTCATTCAAGGTGACTTCACTGAGGACTCGGTGCTGGCTCAAATCCTTGAGGCTGTGGGTAATTCGCAGGTGGACCTTGTGATTTCCGATATGGCCCCCAATATGAGTGGTACGCCCGAAGTGGATATGCCCAAGGCCATGTTCCTGTGCGAGCTGGCGCTGGACCTGGCGGAACGGATCCTCAAGCCCGGTGGCAATTTCGTCATCAAGATTTTCCAGGGCGAAGGGTTCGACGTTTATCTGAAGGATGCTCGGAAGAAATTCGACAAGATCCAGATGATCAAGCCAGACTCTTCCCGTGGCAGCTCCCGAGAGCAGTACATGCTGGCCTGGGGTTATCGCGGTGGTGATGCCTGAAACGAGGTTTTTCGGCGGGGCGATAGGTTTTTCATATTTCGCTCTGCAGGCATAAGCGAATATTGTGTAGAAAGTGTTTCACAAAGGGTTACAGACGGCGCCTGCCAGAGTTGTAGGTAATGTAGTAAGTTAGGCCGGTGAATATCATGCGAAGCGCGCGCCAGTAGCGGAGCTTGCTTCAGAGGGTAGTTAATTGAACGATATGGCAAAGAATCTGATCCTGTGGTTGATCATCGCGGCAGTCCTGGTGACGGTGATGAACAACTTCTCCAGCCCTAACGAGCCGCAGACCCTCAACTATTCCGACTTCATCCAGCAGGTCAAGGATGGCAAGGTCGAGCGCGTAGCCGTTGACGGCTATGTGATTACCGGCAAGCGCACCGATGGCGACAGCTTCAAGACCATTCGTCCGGCAATTCAGGACAATGGCCTGATCGGCGATCTGGTCGACAATCACGTTGTGGTTGAAGGCAAGCAGCCTGAACAGCAAAGCATCTGGACCCAGCTTCTGGTAGCCAGCTTCCCGATCCTGGTGATCATCGCGGTGTTCATGTTCTTCATGCGCCAGATGCAGGGTGGTGCCGGTGGCAAGGGCGGGCCGATGAGCTTCGGCAAGAGTAAGGCACGCCTGCTCTCTGAAGATCAGGTGAAAACCACTTTGGCTGACGTTGCCGGTTGCGACGAAGCCAAGGAAGAAGTCGGCGAGCTGGTTGAGTTTCTGCGTGATCCGGGCAAATTCCAGCGTCTGGGCGGTCGTATTCCGCGCGGCGTATTGATGGTCGGCCCACCGGGTACCGGTAAAACCTTGCTGGCCAAGGCAATTGCCGGCGAAGCGAAAGTGCCGTTCTTCACCATTTCCGGTTCTGACTTCGTTGAAATGTTCGTGGGTGTCGGCGCGAGCCGCGTCCGTGACATGTTCGAGCAGGCCAAGAAACATGCACCTTGCATCATCTTCATCGACGAAATCGATGCCGTAGGTCGCCATCGTGGCGCCGGCATGGGTGGCGGTCACGACGAACGTGAGCAGACTCTCAACCAGTTGCTGGTGGAGATGGACGGCTTCGAAATGAATGACGGCATCATCGTGATTGCTGCGACCAACCGTCCGGACGTACTCGACCCTGCGCTGCTGCGTCCGGGCCGTTTCGACCGTCAGGTGGTGGTTGGCTTGCCAGACATTCGTGGTCGCGAGCAGATTCTGAAAGTGCACATGCGCAAAGTGCCAATGGGCGACGACGTTGCTCCGGCAGTGATCGCGCGTGGTACTCCTGGTTTCTCCGGGGCTGACCTGGCCAACCTGGTCAACGAAGCATCGTTGTTCGCTGCCCGTAGCGGCAAGCGTATCGTCGAGATGAAAGAGTTCGAACTGGCGAAAGACAAGATCATGATGGGCGCCGAGCGCAAATCCATGGTCATGTCCGAGAAAGAAAAGCAGAACACGGCCTACCACGAAGCTGGCCATGCCATTGTCGGTCGCGTTGTTCCTGAGCATGATCCGGTCTACAAGGTATCGATCATCCCGCGCGGTCGTGCGCTGGGTGTGACCATGTTCCTGCCAGAAGAAGATCGCTACAGCCTGTCCAAGCGTGCGCTGATCAGCCAGATCTGCTCGTTGTACGGCGGTCGTATTGCTGAAGAAATGACTCTGGGCTTCGATGGTGTGACTACCGGTGCCTCCAACGACATCATGCGTGCAAGTCAGATTGCCCGGAACATGGTGACGAAATGGGGTCTGTCGGAAAAACTCGGTCCGCTGATGTACGCCGAAGAAGAAGGTGAAGTGTTCCTCGGTCGCGGCGGTGGTGGTCAGGCTGCCAGCTTCTCCGGTGAGACAGCCAAGCTGATCGACTCCGAAGTGCGCAGCATCATCGATCAGTGCTACGGCACCGCCAAGCAGATCCTCACGGATAACCGTGACAAACTGGATGCCATGGCTGATGCGCTGATGAAGTACGAAACCATCGATGCCGAGCAGATCGACGACATCATGGCGGGTCGCACGCCTCGCGAACCTCGCGACTGGTCGGGTGGCACCGGTACGCCTCCGCCGCCTGTCGTGCAGGACGAGCGTCCGGAAAAACCGATTGGCGGTCCGGCTGCTGACGTTTAAGGCTTGAAATGACTTCTGTACAGTCCCTGACCCGGTTGCCTTGTGGCAACCGGGTTCTTGATTTGGCCCAGACGCATGTCATGGGCATTCTCAATGTCACTCCTGATTCCTTTTCCGACGGCGGCCGCTATAGCCAGCTCGATGCGGCTTTGCGCCATGCCGAAGCCATGGTGCTGGCTGGCGCGACGCTGATTGATGTCGGCGGCGAATCGACCCGGCCAGGCGCGCGAGCGGTTTCTCCTCTGGAGGAGCTCGAGCGCGTCGCGCCGATTGTCGAGCTGATCAATCGCGAGCTGGATGTGATCATCTCGGTCGATACTTCCACCCCGGCAGTCATGCGCGAAACCGCACGGCTCGGTGCCGGCCTGATCAACGATGTGCGTTCGTTGCGTCGCGATGGTGCGCTGGATGCGGCGGCGGCTACCGGATTGCCGGTCTGCCTCATGCACATGCTCGGCGAACCGGGCGATATGCAGGATAATCCGCAGTATCAGGATGTCACCCGCGAGGTCGGCGAGTTTCTCGCCGAGCGCATGGATCAGTGCGCCCAGGCGGGCATTCCTGCCGAGCGGATCATTCTTGATCCCGGCTTCGGCTTCGCCAAGACCCTGCAGCACAATCTAAGCTTGTTCAAACACATGGAGGCCCTGCATGCGCTGGGGCGGCCATTGCTGGTAGGTGTTTCGCGCAAGAGTATGATTGGCCACGCGTTGAACCGTCCCGTGGGCGAGCGCCTGCACGGCGGACTGGCGCTGGCGGCGCTGGCGTCAGTTAAAGGCGCACGTATATTGCGCGTCCACGATGTGGCGGAAACCGTCGATGTTGTGCGAATGATCGCGGCCGTTGAATCAGCCGAATAAGAATGATGGAGCACTTATGAGCAAGAAATATTTTGGTACCGACGGCATTCGCGGTCGTGTTGGTGAATACCCGATCACGCCTGACTTCATGCTCAAGCTCGGCTGGGCGGCTGGTATGGCTTTCCGCAAGATGGGGGCCTGCAAGGTGCTGGTCGGCAAGGACACGCGGATCTCCGGCTATATGTTCGAATCGGCACTCGAGGCCGGGCTGACCTCGGCGGGTGCCGATGTGATGCTGCTCGGTCCGATGCCGACGCCGGCCATCGCCTATCTGTCGCGTACGTTCCAGGCTGAAGCCGGTATCGTGATCAGTGCATCGCACAACCCACATGATGACAACGGCATCAAGTTCTTCTCTGGTAAAGGCACCAAGCTGCCGGATGAGTTGGAGTTGATGATCGAAGAGTTGCTCGATACGCCAATGACCGTCGTCGAGTCGAGCAAGATCGGCAAGGTGTCGCGAATCAATGACGCATCGGGTCGCTACATCGAGTTCTGCAAAAGCAGCGTTCCTACTGGCTCCAATTTCGCCGGCCTGAAGATCGTCATCGACTGCGCGCATGGTGCGACTTACAAGGTTGCACCGAGCGTCTTCCGTGAGCTGGGTGCCGAAGTTGTCGTGCTATCTGCCCAGCCGAATGGGTTGAACATCAACGATAACTGCGGTTCCACGCATATGGGGCCATTGCAGGCCGCCGTTCTGGCTGAGCATGCGGACCTGGGTGTCGCCTTCGACGGTGATGGTGATCGGGTATTGATGGTCGATCACACCGGCGCCATTGTTGATGGTGACGACCTGCTGTTTATCATTGCCCGCGATCTGCATGAGCGTGGCAAGTTGCAGGGTGGCGTCGTCGGTACGTTGATGAGCAATCTTGGTCTCGAACTGGCCCTTGCGGATCTGTCGATCCCGTTCGTTCGCGCCAATGTCGGTGACCGCTACGTGATTGCCGAACTGCAAGAGCGCAACTGGCTCGTTGGTGGGGAAAACTCCGGGCATGTGGTCTGCTTCAACCACACCACCACGGGCGACGCGATCATCGCGGCTCTGCAGGTGTTGATGGCTCTGAAATCCCGCAACGAAGGCTTGGCACAAACCCGGCAGGCGTTGCGCAAGTGCCCTCAGGTGCTGATCAACGTTCGCTTTGGCGGCGGTGAAAGCCCGCTGGAGCATCCGGCTGTCAAGGAAGCCAGTGCCCGTGTAACTCAGGCGATGGCGGGGCGCGGTCGCGTGCTTCTGCGCAAGTCCGGCACAGAGCCCTTGGTGCGCGTAATGGTCGAAGGCGAGGACGAAAACCAGGTTCGCGGCTATGCCGAAGAGCTGGCAAAACTGGTAACCGAAGTTTCTGCCTGATACGGCTTGCAAGCCATGATTGTGTTGGGTAACATCTGCGCCCACTTTGACCGACGAGGTACAGCATGCGTCGCCCTATGGTAGCTGGTAACTGGAAGATGCACGGTACCCGCGCCAGCGTCGCTGAGCTGATCAACGGCCTTCGTCATCTGGCCTTGCCTAGCGGTGTTGATGTCGCGGTGTTCCCGCCTTGCTTGTATATCAATCAAGTGATTGATGGCTTGAAAGGCAAGTCGATTTCGGTCGGCGCGCAGAATTCTGCGGTGGAAGCCATGCAAGGTGCGTTGACTGGTGAGATTGCTCCCAGCCAACTGGTGGATGCAGGTTGTTCCCTGGTGCTTGTCGGGCACTCCGAACGCCGCCAGATTCTCGGCGAGCGAGACGGGATGCTGAATCGCAAGTTCGCAGCGGCACAGGCATGTGGCTTGATTCCGGTGTTGTGTGTAGGGGAAACCCTCGAGCAGCGCGAAGCCGGAAAAACTCTTGAAGTTGTCGGGCGTCAGCTGGGCAGCATCATCGAGGAGCTGGGTGTCGGTGCCTTTGCCAAGGCAGTGATTGCATACGAGCCGGTCTGGGCCATTGGTACCGGGCTGACTGCAACGCCGCAACAGGCTCAGGATGTGCATAAGGCCATTCGCGAGCAGTTGGCGGCAGAGAATTCTGAAGTCGCACGAGGTGTGCGGCTTCTATACGGCGGCAGCGTGAAGGCGGCCAATGCGGTCGAACTGTTCGGCATGCCGGATATCGATGGGGGGCTCATTGGTGGAGCTTCCCTGAATGCAGATGAGTTCGGTGCGATTTGTCGCGCCGCGGGAAACTGAAAAAATGCTGGAAACAGTCGTAGTCGTTTTTCATCTGCTGGGTGCATTGGGCGTAGTTGCTCTGGTTTTGCTGCAGCAGGGTAAGGGTGCGGACGCTGGCGCGTCTTTCGGAGCAGGTGCTTCAAATACTGTGTTCGGAAGCCAAGGTTCCTCTACCTTTCTTAGTAAGTTTACTGCTATACTTGCCGCCGGTTTCTTCATAACCAGCTTGGGGTTAGGTTACTTTGCTAAAGAGAAAGCTCATCAGCTGACTCAAGCAGGTCTGCCAGATCCAGCAGTGTTGGAAGTACCTAAGCAACAACCGGCTTCTGATGATGTACCGGTGCTTCAAGAGCAAAAGTCGGCTACTCCAGCGACTGACGTGCCTCCAGCTCAAGAGCAGAAGTAAGAAGGGTTTCAAACGTAGTATTGCCGAGGTGGTGGAATTGGTAGACACGCAACCTTGAGGTGGTTGTGCCCATAGGGTGTAGGGGTTCGAGTCCCCTTCTCGGTACCAATTAGTCAGGAGAGCCCGCTGTTGCGGGCTTTCTTGCAGGTGGAAGGTTACATTGACCCTAAAAGGGATCGGTCGTATACTTCCGCCCCAGCTTTGTCGCGGGGTGGAGCAGTCTGGTAGCTCGTCGGGCTCATAACCCGAAGGTCGTCGGTTCAAATCCGGCCCCCGCAACCAGTTTAAGGAGCCCCTTTTAAGGGGCTTTTTGTTAGCTGGATACTTTCAACGCCGCTGTTCGACGGCGTTTCAAGGATGGGCGTTATGCCCATTTTTTTATTTTGCAAAGCATGCACATATCATGCACTAGGGGGTTCAGGTGTCGAGCAAGCTAGAAGAGTTGCAGGCCTTGCTGGCCCCGGTGGTCGTGGCCCTGGGCTATGAATGCTGGGGTATCGAGTTTTCGGCTCAGGGTCGTCACTCGATGTTGCGCGTTTATATCGATAAAGAGGGTGGCGTGCTGGTGGACGATTGCGCCATTGTCAGCCGTCAGATCAGCGGCGTTCTGGATGTTGAAGATCCGATCTCCGTTGAATACACCCTTGAAGTTTCCTCGCCTGGCATGGAGCGCCCGCTGTTCACTCTTGAGCAGTTTGCCAAATTTGCCGGTGAACAAGTGAAGATCAAGCTGCGCTCGCCTTTCGAAGGTCGACGCAACTTTCAGGGCCTTCTGCGCGGTGTAGAAGAGCAGGACGTCGTGGTGCAGGTAGAAGACCACGAGTTCCTGTTGCCGATCGATATGATCGACAAGGCCAACATTATTCCCAGTTTTGACTGAGACGCGGATCCCGCGGATCCAATGGCTTGCGAAAGGCGAGGCGTACGATGAGCAAAGAAGTACTGCTGGTTGTTGAGTCGGTATCCAATGAAAAGGGTGTACCGGCAAGCGTAATTTTTGAAGCGCTGGAGCTGGCTCTGGCCACTGCTACCAAAAAGCGTTTTGAAGACGAAGTGGACCTGCGTGTGGAAATCAACCGCCACACCGGTTCTTACGAAACCTTCCGTCGCTGGACGGTCGTCGAAGAGAATGATCTCGACGATCCGGCCATCGAGACCTGGCCAAGCAAGGTTGCCGAAACGCATCCTGGTGCCAAGGTCGGTGACGTCGTCGAAGAGAAAATCGAATCCATCGAGTTCGGCCGCATCGCTGCACAGACTGCCAAGCAGGTCATCGTGCAGAAAGTTCGCGAAGCCGAGCGCGCTCAAGTGGTCGACGCCTATCGCGAGCGCCTGGGAGAAATCATCTCCGGCACCGTGAAAAAAGTTACCCGCGACAACGTGATCGTCGATCTGGGCAACAATGCTGAAGCATTGCTGGCCCGTGAAGACATCATTTCTCGCGAAACCTTCCGTGTCGGCGTGCGTCTGCGTGCGCTGCTCAAGGAAATCCGCACCGAGAACCGCGGCCCGCAGCTGATCCTGTCGCGTACCGCGCCGGAAATGCTGATCGAGCTGTTCCGTATCGAAGTGCCGGAAATCGCCGAAGGCCTCATCGAGGTCATGGCCGCCTCCCGTGATCCGGGTTCGCGTGCCAAGATCGCTGTCCGCTCCAAGGACAAGCGCATCGACCCGCAAGGTGCCTGCATCGGTATGCGCGGTTCGCGCGTCCAGGCGGTATCGGGTGAGTTGGGCGGTGAGCGTGTTGATATCGTGCTGTGGGACGACAACCCGGCCCAGTTCGTTATCAACGCCATGTCCCCGGCCGAGGTTGCGGCAATTATCGTTGACGAAGATGCCCATGCCATGGACATCGCCGTTGGCGCAGACAATCTGGCTCAGGCCATCGGTCGCGGTGGTCAGAACGTGCGTCTGGCGAGCCAGTTGACTGGCTGGACCCTGAACGTGATGACCGAATCGGACATCCAGGCTAAGCAGCAAGCAGAAACCGGCGACATCCTGCGCAACTTCATCGACGAGCTGGAAGTCGACGAAGAACTGGCTCAGGTGCTGGTAGATGAAGGCTTCACCAGCCTGGAAGAGATTGCCTACGTACCGGTGGAGGAAATGCTCAACATCGACGGCTTTGACGAGGACATCGTCAACGAGCTTCGTGCTCGCGCCAAGGATCGCTTGTTGACCAAAGCCATCGCTACTGAGGAAAAGCTGGCAGACGCCCATCCGGCCGAAGACCTGCTCTCGCTTGAGGGTATGGACAAGGATTTGGCGATGGAACTGGCGGTGCGCGGCGTAATTACCCGCGAAGACCTGGCCGAGCAGTCTATTGACGACCTGCTCGACATCGACGGCATTGACGATGATCGTGCCGGCAAGTTGATCATGGCCGCCCGAGCCCACTGGTTCGAGTAATTAGGCGCGGCCTGAGGAGAGAAGTGCATGACGCAAGTCACGGTGAAACAACTGGCCGATGAGGTCAAAACACCGGTAGAGCGCCTGTTGCAGCAGATGCGTGAGGCAGGTCTGCCGCACACCGCCGCCGACGAAAATGTGACTGACAGTGAGAAGCAATCCCTGCTGACTCACTTGAAGAGCAGTCACAAGGCGAAAGTGGAAGAACCACGCAAGATCACGCTGCAGCGTAAAACCACCAGCACCCTGCGTGTGGCTGGTAGCAAGAGCATCAGCGTTGAAGTTCGCAAGAAGAAAGTTTTCGTACAGCGCAGCCCGGAAGAAATCGAAGCCGAGCGCAAGCGTGAACTGGATGAGCGTCGCGCAGTAGAAAATGCTGCCCGTCAGAAGGCTGAAGAAGAAGCCAAGCAGCGCGCCGAAGAAGAAGCGCGTCGCCAGCCTGCTGCTGCGCAAACCGCTGCCAGCGACGCCGTTGCGGCACCGGCTGCTGCCGAACCTGTTCGCGAAAGCGCACCGGTGGCTGCTGCTCCTGCTCCATCGGCTGACGTTCGCAACAAGCAGAACGAACAGCGCCGTCCGGACAAGCCACGTGCCGACGATAACAATCGTCGCAGCGGTGGCGGTGATGGCGAGCGCAAAAACGCTCCGCATCGCGCATCGGTCAAAGAAAAAGCGCCGGCACCACGTGTGGCGCCACGCACTACCGACGAAGAAAGCGATGGCTTCCGTCGTGGTGGTCGCGGCAAGGCCAAGCTGAAGAAGCGCAACGCCCACGGTTTCCAGAGCCCGACCGGCCCTGTCGTGCGTGATGTGCAGATCGGCGAGACCATCACGGTTGGCGATCTGGCCAATCAGATGTCGGTCAAAGCGGCTGAAATCATCAAGTTCATGTTCAAACTGGGTACCCCAGCGACCATCAACCAGGTGCTTGATCAGGAAACTGCTCAACTGGTAGCCGAAGAACTGGGCCACAAAGTGACCCTGGTCAGCGACACCGCTCTGGAAGATTCCCTGGCCGAGTCCCTGAAGTTTGAAGGTGAGTCGTTCTCCCGTGCACCAGTCGTGACCGTAATGGGCCACGTTGACCACGGTAAGACTTCCCTGCTCGACTACATCCGTCGTGCCAAGGTAGCTGCTGGCGAAGCCGGCGGTATCACCCAGCACATCGGTGCATACCACGTTGAGACTGATCGCGGCATGGTCACTTTCCTCGACACCCCGGGTCACGCTGCGTTTACCGCAATGCGTGCCCGTGGTGCCAAGGCGACCGACATCGTGATCCTCGTGGTTGCAGCGGACGACGGCGTGATGCCGCA
The DNA here is from genome assembly GCF_054668485.1 of Pseudomonas sp. S2_A05. Lineage (NCBI taxonomy): Bacteria > Pseudomonadati > Pseudomonadota > Gammaproteobacteria > Pseudomonadales > Pseudomonadaceae > Pseudomonas > Pseudomonas sp. S2_A05. Next base: position 5,629,249 of record NZ_CP162775.1, read on the forward strand.
AACCATCGAAGCGGTTCAGCATGCTCAGGCAGCTGGCGTGCCGCTGGTGGTAGCAGTGAACAAGATCGACAAGCCGGGCGCTGATCTCGATCGCATCCGCAGCGAACTGTCGGTTCACGGCGTGACTTCCGAAGACTGGGGTGGCGACACACCATTCGTTCCGGTTTCGGCGAAGATGGGTACTGGCGTGGACGAGCTGCTTGAAGCCGTTCTGCTGCAGGCCGAAGTTCTCGAACTGAAAGCTACACCGTCGGCTCCTGGCCGTGGTGTGGTGGTTGAATCGCGTCTCGACAAGGGTCGTGGCCCGGTGGCAACCGTGCTGGTTCAGGACGGTACGCTGCGTCAAGGCGACATGGTCCTGGTCGGTTCGAACTACGGCCGTGTACGTGCCATGCTCGACGAGAACGGCAAGCCGATCAAGGAAGCCGGTCCATCCATCCCTGTCGAGATCCTCGGCCTGGACGGTACCCCGGACGCTGGCGACGAGATGAGCGTGGTTGCCGACGAGAAGAAAGCCCGTGAAGTGGCTCTGTTCCGTCAAGGCAAGTTCCGCGAAGTCAAACTGGCTCGCGCTCACGCCGGCAAGCTGGAAAACATCTTCGAAAACATGGGTCAGGCCGAGAAGAAGACGCTCAACATCGTCCTCAAATCCGACGTCCGTGGTTCGCTGGAAGCGTTGAACGGTGCCTTGAATGGCCTGGGCAACGACGAAGTACAAGTGCGCGTCGTGGGTGGCGGTGTCGGTGGTATCACCGAATCCGACGCCAACCTGGCACTGGCTTCCAACGCTGTACTGTTCGGCTTCAACGTGCGTGCCGATGCCGGCGCTCGCAAGATCGTCGAGCAGGAAGGTCTGGATATGCGTTACTACAACGTGATCTACGACATCATCGAAGACGTCAAGAAAGCCCTGACCGGCATGCTCGGCAGCGATGTTCGCGAGAACATCCTGGGTGTCGCCGAAGTGCGTGACGTGTTCCGTTCGCCGAAGTTTGGCGCGATCGCCGGTTGCATGGTGATCGAAGGTGTCGTGCACCGTAACCGTCCGATCCGTGTACTGCGTGAAGACATCGTTATCTTCGAAGGCGAGCTGGAATCCCTGCGCCGCTTCAAGGATGACGCTTCCGAAGTACGTGCCGGCATGGAATGCGGTATCGGCGTGAAGAGCTACAACGACGTCAAAGTCGGCGACAAGATCGAAGTCTTCGAGAAGGTTCAGGTTGCTCGCAGCCTCTGACTCGCGCACTTCAAGGGCCACGATGGGCCGTCGCATGCAAATGCACGGCACAGCGTCCGGACTCTAAACGCAACGCCCGGTCTGGCTTTTGTCAGGCCGGGCGTTTGCCGCTTTCAGACCTTGCGGGTTTCACCGCTGGGCAGTAACAGGTAACAAATCATGGCAAAAGAATACAGCCGTACCCAACGTATCGGCGATCAGATGCAGCGCGAGCTTGCGCAACTGATCCGTCGCGAAGTCAAAGACCCGCGCGTCGGCCTGGTCACCATCACCGCTGTGGAAGTGTCCCGTGACGTCGGTCACGCGAAGATTTTCATTACCGTGATGGGTCAGGACAACGCTGAAGACATCGCGCAAAGCATCAAGGTGCTCAATGCCGCCGCAGGCTTCCTGCGCATGCAATTGGCCCGCGAAATGAAGCTGCGCAGCGTGCCGCAACTGCACTTCCACTACGACGAATCCGTCGTGCGTGGCGCGCATCTGTCGGCGCTGATCGAGCGCGCCGTCGCTGAAGACAATCAGCACGTTGCCGCTCCTGCACCTGAAGACACCAAGGAGTAATTCGGTGGCTCAGGTCAAACGTATCCGTCGTAACGTCAGCGGCATCATCCTGCTCGACAAGCCGTTGGGGTTCACCTCCAACGCGGCATTGCAGAAGGTACGCTGGCTGCTCAATGCCGAGAAGGCCGGGCACACCGGCAGCCTCGACCCGTTGGCCACCGGCGTGTTGCCGCTGTGCTTCGGCGAGGCGACCAAGTTCTCGCAATACCTGCTCGATTCCGACAAGGGCTACGAGACTCTGGCGCAACTGGGCAAGACCACCACCACGGCCGATGCCGAAGGCGAGGTTTTGCAGGAGCGTCCGGTGACCGTTGGTCGCGCCGATGTCGAAGCGGTTCTGCCGAAATTTCGTGGGCAAATCAGTCAGATACCGCCGATGTACTCGGCACTCAAGCGTGATGGCCAGCCGCTGTACAAACTGGCACGTGCAGGCGAAGTAGTGGAGCGCGAACCGCGTTCTGTTACTATTGCGCGCTTGGAATTGCTGGCCTTCGAAGGCGATACTGCGCGGCTTGCGGTGGACTGCAGCAAGGGCACCTATATTCGGACCCTGGTGGAGGATATCGGTGAGCAACTCGGTTGTGGTGCGTACGTCGCAGAATTGCGTCGGACCCAGGCCGGGCCTTTCACCCTGGCGCAGACTGTTACTCTCGAAGAGCTGGAAGCGGTACATGCCGAAGGCGGCAACGAAGCGATCGATCGCTTCCTGATGCCATCGGACAGCGGCCTGCAGGATTGGCCGTTGCTGCACTTCTCGGAAGCGAGCGCGTTCTACTGGCTCAACGGCCAGCCGGTACGTGCCCCGGATGCACCGAAGTTCGGCATGGTACGAGTACAGGATCACAATGGTCGCTTCATCGGTATCGGTGAAGTGAGCGAAGACGGGCGTATCGCGCCGCGTCGCTTGATTCGGTCAGAATGACCGGAACCGGTCTGCGTTAAGCGGGCCGGCGAGTGTGGCTGTTAACAGGCATGGTCACTACTCATTTATAGATACAGGGATTTGTCCCTGGCCTGTTGAAGCTGTTTCCCTGAAACAGTTTCCTGATAAGGAAGGATTGCCTCATGGCTCTCGACGTTCAAGAAAAAGCTCAAATCGTTGCTGACTACCAGCAAGCTGTTGGTGACACTGGTTCGCCAGAAGTGCAGGTTGCACTGCTGACCGCCAACATCAACAAACTGCAAGGTCACTTCAAGGCCAACGGTAAAGATCACCACTCCCGTCGTGGTCTGATCCGCATGGTTAACCAGCGTCGCAAGCTGCTGGACTACCTGAAAGGCAAGGACGTAAGCCGGTACGCCGCGCTGATCGCTCGCTTGGGTCTGCGTCGCTAATCAGCGATTGCGCTATGAGGTTGGTGGTCTGTCGGGCGTCAGCGGTTTTCCGCTGGCGTCTTGCAGGCTCCCAGCCTCAAGTTTTATCTGCAGCATGGCTTTACCTGTAGCACCCGGACAATTGCCATCGGGCCGATTCCCGAGATTGCCCAAGAATTCGCAAGAAACCGTTTCCCCCAAGAGCCACAAAGAAGGTAGGACACCGTGAACCCGGTAATCAAAAAATTCCAGTTCGGTCAATCGACCGTTACCCTCGAGACAGGCCGTATCGCCCGTCAGGCCTCCGGCGCAGTATTGGTCACCGTTGACGACGACGTCAGCGTGTTGGTGACTGTTGTCGGTGCAAAGCAAGCCGATCCGGGCAAGGGTTTCTTCCCTCTGTCCGTGCACTACCAGGAAAAGACTTACGCCGCCGGTAAGATCCCTGGCGGTTTCTTCAAGCGTGAAGGCCGTCCTTCCGAGAAAGAAACCCTGACTTCCCGACTGATCGACCGTCCGATCCGTCCGCTGTTCCCAGAAGGCTTCATGAACGAAGTGCAGGTTGTCTGCACCGTCGTTTCCACCAGCAAGAAGACCGATCCGGACATCGCTGCGATGATCGGTACCTCGGCTGCCCTGGCCATCTCCGGCATTCCATTCGACGGCCCGATCGGCGCCGCTCGCGTGGCTTTCCACGAAAGCACCGGCTACCTGCTGAACCCGACTTACGAGCAGCAGGCCGCTTCGAGCCTGGACATGGTCGTTGCCGGTACTTCCGACGCCGTGCTGATGGTTGAATCGGAAGCCAAAGAGCTGACCGAAGACCAGATGCTGGGCGCGGTACTGTTCGCTCACGACGAATTCCAGGTTGTGATCAACGCTGTGAAGGAACTGGCTGCCGAAGCCGCCAAGCCAACCTGGAACTGGGCTCCTGCGCCAGAAGCCACCGAACTGCTGGGCGCTATCCGTGCCGAGTTCGGCGAAGCGATCTCCCAGGCTTACACCATCACCATCAAGGCCGACCGTTACGCTCGCCTGGGTGAGCTGAAGGACCAAGTGGTCGCCAAGCTGTCCGGTGAGGAAGGCCAGCCAAGCGCTGCTGAAGTCAAAGCAGCCTTCGGCGAAATCGAATACCGCACCGTTCGCGAAAACATCGTCAACGGTAAGCCACGTATCGACGGTCGCGACACCAAGACTGTACGTCCGCTGAACATCGAAGTCGGCGTTCTGCCGAAGACTCACGGTTCGGCTCTGTTCACCCGTGGCGAGACCCAGGCACTGGTTGTTGCAACACTGGGCACCGCCCGTGACGCGCAACTGCTGGACACCCTGGAAGGCGAAAAGAAAGACCCGTTCATGCTGCACTACAACTTCCCGCCGTTCTCGGTAGGCGAGTGTGGTCGCATGGGTGGCGCCGGTCGTCGCGAAATCGGTCACGGCCGTCTGGCCCGTCGTTCGGTTTCGGCCATGCTGCCAGCCGCTGACGTGTTCCCGTACACCATCCGCGTGGTATCGGAAATCACCGAATCCAACGGTTCGAGCTCGATGGCTTCCGTGTGCGGTGCTTCCCTGGCACTGATGGACGCTGGTGTACCGATGAAGGCACCGGTAGCCGGTATCGCCATGGGTCTGGTTAAAGAAGGCGAGAAGTTCGCCGTCCTGACCGACATCCTCGGCGACGAAGATCACCTGGGCGACATGGACTTCAAGGTAGCCGGTACCGCCAAAGGCGTTACTGCGCTGCAGATGGACATCAAGATCAAGGGCATCACCGAAGAGATCATGGAAATCGCTCTGGGCCAGGCCCTTGAAGCGCGCCTGAACATCCTCGGCCAGATGAACCAGATCATTGGCCAGTCGCGTACCGAACTGTCGGCCAACGCTCCGACCATGATCGCGATGAAGATCGACACCGACAAGATCCGTGACGTTATCGGTAAAGGTGGCGCGACCATCCGTGCGATCTGCGAAGAAACCAAGGCTTCGATCGACATCGAAGACGACGGTTCGATCAAGATCTTCGGCGAAACCAAGGATGCCGCAGAAGCAGCGCGTCAGCGCGTTCTGAGCATCACGGCAGAAGCCGAGATCGGCAAGATCTACGTCGGCAAGGTTGAGCGCATCGTCGACTTCGGCGCATTCGTCAACATCCTGCCGGGCAAGGACGGTCTGGTGCACATCTCGATGCTGAGCGACGCTCGCGTTGAGAAAGTCACCGACATCCTGAAGGAAGGCCAGGAAGTGGAAGTGCTGGTACTGGACGTGGACAACCGCGGCCGTATCAAGCTGTCCATCAAAGACGTGGCAGCTGCCAAGGCTTCGGGCGTTTAATCACCCCAACGCTTTAGCGCAATAAAGATGCCCCCGCCGTGCAAACGGCGGGGGCATTTTTTTATCTGAAATAAAGAAATTGTGGCGAGGGGATTTATCCCCTCGCCACAAATGTGGTTCTCAAAAGAAAACCATCAGACAACCCACAAATTTGCCGCAGTTCGAGTCCGGTGCTAGGTTTAGCCCACCGCCCGTGTAGCTCAGCCGGTAGAGCAGCGCACTCGTAACGCGAAGGTCGCAGGTTCGATTCCTGTCTCGGGCAAAAAATTTTCGCCTTCGGTTTTATGCGTGGTGTTGGAGGTATTCGTTCAGTGCTTGACGTGTCAGATCATTCAACGACACATTTTGACGGGTTGCCGCCAGAGCCGCTGCTAAATGCAGATCGTGACCTATGCGAACATTGAACGATCCTTTGCATGGGATTTCAGGCTTCTGCCCGAGCTGCTGACAGGTTTGTAAATAGTCATCTACCGCCTCGCGAAAGGCTGCTTCCAGTTCAGCCACCGTTTGTCCTTCATAATTAACCAGCGCCCTGATGAAAAGGAGTTTTCCGAACAGGCACTTATCTTCCGTGCTCGCCTCGATAGAGCCAACATAGCCTTTGTAGTGCAGCTGGGAACTCATGGAATCAGGCCTCCTGTTTTCAGTTGCTCGATAATCTGGCGTCTTGCGTATGTTTTGATTTCATTTCCGGGATGTGGCTTGTGCAGGTTGATCATTGCGCTCGGATTCCCGTTGTCGAATTTGATCCTGCTACCGGATCCTTCCAGCTGAGAGTAACCAAGACGCGCCAACAGAGTGACAAGCTCGGACCATGTGAATGCGCTTTGGCCGTTGACAAGTTTGGCGAGAAGTTTTTCAGTCTTTGACATGCTGGCCTATGATTGCAACTGAATATAGTTGCCTGTTTTTGGGCGGTCAATGTGAAGGTTTCGTTCGCCTTGACCTCAAAGGCGATGGCGAGGATTTATACGCAGTGAATTTCGCGCATGGAAACCGGAAACTGTAACCAAGCGCATACCACCCTTCATTTCATTCCCCCGGTTGCACTGGCTTGCGTCTCTGTTAGGATTCCTTCGTACCAGACAAGCAAGCACCGTTGTTTTCATATGATCCACGAATGGTCCTGAAGGCCAGGAAAAACCGAGCTTCCAATGGCTTCCTGCGTCAGAGAGATCCTTGATGATCCAGATCCATCCTCCATTCCTAAGATCAGCGAGAACCCCATGACTGAATTGACCCAAGAGCAACGCCACGAACAAGCGCTGGAAAAATACCTTCTGGATGTGCCGGACCTGAAGGATGAGATCAAGGACCTGAGTCCCGATGATCAAAAAGACCAGATCCAGTGGGCCTTCGAAGACGAAGCCGAAGCGCAGGGCTTGCAGCCGTGGGAGCTGACGCTCAAGTACACGAGCTCGCCGGAAGAGTTCGAGGCGCAGCGCCTCGTGCTGCACAAGGAAGCGGCGGAAGTCTTGGGTGTCGAGTGGGAAGAGTACTGCGAGATGAACAATCTCGTCGTTTAAAAGCAGCTACAAGTTTTAAGCTGCAAGCTACAAGTAAAAGCACAATCGCTCAGCTTGTAGCTTGTAGCTTGTAGCTTGTAGCTTGTAGCTTGTAGCTTGTAGCTTGTAGCTTGTAGCTCAGAGACTCAGTCGCATCGACAGATCCACCGCTTTGACATCCTTGGTCATCGCGCCAATCGAGATGTAATCCACGCCCGTTTCGGCGATCGGCAGCAGCGTGCTTTCGTTGATGCCGCCGCTGGCTTCCAGTTTCGCCTTGCCGGCGGTCAGGCGTACCGCTTCGCGCATGTCATCCAGGCTCAGTTCGTCGAGCATGATGATGTCGGCGCCGGCTTCCAGCGCTTGCTGCAACTCCTCAAGACTTTCCACTTCAATCTCCACCGGTTTGCCCGGGGCGATCTTGTGTGCGGCGGCCACGGCTTCGGCGATGCCACCACTGGCGGCGATGTGGTTTTCCTTGATCAGGAAGGCATCGTAGAGACCGATGCGATGGTTGTGGCAGCCGCCGCAGGTCACCGCATATTTCTGCGCCATCCGCAGGCCCGGCAAGGTTTTGCGCGTGTCGAGCAACTTGACCTGCGTCTCGCCGACGAAGTCCGCCAGGTACTGCGCGCGCGTCGCTACGCCGGACAGCAACTGCAAGAAGTTCAGCGCGCTGCGTTCCCCCGTCAGCAGTGAGCGAGCCGGGCCTTCCAGGTGAAACAGCGGCTGATTGGCTTTGACCCGCTGGCCGTCGACCACTTGCCAATGCACCGCCACGCGCGGATCGAGCTGGCGAAACACCGCATCGACCCACGCGGTGCCGCAGATGACGGCGTCGTCACGGGTGATGATGGTGGCTTTGGCCAGGCGTTCGGCCGGGATCAGTTGCGCGGTGATGTCGCCGCTGCCGACGTCTTCGAGCAACGCACGGCGCACGTTGTTTTCGATTTCGGCGGTCAGATCGGCGAGACGTAGATTCGGCATAACGGACTCCACAAACAAAGTGGTTCGATTATAGGGGCAGGGCGCGAGCCAACCCAAGGCGAGAACGTTCGTGCCTGACGCATCTGGTCGATTTTCCTGCGCTGAGTGCGAGAGGCATGGTGTATAGGGGAAACCCTGAGGCCTATAGCATCGTCGGCCTCTTTTGCCAGATAATCCGCCTTGTATTTGACGTCATGGCTTTGACGAACGACTCCGCTGGGGCAGTGTCGAAAGCGACGAACCGAATCACCGTTCCAGGAGGCTTGGATGCGCAACGACGGGAAAGTGGTGCCTTTGCACCGGGCGACTGCCGATCTGGCGGACCACTCGCCGCTTGCCCGCTTGCCGGTGATTCTGCTGCAGGTTCGCGACAAGGCTGCGCAGCAGCTGCGCCACGATTTGCAGGAATTGTTCGATAACGCTGACGACACGCTGTTCGAAATGGCCGACCGGGCGCGCAACGATGTCGATCAGAACATTTTTTTTGAAGCCATGCGCGACCTGCGCCTCAAGCGCAAGAACATCGAGCGTGGCTTTCTCGAATTGTTTTTCGAAGCCTTCGCCGGCCTTACCCAATACGACCCCGCCGCCAACACCCTGCCACGCACGCCGGTGGTCGAAGAGTCGGCGCCGCGCACCGATGCCATGGAGCGCACCGTCGCCGTGCAGACCATGGTCAGCCGTGTGCTCAAGCGCGACGGCTTCGCTCTCGACCAACTGACCGCACGCTTCAGCTCGATGCTCGGCAAGCGTCTGGACGATCAGCACAACCCGCTGAGTCCGGCGATGCTCTGCGAATATTTCCTGCAGGCCGGACGTAACCTCGGCGTCGAGATCAAGGTCAAGCTGATCCTGCTCAAGCTGTTCGAACGCTATGTGCTGGCTGACACCGAACAGTTGTATGGCGAGGCCAATCAGTTGTTGCTCGCCACCGGCGTGTTGCCACATCTGAAACCCGCCGTGGCTCGTCGCATGGTCGAGCCTGCGGACAGCGACACATTGATTGAAGATCTCGACGAGCCGCCAGCGGACGAAGGCATCGAGGAAGTGTTCGCCGCGATGCAGCAATTGCTCGCCCAGGTCCGCGGCCGCGTCACACCGACCCTGGAGCCCGGCGCACCGGCGCATCCGATCAACACCCGCGACCTGCTGCGGTTGTTGTCGCACTTGCAGCAATACGTACCGGCGCTGGAGGCTCAGGAAGATTTCGATCTGCGTCATCAGCTCGAACAGTTGCTGACCCGGGTCAGCGTCAGAAGCGGCAGGTCCCGCGTTGTCGCGACTGCCGACGAAGATGTGATCAACCTGATCGCCATGGTTTTCGACTGCATCCTCGACGATCGCAATGTGCCCGATGCGCTCAAGGCGCTGATCGGCCGATTGCAGATTCCGATGCTCAAGGTTGCGGTGCTGGACAAGAGTTTCTTCAGCCGCAGCACGCACCCGGCGCGGCGCCTGCTCAACGAAATCGCCGAGGCCGCAATGGGCTGGAGCGATTGCGACGGCGCTGAGCGCGACAACCTCTATGTGCGCATCGAGCAAGTGGTACAGCGCTTGCTCAGCGAGTTTGTCGACGACCCGGCGATCTTCTCCGAACTGCTCGCCGACTTCCTCGCCTTCACTCAGGAAGAACGTCGTCGCACTGAACTGCTGGAACAACGCTTGCGTGATGCCGAGGAAGGCCGGGCAAAAGCCGAACTGGCTCAGCATCGCGTTGCACAGGCGTTGCAGCAGGCTCTGCTGGGCCAGGTGCTGCCGGCGACGGTGGTCAGTTTCGTCCAGCAGGCCTGGAGCAAAGTGCTGTTGCTGACCTGCCTCAAGCACGGTGATCAGTCCGCCGAATGGCACGCCGACGTGCAGACCATGGAGCAGTTGGTCTGGAGCGTGCAGCGCCATGACGACGGCGAATCCAGCCTGCGCCTGCTGGCGCTGGTGCCGGGCTTGCTCAAGTCGCTGCGCGATGGCCTGAGCAGTACCGCGTTCGACCCGTTTGCCACCAGCGAATTTTTCAGCGAACTGGAGGCTCTGCACGTACGCGTGCTGGAACGTTCCGACGATGCCGAGCACAGCGCCATGCCGCTGATCGAAGTCACGCCCGAGGTCTTGCAGCACAGTGCCGACCAGGCAGCAGCCACCCCGGCGCCGCGCCTGGCGCAAGACGCTGCCGCTCTGTCTCAGGTCGAGCAGTTGCGTGTGGGCAACTGGGTGGTGTTCGACGCAGACGAGGAACAGACCTTGCGTTGCAAACTCGCCGCGATCATCGAAGAGACCGGCAAATATGTCTTCGTCGACCGCACCGGGACGAAAGTGCTGGAGCACAGCCGCACCGACCTCGCCTTGGCTTTCAGCCGTGGCGCCGCGCGCGCACTGGATGACACCTTGCTGTTCGACCGCGCACTGGAATCGGTGCTGGGCGACCTGCGGCGACTCAATCGCGGCAAGTGATCGCGCGGTGAGGGCGGATCGCGGCATACTGGGCGCCCACATGGTCGGCGTTGAAGGAATCGGTATGCAGTTGGATCCCGCGAGCGGGTGGTGTCATGGCGTGCAGATCTGCCCGTCGCCCAACTTCAATGAGCGCCCGGCGGGCGAAGTGTCCCTGTTGGTCATCCACAACATCAGCCTGCCGCCGGCGCAATTCGCCACGGGCAAGGTGCAGGAATTTTTCCAGAATCGTCTGGATGTCACCGAACACCCGTACTTTGCAGGCATCGCTGACCTGCGCGTCTCGGCGCATTTTCTGATCGAACGTGACGGCAACGTCACCCAGTTTGTCTCCTGTCTGGAACGGGCGTGGCATGCCGGCGTTTCGATGTTCGAAGGCCGTGAAACCTGCAACGATTTTTCCGTGGGCATCGAGCTGGAAGGCACCGATGATCTGCCGTTCACCGACGAGCAATATCGCGCGTTGACTGCGCTGACCCGGCAGTTGCAGAAACGCTTTCCGGCGATCACCGATCAGCGCATCTGCGGCCACAGCGATATCGCGCCGGGGCGCAAGACCGATCCGGGACCGGCATTCGACTGGGCACGCTACCGCGCCGCCCTGGTAAAAGAGGAAGGACAATGAGTTTTCTGGTGTTACTGCTGGCGCTGTGGATCGAGAAGTTTTCGGCTCTGCGCCATCGGCTTCAACGCGACGGCGGATGGATCCGCGAACTGCACAAACTCGAAAACAGCAAACGGCTGGCCAGGCAACCGTGGCTGGTGCTGACGATTCTGGTGCTGTGCCCGGTGGCGTTGCTGGCGCTGTTGCTGCTGGTGCTGGAACCTGTGGCGTACGGTTTGCTGGCGCTGCCGGTGCATTTGCTGGTGGTGATCTACAGCCTCGGACGCGGCGATCTGCTCGGCGGCCTCGGCCCGTTCCGCGATGCCTGGCGCCGTGAGGATCTGCAAGCGGCGGCGCACGTCGCCAAGCGCGATCTGGATATCTGCGCCGACAACGGCGAGCAGTTGCTCGAGCGGGTGCAAGGGCATCTGCTGTGGCAGGCCTATCAGAGTTTCTTCGCGGTGATCTTCTGGTACTTCCTCCTCGGCCCCGTGGCGGCATTGGCCTATCGCCTGCTGGCGCTAGCCGAAGAGCACGGCTGCAATCCGGCGCTGGTCGAGCGTGCTGCGCAGTTGCGTCATGCCTTCGATTGGGTGCCGGTGCGCTTGCTGGCGGCGAGTCTTGCGTTGGTCGGCAACTTCGTTGCGGTCAGCCGGGTGATGCTGCATGAGCTGCTGAACTGGAACATCAGCGCTGCGCAGTTGATCAACAAGGTCGGCCTGGCAGCCGGGGAAGTTCCACCGCCAGTGGTCGGCCCGGACGGCATCAACACCCTCGATTGCCTTTGGGAACTGCTGCTGCGTGCGGCGGTGCTGTGGTATGCCGGGTTTGCCTTGTGGACGGTTCTGGTTCACTGATTACAGCAAGATCAAAAGATCGCAGCCTTCGGCAGCTCCTACCTTGGAACGCATTTCCCTGTAGGAGCTGCCGAAGGCTGCGATCTTTTTGCTTTTGATTTGGCGATCACTGCATTGCCATTAACCTTAAGTTACAAAACCTCCCGCCGATTTACGCTATACAGAGATAGCGCCCGATAGTGGCTATCTGCTCTCGTCCCGCGCCTGCCAATAAAAACAAGAAAAACCAAGGGAGACTTCCAGTGAAGAGCTTGCTCTATCCCGCCGTCTCGCTGATGAACCGTCTGAGCTTCGGCATGAAGTTCAGCCTGATCAGCGTGCTGTTCCTGGTGCCGATGCTGGTGACCAATTTCTATCTGGTACGCGATTCCTATCGCGAATTTCAGGGCACACGCGTCGAATTGCAGAGCCTCGACCTGCTGGGCAGCAGCCTGAACCTGCGCCGGGATCTGGAGACCCTGAACAATCTGGTGCAGATCGACGTTACCCTCGGCCAGTCCGGCAAGGCCGGCAATGTCGAAGCGCAGATCCAGACGCTGGAGCAGGCTTTGCTCGCGCGGCTCGAAGGGCTGACGGCGATGACCGAAGACCCCGAGCAGATCAAGCAATTCGAGGCCAAGCGCGATGAAATGATCGCCGCGTTCAAGGCCCAGCAAGCAGAGAGCTCGCTGCAAAGCAAAAGCGCGTTGATCGGCAAGTTGCTGGCCAGTGCGCAGATTTTCAGCCAGATCATCACCAGTCAGGCCGGGTTGAGCCGCGACAACCAGAGCGACATTCGTCAGCTCAGCGAACTGGTTACGCTGATCACCCCCAGCGTCACGCAAACCCTCGGCGAAGGCCGGGCGATGGGTTCGTATTCGTTGGGCCAGGGCTTTCTCAACAGTTCCTCGAGCACGCGTTTCGACGAGTTGCTGGTGCAGATCGAAAAACTCCAGGCCGAGTACGCCCTGAAACTGCAAGACGCCCTCGGCTCCAGCAGCGCCGCACGCGAATCCCTCACTGCCCAGGCCGACACCAGCAAGGCTTCGCTCAAGCGGGCCAGCGAACTGTTCGAAGAGCAAGTGGTGATGGCCGACACCCTCGATGCGCCGTGGCAGGCATTCTACGATCAGGTCACCGGGCTGATGGAACACACCTACCAGCTCAATCAGGCCACGCTGAAATTCCTCGACAGCCAGTTGCAGCAGCGTCTGGCGCAGAACCGCACGCACATGATTCTGCAAGCCTCGGCGTTGTCGGTGGTGTTTGTGCTGATTTTCTATCTTTATGGCGGTTTCTACGCCTCGACCCGGACCACCCTGAAAAGCCTGGGCGCGATGATGGACAAGGTCGCGGCCGGTGACATGACCGTCAACTTCAAGGCCAGCAGCCGTGATGAACTGGGCGAGTTGGGCGAGGTGTTCAACGGTACGGTGAAGAAGATTCACGACTTGATCGAACGCGTGGGCCACACCGTGGGTGAGGTCGAGCGCCAGGCCGGGCAGGTGGAGAGCGTGTCGGCGCAGAGCAATCAGGCCGTGGCCGGGCAGCGCTCGCAGATCGAACAAGTGGCGACGGCGATGAACCAGATGTCGGCGACCTCAATGGAAGTCGCTCGCAGTGCTGCGGCCGCGGTGAGCAGCGCCCACAGCGTCAACGACGAAACCCTCAGCGGTCGTGGTCTGGTGGAATCGCAGCAGGGCAGCATTGCCGCGCTGGCCAGCGAAATCGATCAGTCGGTGCTGGTGATCAATCAACTGGCCAGCGACAGCCAGTCGATCAGCCGTGTGCTTGAGGTGATCAAGAGCATCGCAGAACAGACCAACCTGCTGGCGCTCAATGCGGCGATCGAAGCCGCGCGAGCCGGCGAGCAGGGGCGCGGTTTTGCCGTGGTCGCCGACGAAGTACGCACCTTGGCCAAACGCACCCAACAATCGACCGAAGAAATCGAGCAGATGATCGCCAAGCTGCACGGTGGCGTCGGCGCGGCGGTGAAGGCCATGGGCGTCAGCCATCAGATGGCCAACGGCACGGTGGGCCAATCGGAGAAGGTCCAGCAGGCGCTGGAAAACATCCTTGGCGCGGTGGGCATGATCGTCGATCAGAACCAGCAGATCGCCGCCGCCGTCGAACAGCAGACCGCCGTGGCCCACGACATCGACCAGAATATCGTCGAGATCAACCGTGCCGGCGAACGCACGGCGCAAGGCGCGCACCAGACCGAAGATGCCAGCCGCGCGCTGTCGGCGCAGGTGGTTGAACTCAAACAACTGATCAGCGCGTTTCGCGTCTGAATCCCACATCATCCCTCTGTAGGAGCTGACGAGTGCAACGAGGCTGCGATCTTTTGACTTTGCCTCTGAAGATCAAAAGATCGCAGCCTCGTTGCACTCGTCAGCTCCTACCCGGGTACGTGTTACCAGCCGAAGACTTCGCAGCAGTTGGCGGTGCTGGCGTTGGCCAGTTGTTCAGGCGTGATATTCATCAGCTCGGCCAGCGCCGCGCAAATCGCCGGCAGATGCGCCGGGCTGTTGCGCTGGCCGGGGAACATGGCGGGGGCCATGTCCGGTGAGTCGGTTTCCAGCACCACCGATTGCAGCGGCAGTTCCGGCAGGACCCGATGCATGCGCAACGCCTGCGGCCAGGTCGGAGCACCGCCGAGACCCAGTTTGAACCCGAGCTTGAGGTATTCCCGCGCTTCCTCACGGCTGCCGGCGAAGGCGTGGATGATGCCGGCGCGTTTGAGCTTGAAGCGCTTGAGCGTGGCGATCACCGCTGCGTGGCTGCGGCGTACGTGGATCAGCGCCGGCAACTCGAAGTCCGCGGCCAGTTGCAGCTGCGCTTCGAACAACGCCTGTTGCCGTTCGCGATCGAGGTTTTCGATGAAGTAATCCAGGCCGATCTCGCCCACCGCACACAGCTGACGATTTCCGCGCAAGCGCGTCAGCCAGTCCCCCAGCGCGCTCAAATCTTCGGGGCGATGCTGATCGAGAAATACCGGGTGCAATCCGAACGCCGCATACAGCTCGGCATCGCTCTGCACCAGATCCCACACCCGTTGCCAGTTGCCCTGATGCACGCCCAGCACGACGATGCGCCGCACGCCGAGGGCGCGGCTTTCGGCCAGCAGCGCCGCGCGATCGGCGTCGAAGTCGGGGAAGTCGAGGTGGGTGTGGCTGTCGATCAGCTCCACGATTCAGTCCCGATGAATACGCTGCTTGAAGGTCCGCGCAATGGCTTGCACGCCCGGTTGGTAGTCGTCCTGTTCCACGGCGGCCAGCGCCAGTTCCAGGGCCTTGTCGGCGATCAACTGGTGTTGCTGGGACATGGCATTGACCGGCAGAGGCAGGAAATCCAGCAACTGCGTGTCGCCGAAGGTGCCGAGGCGCAGCGGCCGCGATTTCAGCGGGAAATCATGCAGCGCATCGAACACGCCTTGCAGCAGCACGTAGGAAGTGGTCACCAGCGCGTCAGGCAAATGCCCCAGACGCTGCAGGAGTTCTTCCATCAATTGCTTGCCGCACTCGCGGCTGAACGACTCGGCGTGCTCGACCAGCACCTCGCCTTTGAAATCGTTGAGCGCTGCGCGGAAACCGGCGGCACGCTCCTGGCTGATGCTCAGCTCCGGGCGGGCGCCGAGCAGCACGATCTGCTTTGGCTGCGGATCGAGCAGACTTTGGGTCAGATGCAGGCTGGCCTCGCGGTCGTCGCTGATCACCGAGCAGAAATGCTCCGGCTCCATGACCCGGTCGATGGCGATGATCGGCAGCCCCTTGGCCTGCAACTGCCGATAGCTGTCATCACCGGCCGGCAGGCAACTGGCGACGATCAGCGCATCGCAGCGACGCGCGCGGAACAGTTGCAGCAACTGGCGCTCGCTGTCCGGCGCGTCGTCGGAGCTGGCGATCAGCAATTGATAACCGCGCGCCCGCGCGCCTTGTTCGAGCAACTTGGCGATCCGCGCGTAACTGGGGTTTTCCAGATCCGGCAAGATAAAGCCCAGGGTGCGCGTGTGCCGACTGCGCAGGCCGGCCGCTTGCGGATTGGGCGTGAAGCCGTGCAGATCGACCACCGCGCGCACGCGCTCGACGGTCGCGTTGCTGATGCGTTGCTGTTCGGCCTTGCCGTTGATGACGTAGCTGGCGGTGGTGACGGAGACGCCGGCCAACCGCGCGATATCACTGAGTTTCAACCCGGTATTTCCTTGTTTTTTCGAGCATGCCGCGACATTTTCGCCAATCCTACCCGATAAGGGCAGTCGACTTATTGCCTGGGCAGATCCGACCAGTTGGACTTCAAGGATGAGACATTATCGAGTAACGTGCCGATCAATCTAGATTAAACGTTTCAGCAAGCGTATTTTCTACGTTTTAGACGCCTTTGGCCGGTCCTGCCGTGAAACCGCCAAAACTGCCGCTGAAAAGCGCGGCAGAGCGCCTAAGCTGTGAACCATTCAAAACAATACCTGGCGTGAACTGCGCCAAAAAGGAGATCGCATGCTCGAGCTCACTATAGAGCAGATATCCATGGGCCAGTCGGCCGTGGATAAACCCGCTGCCCTGCAATTGCTGGCCAGTCATCTGGTTGCCGACGGTCTGGTTGCCGACGGCTACCTCGCCGGCCTGCAGGCCCGGGAAGCCCAGGGCTCGACCTTTCTCGGTCAAGGCATCGCCATTCCCCACGGCACCCCGGAAACCCGCGATCAGGTATTCGCCACCGGCGTGCGCCTGATGCAGTTTCCTGATGGCGTCGATTGGGGCGATGGCCAGATCGTTTATCTGGCGATCGGCATCGCGGCGAAATCCGACGAACACCTGCGCCTGCTGCAACTGCTGACCCGCGCCCTCGGCGAGACCGATCTGGGCCAGGCCCTGCGTCGCGCCAGCTCCCCCGAAGCGCTGCTGAAACTGTTGCAAGGCGCGCCGCAGGAACTGGCGCTGGATGCGCAGATGATCGGCCTCGGCGTGTCGGCCGATGATTTCGAAGAACTGGTCTGGCGCGGCGCACGTCTGCTGCGTCAGGCCGATTGTGTGAGCAACGGCTTTGCCGGCGTGTTGCAGCAAGTCGAAGCGCTGCCACTGGGCGATGGCCTGTGGTGGCTGCACAGCGAGCAGACCGTGAAGCGTCCGGGACTGGCGTTCGTCACCCCGGACAAACCGATGCGCTACCTCGGCCAGCCGCTCAGCGGACTGTTCTGCCTCGCCAGTCTGGGCGAAGCGCATCAGGCGTTGCTCGAGCGTTTGTGCGCGTTGCTGATCGAAGGTCGCGGCCACGAACTGGGCCGCGCCACCAGCAGCCGCAAAGTCCTCGAAGTGCTCGGCGGTGAACTGCCGGCCGACTGGCCGAGTGCACGTATTGCCCTGGCCAATGCCCATGGTTTGCACGCACGACCAGCGAAGATTCTTGCGCAACTGGCGAAGAGTTTTGACGGCGAAATCCGCGTGCGGATCGTCGACAGCCAGGACAGCGCCGTGTCGGTGAAGAGCCTGAGCAAACTGCTCAGTCTCGGTGCCCGGCGCGGTCAGGTGCTGGAGCTGATCGCCGAGCCGAGCATCGCCGCCGATGCCTTGCCGGTCCTGCTCGCGGCGATTGAAGAGGGCCTCGGTGAGGAAGTCGAGCCGCTGCCGGCCGTGAGTCAGCAGCGCGAAGTGATCGCCGACATCGCCGAAGTGCTGATCGCCCCGGCCTCCGGCAGCCTGTTGCAGGCGATTCCTGCCGCACCGGGCATCGCCATCGGCCCTGCGCACATTCAGGTGCTGCAAGCCATCGATTACCCGTTGCGCGGCGAGTCGGCGGCAATCGAGCGCGAGCGCCTCAAGCAAGCCCTGAGCGACGTGCGCCGCGACATTCAGGGCTTGATCGAACGCAGCAAGGCCAAGGCTATTCGGGAGATCTTCATCACCCACCAGGAAATGCTCGACGACCCGGATCTGACCGACGAAGTCGACACCCGCCTCAAGCAAGGCGAAAGCGCCGAAGCGGCGTGGATGGCGGTGATCGAAGCCGCCGCCAAACAGCAGGAATCGCTGCAGGACGCGTTGCTCGCCGAGCGTGCTGCGGATCTGCGTGACATCGGCCGTCGAGTGCTGGCGCAATTGTGTGGCGTGCAAACCGCGAACGAACCTGAGCAACCGTACATTCTGGTGATGGACGAAGTCGGCCCGTCCGATGTCGCGCGTCTGGATCCTGCGCGGGTTGCGGGGATTCTCACCGCGCGCGGCGGTGCTACCGCGCACAGCGCCATCGTCGCCCGCGCGCTCGGTATTCCAGCACTGGTCGGCGCGGGTGCAGCGGTGCTGTTGCTCGAGCCGGGCACGCCGCTGTTGCTCGACGGTCAGCGTGGCCGTCTGCATGTCGACGCCGATGCCGCGACCCTCAAGCGTGCCGCTGAAGAGCGCGACACCCGCGAGCAACGCCTGAAGATCGCCGCCGAACAACGTCATCAACCGGCGCACACCACCGACGGCCACGCCGTCGAAGTGTTCGCCAACATCGGCGAAAGCGCAGGCGTGACCAGCGCGGTGGAGCAGGGCGCCGAAGGCATTGGTCTGCTGCGCACCGAACTGATTTTCATGGCCCACCCACAGGCGCCGGATGAGGCGACCCAGGAAGCCGAATACCGTCGCGTCCTTGATGGTCTGGCCGGGCGGCCGCTGGTGGTGCGCACGCTCGACGTCGGCGGCGACAAACCGTTGCCGTATTGGCCGATCGCCAAGGAAGAAAACCCGTTCCTCGGCGTGCGCGGCATTCGCCTGACCCTGCAGCGGCCGCAGATCATGGAAGCGCAACTGCGCGCCTTGCTGCGCTCGGCCGACAACCGTCCGCTGCGGATCATGTTCCCGATGGTCGGCAGCGTCGAAGAGTGGCGCCAGGCCCGCGACATGACCGAACGCCTGCGTCTGGAAATTCCAGTCGCCGACCTGCAATTGGGGATCATGATCGAGGTGCCGTCGGCCGCGTTGCTTGCGCCAGTGCTGGCCAAGGAAGTCGACTTCTTCAGCGTCGGCACCAACGACCTGACCCAATACACCCTGGCCATCGACCGTGGTCACCCGACCCTGTCTGCTCAAGCGGACGGCTTGCACCCGGCGGTCCTGCAACTGATCGACATCACCGTGCGCGCCGCCCATGCCCATGGCAAATGGGTGGGCGTCTGCGGCGAACTGGCGGCAGATCCGCTGGCGGTGCCGGTGCTGGTTGGCCTCGGTGTCGACGAGCTCAGCGTCTCCGGTCGCAGCATTGCCGAGGTCAAGGCGCGCATCCGTGAACTCAGCCTGCCCCAGGCGCAAACCCTCGCTCAACAGGCCCTGGCCGTGGGCAGCGCGAATGAAGTACGCGCATTAGTGGAGGCCCTGTAAATGGCCAAGATTCTCACCCTGACCCTCAACCCGGCTCTCGACCTCACCGTCGAGCTGTCACGGCTGGATGCCGGTCAGGTCAATCGCAGCGAGGAGATGCACACCCACGCTGCGGGCAAAGGCGTCAATGTCGCCCAGGTGCTGGCGGATCTCGGCCATCAGGTCACCGTCAGCGGCTTTCTCGGCGAAGACAATCAGCAAGCGTTCGAAACCCTGTTCGCCAAGCGTGGTTTTGTCGACGCGTTCATCCGCGTGCCGGGCGAGACGCGCAGCAACATCAAAGTCGCCGAACAGGACGGGCGCATCACCGACATCAACGGGCCGGGCCCGGTGGTCGATGCAACGGCGCAGCAAGCCTTGCTTGATCGCTTGCAGCAGATCGCACCGGGGCACGATGCGGTGGTGGTCGCCGGCAGTCTGCCGCGTGGTGTCACTGCGCAGTGGTTGCGCGAGCTGATTGAACGGTTGAACGCGCTCGGCTTGAAAGTCGCCCTCGATTCCAGCGGCGAAGCCTTGCGCGCTGCGTTGCAGGCCAGCCCCTGGCTGATCAAGCCGAACACCGAAGAACTGGCCCACGCCCTCGGCTGCGAAGTGGTCTCGCCGATCGCCGAAGCACAAGCCGCGGCACGTTTGCATGCGCAAGGCATCGAGCACGTGGTGATCTCCCACGGCGCCGACGGGGTCAACTGGTTCAGTGTCGGCTCAGCCCTGCACGCCACGCCGCCGAAGGTCAGCGTGGCCAGCACGGTCGGGGCCGGCGATTCCTTGCTGGCCGGCATGCTCCACGGTCTGCTCAGTGCTGATACGCCGGAACAAACCCTGCGCACCGCCACCGCGATTGCGGCGATGGCGGTGACCCAGATCGGTTTTGGTATCAACGACGCAGCGCAACTGGCGCAGCTCGAACAGGGCGTGCGCGTGCGCCCCCTGACAGAACAATAAGAGGGTTTGTGATGAAGTTAGCCATTGTTACGGCTTGCCCGAACGGCATGGTCACCAGTGTGCTGTGCGCGCGTCTGCTCGATGCAGCGGCGCAGCGTCAGGGCTGGAGCACCAGCGTTGAAGTGGTCGATCCGGCGCACCCGGAACGCGAATTGTCGGCGGCGACCATCGAAGCCGCCGAGTGGGTGTTGCTGGTCACCACTGGCGCGGTGGACATGAGTCGCTTCGTCGGCAAGCGCGTGTTCCAGATCGCTCCGGCGCAGGCCTTGCAGGATGTCGAAGCGGTGCTGCGTCGCGGTGCTGAAGAAGCCGAAGTCTACGTCGCCAGCGCAGTCGAACCGGCTATTGATGCGCCACGTGCGCCACGCATCGTCGCCATCACGGCCTGCCCGACCGGCGTCGCCCACACCTTCATGGCCGCCGAAGCGTTGCAGCAGACTGCCAAGCGCCTGGGTTATGAATTGCAGGTCGAAACCCAAGGCTCGGTCGGCGCGAAAACACCACTCAGCGCAACGGCCATCGCCGAGGCTGACGTGGTGTTGCTGGCGGCGGATATCGACGTCGCCACCGAGCGTTTCGCCGGCAAAAAGATCTATCGCTGCGGCACTGGCGTTGCCCTGAAGCAATCCGAAGCGACCCTGAAAAAAGCCCTGGCCGAAGGCGCAGTGGAAAGTGCGGCAAGCGACGGCAAGGCTGCGGCCAAGTCGGAAAAAACCGGCGTCTACAAACACCTGCTCACGGGTGTGTCGTACATGCTGCCAATGGTGGTGGCGGGTGGTTTGCTGATCGCGTTGTCCTTCGTGTTCGGCATCACCGCGTACAAGGAAGAAGGCACGCTGGCGGCGGCACTGATGCAGATCGGCGGCGAAACCGCGTTCAAGCTGATGGTGCCGCTGCTCGCCGGGTACATCGCCTACTCGATCGCCGATCGCCCGGGCCTTGCGCCGGGGATGATCGGCGGTTTGCTCGCAGGCACTCTGGGCGCTGGATTCATCGGCGGGATCATTGCCGGCTTCATCGCCGGTTATGCCGCCAAAGCCATTGCCCGCTATGTGAAATTGCCGCAGAGCCTGGAAGCGTTGAAGCCGATTCTGATCATCCCGTTGCTGGCCAGTCTGGTCACCGGCCTGGTGATGATTTACGTGGTCGGCAAACCGGTCGCCGGCATGCTCGCCGCGCTCACCCAGTTCCTCGACAGTATGGGCACCACCAATGCGATTCTGCTCGGCGTATTGCTCGGCGGCATGATGTGCGTCGACCTCGGCGGGCCGATCAACAAGGCTGCCTATGCGTTTTCGGTGGGGCTGCTGGCCTCGCAGAGTTACGCACCGATGGCCGCGACCATGGCCGCCGGCATGGTGCCGCCGATTGGCCTGGGTATCGCCACCTTCATTGCCCGGCGCAAGTTCGCCCAGACTGAACGCGAGGCCGGCAAAGCAGCGTTCGTGCTGGGCCTGTGCTTTATCTCGGAAGGGGCGATTCCGTTTGCCGCGAAAGATCCGCTGCGGGTGATCCCGGCGAGCATCGCCGGGGGGGCGCTGACCGGTGCCTTGTCGATGTACTTCGGCTGCAAACTGATGGCGCCGCACGGTGGCTTGTTCGTGCTGGCGATCCCGAATGCGATCAACCATGCGCTGCTGTATCTGCTGGCGATTGTTGCGGGGAGCCTGGTTACGGCGGTGGTGTATGCGCTGCTCAAACGGCCGGAGGCTGTCGAACTACCGCTGGAGCCCGCCAAGGCCTGACCGACAACACCAAATCCCTGTGGGAGCGAGCCTGCTCGCGAAAGCGGAGTGCCAGCTGAAGATGTGGTAACTGGCAGGACGCCTTCGCGAGCAGGCTCGCTCCCACAGGAGTCTGCATTGTCATAGCCGGTTCATACACCCGTGCTTAAGTTTTCCCTTTTGCAGGGAGAACACCATGAGCGATTTCAATCTCGGTCGGCGTCGCGTCATGCAAGCGGTCGGTGCCGGGCTGTTGCTGCCGGGGCTGGCGCCGGCGGTGATTGCCTCGGTCAAGGATCGTCCGCAGCTCGCCGACGGCGTGCAGTCCGGCGACCTGCTCGGCGACCGCGCGATGATCTGGAGCCGCAGCGATCGCCCGGCGCGCATGGTGGTGGAGTGGGACACCGGCAGCCTGTTTGGCAACCCGCGCAAATTCGTCTCGCCACTGGCCGATGCGCGCAGCGATTTCACCGCCCGCGTCGAACTCACCGGCCTGCCGGCCAACCAGGCAATCTTCTATCGCGTGCACTTCGAAGACGCCCAGAGCGGCGTCGCCAGCGAACCGTGGTTCGGCCATCTGCGCAGCGTGCCAACGACAAAACGCGACATCCGTTTTGTCTGGAGCGGTGACACCGTCGGTCAGGGCTTCGGAATCAACCCGGACATCGGCGGCATGCGCATCTACGAAGCCATGCGCCTGCGCCTGCCGGACTTCTTTATTCACAGCGGCGACACCATCTACGCCGACGGCCCGGTGCCCGCGCAACTGACCACCGAAAGCGGGCGCATCTGGCGCAATATCACCACCGAAGCCAAGAGCAAAGTCGCGCAGACTCTCGACGATTATCGCGGCAACTATCGCTACAACCTGATGGACGAAAACATCCGCCGCTTCAACGCCGAAGTGCCGCAGATCTGGCAGTGGGACGATCACGAAGTGGTCAACAACTGGTCGCCGGGCAAGCAGCTGGATGAGCGTTATCAGGAGAAAGATATCCACAAGCTGGTCGGCCGCGCGCGGCAGGCGTGGCTGGAATATGCGCCGATGCGTTTGCAAGCGGCGGACGGCGGCGGGCGCATTTATCGCAAGCTCAGTTACGGGCCGATGCTTGACGTATTCGTGCTGGATATGCGCAGCTATCGCGAAGCCAACGACGACAACCTCGGCGCGGCAAAACCGTTTCTCGGCCGCGAGCAGTTGGACTGGCTCAAGCGTGAATTGCAGGCGTCGACGGCGCAGTGGAAAGTCATCGCCGCCGACATGCCCATCGGCCTTGGCGTGCCGGACGGCGAGGTCAGTCCGGGCGTTGCGCGCTGGGAAGCCGTGGCCAACGGCGACCCCGGCCCGGCGCAGGGACGTGAACTGGAAATTGCCGAATTGCTCGGATTTTTACGTGCGCAGCAGGTGCGTAATTTCGTGTTTCTGACGGCGGACGTGCATTACTGCGCGGCGCATCACTATCATCCGGACCGCGCCGCGTTCCAGGATTTCGAACCGTTCTGGGAATTTGTTGCCGGGCCGTTGAACGCCGGCAGTTTCGGGCCGAATCCACTGGACAAGACGTTCGGGCCTGAGGTGGTGTTCGAGAAAGCACCGCCCGCACAGAACACCTCACCGTTTGCCGGATTTCAGTTTTTTGGTGAGGTGAATATCGAAGGGCAAAGCGGGGAGATGAGTGTGGTGTTGCGGGATCTGGATGGGGTAGCAGTGTTTGAGCAGAAGTTGCAGCCTGTTTAATCACGCTGGATCGAAAGCCCCTCACCCCAGCCCTCTCCCGGAGGGAGAGGGAGCCGACCGAGGTGTCTTGCGTCATGCATCGACCTGGAAGATCGAGGTGATTGTGGCTTTGGATTCAGTGAAGAATGCTCAGGTCGGCGTCGATCTCAAGCATCCCCCAATCAGTCCTCTGGCCCTCTGGGAGGGAGAGGGCCGACCGAGGTGTCTTGCGCTATGCATCGACCTGGAAGACCGAGGTGATTGTGGCTTTGGATTCAGTGAAGAACGCTCAGGTCGGCGTCGATTTCAAGCATCACCCAATCAGTCACCTCGCCCTCTGGGAGGGAGAGGGCCGACCGAGGTGTCTTGCGTCATGCATCGACCTGGAAGATCGAGGTGATTATGGCTTTGGATTCAGTGAAGAACGCTCAGGTCGGCGTCGATCTCGAGCATCCCCCAATCAGTCCCCTCTCCCTCTGGGAGAGGGCTAGGGTGAGGGCATTTTCCGCTCTGCCGCAATTCTGATGATCTGCTCCAACACATCATCCATCTGCTGAAGCACCTCAAGATTGCTGAATCGCACGACGTCGATGCCTTGTTGAGACAGGAAGTTCGACCGGCGCCGATCGTGAACCACCCCGGCCGTCTCATAATGCTGGCCACCATCCAGCTCAATCGCCAACCTCAACTCCACACAATAGAAATCCAGCACAAACGGCGGACATGGAAACTGTCGGCGAAATTTCAGGTTGGCTATCTGCCGGGAACGCAGGCGCTGCCAGAGCAGGTGTTCGCAATCTGTCTGGTTGGTGCGCAAGTGGCGGGCGAATTGGGCGAGGGTAGGGCGGCTTGGCATGGCTTCACGGTCCTTGTGAAGTTGAGTGGAGATTTAACAGTAGCCCATTTCCCTCATCGGAACGCCGCCCGCCCAGCCCTCTCCCAGAGGGAGAGGGAGCCGACCGAGGTGATTATGGCTATGGATTCAGTGAAGAACGCTCAGGTCGGCGTCGATCTCAAGCATCCCCCAATCGGTCCCCTCTCCCATTGGGAGAGGGCTAGGGTGAGGGGCTTTTCGCAGGCGTTAGTAAACATCCCGGCGATAGCGGCCCTGTTCGATCAGGCGTTCGACTTCGGCGCTGCCGAGGATATCGTTGAGCGCCTGGTCTACGCCTGAGGCCATACCTTGAAGGCTGCCGCAGATATAGATGACAGCACCATCTGCCAACCATTTCTTCAATTCATCCGCAGACTCACGCAAGCGATCCTGCACATAAATCTTCTCGGCCTGATCCCGCGAAAACGCCAGGTCCAATCGCGCCAGATCACCATTGACCAGCCACTCTTCCAGCTCGGCGCGGCAGAGGAAGTCGTGCTCACGGTTGCGCTCGCCGAACAGCAGCCACTGCCGTTGCTGGCCGTCGGCAATGCGTGCCTTGAGCAGGCTGCGCAGGCCGGCCAGGCCGGTGCCGTTGCCCAGCAGGATCATCGGCACGGGTTCGTTCGGCAGATGGAAACCGCTGTTGCGCCGCACGCGCAGGCTGATGCTGCCGCCCACTGGCGCGTGTTCGGTGAGCCAGCCGGAGCCGATGCCGAGGCTGCCGTCGTTGTGCTGTTCCTGGCGCACGATCAGTTCCAGCACGCCGTCAGCGGCAATCGAGGCGATCGAGTATTCGCGCATGGCCAGCGGCACCATCGCGTCGACCAGCGACTGCGCATGCAAACCGACCAGATGCGCGCGGTGCTCGGGCAGTTGCCGTGAGGCGAGGGCAATTTCCAGCGGCTCATCGATGCCGTTGACCTTCACCGGGGTCTCGCCCCGAATGCCGAGGCCGTCGAGGAAGTGCTCGATGGCCCACGGGCAATTGCGTGGCAGCACTTCGACCAGGTCACCGGCCAGCCAGCTGCGGGTGTCCGGGGCTTTGAGGCCGAGCAGAAAGACCGGCGCGCCGCTGCTGTCGGGGTTCATCAGTTCGCGACGGACCAGCGTCCAGTTGTCGTAGCTGGGTGCTTGCCAGGTTTCGCTCGGCGCCTGTCCGGTGAGCTGGCCGAGTTGCGTTTGCCAGTGACGCAACGCGTAAGGATCGCCGCTGTCGACCTCCACCGGGGCGAACAAGGTCTTGCCGCCGTGCTCGCCGAGCCATTGATGCAAGCGCTTGGCGAAGCCGCAGAAGTGCGCGTACTGCCGATCGCCGAGGCCGAGCACGGCGTAGTTGAGGCTGTCGAGTGTCGAGGTCTTGGCCAGCACTTTGCGCTCGAAACCACGGGCGCTGTCCGGCGCTTCGCCGTCGCCGAAGGTGCTGACCACGAACAATGCGTTGTTCGACTCACGCAGATCCTGTTCGCTCAGATTGGCCAGCGGCTGCACGTTGACCGGCAATCCGGCGGCCTGCAATTGTCCGGCGGTCTGCCACGCCAGTTGTTCGGCGAATCCGCTCTGGCTGGCGAAACCGATCAGCCATGCCGAAGCATCGGCGGACGGTTGTGCGAGACCTTGGCGGGCATCCTTGATCTGCTTTTTCTTGCGTCGACGGTCCAGATACAGCAGCCAGCCAGTGATGAAAAACAGCGGCATGCACACCGCTGCGATCGTCACGATGATGCGCCCGACAAGGCCGAAATAGCTGCCGACGTGCAGCGCATAAATGCTGGTCAGCAGTTGGGCCTTGAAGCTTTTGTCGGCATAGCGGTCGACGCGTTTGACCACGCCGGTGGCCGGATCGAGGGTGATCTGGTTCAGCGCGCGGTCATGGGGCGAGCTGTCGAGCAGGTAGAACACGGTTGCCGGTTGGCCGGCCACCGCCGGCATGCGAATGTTGTACGCGGCCAGACCCGGGCCGGCAGCGCTGTAGATGCTGCTCCACATCGCCGCGTAGTCGGCGGTCGGTGGCGGACCTTCCGGCGCCGGGCCGCGACCGCCGCGTACGCGTTCGTTTTGCGGCGCGTCGGAAAGCAGTCGGGTCAGGCCTTTGTTGTACCACTCGTACGACCATGACAAGCCGGTCAACGCCAGCAGCAGATAGACCAAAAGGCACCAGGTGCCGGCCACCGAGTGCAGATCCCAATTGAACGCGCGGCCCTTCTTTTTCCAGTCCAGGGTCAACCACACGCGCCAGCGGTTCCACTGGCGTGGCCAACGCAAATACAGGCCAGAGAGACAGAAGAACAACAGCATCAAGGTGCAGGCGCCGGTAATGTTGCGCCCGGTGTCGCCCATGGCGAGGAAGCGGTGCAGTTGCAGCATCAGGCCGAAGAAGTCCTGGCCAGTGGCGTCGCCCTTGAACTCGGCGGTGTACGGATCGAAGTAGCGCATTTCGCCACGCCGTTCACCCTTGGGCGGAGTGAAGAATACCCGTGCGGCGTGACCGCTGTCGGTCTCGACCCATAGCATCGCGACTTTCTTGCCGGACGCGGCTTCGATGCGTTCCACCAGTTCAACTGGCGGCAGCACTCCAGCGACCTGTTTTTCCACCTGCAGAACGGACGGATTCAGCGCGCGCAGGATCTCGTCCTGAAACGAATAGGCCGCGCCGGTGATGCCCATCAGGGCCAGCACCAGTCCTGCGGTGATGCCAAAAAACCAGTGCAACTGGAACAGGGTTTTCTTCAACACGTCACTCGCCGTCCGTTCGGAAATTGTCATCACGGCGCGCATTATGCCGTGGGTTATCAAGATGCGTTTTGCGTAACACACAAAAGCCCCGTTCAACTGAATGAACGGGGCCTGATCCGTTTCGCAGATCTTATGTGGGAGCGAGCTTGCTCGCGAAGGCGTCGTGTCAGTCAGCATCGACTTCACTGAGCCACCGCTTTCGCGAGCAAGCTCGCTCCCACAGGTTTTCACATTGGTCAGAAGTGGAAATTGGTGCTCAACAGCGCCGTGCGGCCCGCCGCCTGGTTGGCGAAGTGGGTCGAGAAGGCTTTGTCGTAATAGGTTTCGTCGGTCAGGTTCTGCACGTTGAGTTGCAGGTCGACGTTCTTGGTCAGCTTGTAGGCCGCCATCGCGTCGTAACGCACGTACGAATCGACCATCGTCGTGTTGGCGACACTGCCGTAGACGTCGTCGACGTAGAACGCGCCACCACCGATCGTCAGCTTCGGCGTGACCTGATACGTGGTCCACAGGCTGGCGCTGTTTTTCGGCGTGTTCGGCAGATCGTTGCCGTCGTTGGCGCGACCCAACGGACCACCGTCAACCTGTTCGCTGTCCATGAAGGCGTAACCGGCGAACACCTGCCACTTGTCGGTGATCTTGCCGCTGGCCGACAGTTCGAAGCCTTGCACGCGGGTCTTGCCGGCGTTCTCGTAGGAGCTGGTGTCGACCTGCACGCGAGCGTTTTCCTTCTCGGTGCGGAAGATGTCGGCGGTCAGCGACAGGCGATCGTTGAGCAGATCCCACTTGGTGCCGATTTCGTAGTTCTTGGTGGTTTCCGGCTCCATGTCGCTGCTCAGCAGGTTGCCGCTGCGATCCGGGGTGCCGCCCAGCGGGTTGCCTTCCTGACCTTCGCCCAAGGTGTTGCCCGGCGGTGTCGCCGAGGTCGCATAAGAGGCGTAGATGCTGCCGTTTTCCGCCGGCTTGTAGACCACGCCGAACTGGCCGGTGACGAATTCGCTGGTGTCATCACCCTTGGAGGTGGTGGTCCCTGCGGCGTTGTAGGTCTTGTAGTCGGTGTCGAAGTGGTCGTAGCGCAGGCCCATGTTCACCAGCCATTGCTCGGACAACTCCAGCGTGTCGAACACGTACAGCGCGTAGGTGTCGGCCTGGGTGTCGGTGCCGGCGTAGTTGCGCGAGATCGCACCGTTCCACGGATCGTTCGGGTTCGGGTTCGACAGCGAGGTGCAGTTGTAATTGCTCGAGGCGCCAATCATCGCCGGTGTGCAGTTGCTGCTGGAAGGCACATTGGTCGTACGCGGCGTGGTGTCGGTGTTGACGTTGTACGAGGATTTCTCGCTCTGCTCGCGTGTGTATTCGACACCGGTGGAGAAGCTGTTCTTGAAACCGGCCACGTAGAAGGTGCCGAACAGGTCGGTCTGGTTGGTGGTGGTTTCGGTGTTGCTCACCCGCGTGTTGGCCCGACGCCAGACGCTGCCGTTGTTGACGTTGCCCTTGCTGTCGTCCGGCTGGGTGAGGATGTAATCCTGCATGCTGCTGCCGTGGCGCAGGGTGTTCTTGATGGTCAGCGCATCGTTCAGGTCGTGCTCGATGGCGAAGGTCGCGGTGTCGGTGCGGCCCTTGCGGAAGTCGCGATCCAGACCATAGAAGTTGTCGTGATCGCCCCCGGCGTATGGCTTGTCCGGGTTGGACTTGGTGCGTGCGGCCGAACCACCGGTTGGAATGGTGTATGGGATGCCCGAGTCCGGGGTGTCGTTGCTTTCCAGATGGTAGTAGTCGAGGTTTACACGGGTATCGGTGCCCAGGCCGAAGGCCAGCGACGGCGCGATGCCCCAACGGTCGTAATCGACCTTGTCGCGACCGGCGACGTTGCTCTCGTGGCTCATCAGGTTGAGACGGCCGGCAGCGCTGTCGCTGAACTGGTAGTTGCCGTCGAGGGTGTAGCGCTGGGTCTGGTCGGAGCCGTAGGTGAGGCCGCCGTCGAAGGAGTTGCCCAGGTGCGCTTTCTTGCTCACCAGGTTGATGCTGCCGCCGGCCGCGCCACGACCGCCAATCGCCGAGTTCGGGCCTTTGCTGACTTCGATGTTTTCCACGGCGAAGATTTCACGGCTCTGCGAACCGGTGTCGCGCACGCCGTCCAGATAGGTGTCGCCCTGGGCGTCGAAGCCGCGGATGAACGGACGGTCGCCCTGCGGGTTGCCGCCTTCACCAGCACCGAAGGTAATGCCCGGCACGGTACGCAAGGCGTCCTGCATATTCAGCGCGCCGGTGTCCTTGAGCACTTGTTGCGGGATGACGGTGACCGAGCGCGGCGTGTCGACCAGCGGCGCGGTGTACTTGGGCGAGGAGGCTTTTTCGACCTGGTAGGACGTCGAGTCCTGGGCTTCGCCGGTGATGGCGGTGGCGTCCAGGGCAATGGCGTTGCCGGAAGTTTTGCTCTCGGTTTTTTCCGCCGCGAAGACCATCTGCCCAGCGGAGCCGGCGGTGATTGCGACACCGATTGCCGAGGCGAGCAGACGTGGTGAACTGACCGGTAATTGTGCGTGTTGACGTGCCATTTTTATTCCCCCTCCCCAAGGATTTGAGGCGGCGGAATATAGGGTAAACAGGTATTCGTATCAATTGCGAAACATTGTTATTCGCATTGAATTTACATTCTTTACAATTTGCCCTTACGGTTTCTGCTTGTTCATCCGTCTCGGGGGTTTTACACAGTCAATAAGAATCAATACCATTGCCGCCTTCTTGCCATCAGGTGACATCGCCATGCTGCTGCACATTCCCGGGCTGTTCGCAAAAGACGAAGTGCAGCGCATCCGCCAGGCCCTGGAGCAAGCGGATTGGGCCGACGGCAAGATCACAGCCGGCTTCCAGTCGGCCAAGGCCAAGCACAATCTGCAACTGCCCGAAGGCCACCCGCTGGCCAAGGAAATCGGCGCGGCGATGCTCGAGCGGCTGTGGAAAAATCCGCTGTTCATGTCCGCCGCACTGCCGCACAAGGTCTTCCCGCCGTTGGTGAACTGTTACACGGCCGGCGGCAGTTTTGATTTTCACATCGACAACGCCGTGCGCCAGCCCAAGGGCAGCATCGAGCGGGTGCGCACCGATTTGTCGGCGACGCTGTTCTTCAGCGAGCCGGAAGATTACGACGGCGGCGAACTGGAGATTCAGGACACCTACGGCACCCAGCGCGTGAAGCTGCCGGCCGGCGACATGGTGTTGTATCCGGGCACCAGTTTGCACAAGGTCAACGCGGTTACACGTGGTGCGCGTTATGCGTCATTTTTCTGGACGCAGAGCCTGGTGCGCGAAGACAGCCAGCGCGCGTTGCTGTTCGAAATGGACGGGGCGATTCAGCAGCTGACTCAGGACGTTCCCGATCACCCTTCGCTGATCCGCCTCACTGGCACTTATCACAACCTGCTGCGGCGCTGGGTCGAGGTATGAGTTTCCAGTTGCGCCGCGAGGAAGTTCTCGATGCGGCCGGGTTGGCGGCGATGCTTGAAGAAAGCCCGGCTCGAGCGGCGCAGGCGATATTGCTGGCGGCGGGCGAGGGCGAGGTTGAAGCGCAGGCGCTGCTTGGGCAGATCCTGCTGGATGGCCAAGGCATCGCCCAGGATCAGCCATTGGCGCTGCGCTGGTTCGCTATTGCCGCCGGTCGCGGGCATCTGATGGCGCGCAACATGCTCGGGCGTTGCCATGAGCATGGTTGGGGATGTGCGGCGGATGCCTCGGTGGCGGCGCAGCATTATCGAATCGCTGCCGAGTCAGGTCTTGATTGGGCGATGTACAACCTGGCCAACTTGCTGGCGACCGGGCGCGGGGTGACGGTTGATCATCAGCAAGCGCTGGCGTTGTATCGGCGCGCGGCTGAGTTGGGCCATGCGAAATCGATGAATCTGCTGGGGCGTTATCTGGAGGAAGGGCAGGTGTGTCCGGCGGATCCGCTGGCGGCGCGCGAGTGGTATCGGCGTTCGGCCGAGGCAGGGGATTTTCGTGGGCAGTTCAGTTATGCCGCGGTGTTGGCGGCGGAGGGTCGGGTTGATGAAGCGGTCGATTGGCTGGAGAAAGCCTTGGCCGCCGGCAATCTGAATTTCCTGCGGGTGGCGAGTCAGACGCTGGCTGATGCGACAGGCTTGCGAATTCAGGCGATGGCTAGTCGGTATGCCGCTCGGTATGCAGAGTTGCAGCGCGGCTGAAACCGCCGAGCCCTCACCCTAGCCCCCCTCTCCCAGGGGGAGAGGGAACCGACCGAGGGATGCTTGGGAGGTACGCCGACCTGCAATGGTTTTGCCGAATCCATAATCGCCAAGGTGGTTCAGGTCGATGTCGGACGGAAGACCACTCGGTCGGCTCCCTCTCCCTCGGGAGAGGGCTGGGGTGAGGGGCTATGGTATCTAGTACAAAAAACCTCCCCAGCCGAACACCCACAAAAAAGCCCACAAATTCGTGGGCTTTTCTCTTGCAGCTTGCAGCTCGAAACTTGCAGCTGCTCCTTAAACGTAAAACGACTTCAGCGGCGGGAAGCCATTGAACTCGACCGCGCTGTAGCTGGTGGTATACGCACCGGTCGACAACCAGTACAGACGATCACCAATCGCCAGGTTCAGCGGCAGGCCATACTTGTAGTTCTCGTACATGATGTCGGCGCTGTCGCAGGTCGGGCCGGCGATCACGACTTCTTCCATCTCGCCTTTCTTCTCGGTCCAGATCGGGAACTTGATCGCTTCGTCCATGGTTTCGATCAGGCCGGAGAACTTGCCCACATCGGTGTACACCCAGCGCTCGACGGCAGTGCGCGACTTGCGCGCAACCAGTACCACTTCGCTGACCAGAATACCGGCGTTGGCAATCAGCGAACGGCCCGGCTCCAGAATGATTTCCGGCAGGTCGTCACCGAAGTCTTCTTTCAGGAAGCGGATGATCTCTTCGGCGTAGGTTTCCAGGCTGTTGGTGCGGGTGATGTAGTTGGCCGGGAAGCCGCCGCCCATGTTGATCAGCTTCAGGTGAATGCCGTCTTCTTCTTTCAGACGTTCGAAGATCACTTTGACCTTGGCGATCGCCGCGTCCCAGACGCTGATGTCGCGCTGTTGCGAGCCGACGTGGAACGAGATGCCATACGGCACCAGACCCAGGTCGCGGGCGAGGATCAGCAGGTCCATGGCCATGTCGGTCTGGCAGCCGAACTTGCGCGACAGTGGCCAGTCAGCGGTGGTCGAGCCTTCAGTGAGGATGCGCACATAGACTTTCGAACCCGGTGCAGCCTTGGCGATGTTGCGCAGGTCGGCTTCGGAGTCTGTGGAGAACAGACGCACGCCCTTGTCGTAGAAGTAGCGGATGTCCTTGGATTTCTTGATGGTGTTGCCGTAGCTGATACGGTCCGGGCTGACGCCGCGATCCATGACTTTGTCCAGCTCGTAGATCGAGGCGATATCGAAGCTTGAGCCCTTGTCTTTGAGCAGGTCGATGATCTCGACGGCCGGGTTGGCCTTGACCGCGTAGTAGACCTTGGCGAATTCGAAACCGGCGCGCAGGTCATCGTAGGCCTGGGCGATCATCGCGGTGTCGATCACCACGAACGGGGTTTCCTGTTTGTCGGCGAACGCCTTCATTTTGTCGAATGTAGCGCGCGCGAAATAGTCTTCGACCTGGATCGACATGCTGGGTGCTCCTATGGGCAAACTCGTAAAAACAATGGGTGCATGAACGCCCTCCGTATCCCCACTTTGGTTCGCCTACTTCCCAAGGCATTGCCGCCGAAAGCAAAAAGGCCCAGAGATGTGCGGTTATCCCTTGGCCTTGCTGTCTCGTCGTCAGTACTTGAGCCGGATGGATCGTTTCCAGCATGGACGTTCGGCGCGAACTTTAGGGCGTGAGGGACGCGAGATCAACTAAAAATGTCGCGTTTTTGCACGCTTCTGACGTGCGTCGCGTTCATCACTCCTTCTACCCGACCGAGATGACGGGCAGATGTTCCCGGCGAATTTTCGAGTGTTAAAAATACCTGCACGTTCGTGGCTTTTGTCGGCTAGATCACAGGTAAGTATGATAGCGGCAACATCGGCGACGTTGGCAGCGAGAGAGTCTTTTGAAGGGGGATTTGGACCTTGAAGAAGCTGAATTGACGACGCTCTTGCAGGAGAGGCTGTTGAGATTCTTTGTCACCCAGTGAAGATCAACAAAATTGCGTAGATCCTGTGGGAGCGAGCCTGCTCGCGAAGGCATTTTCACAGCCGCCATCAGCGTCGACTGATATTGCGCTTTCGCGAGCAGGCTCGCTCCCACAGGGATCGGGTTTCAACCACGCAGACGGATTATGCGACCACCGTCTCAGCCGGCGAGACGATACTGGTCTTCATTCCGCGCGAACGTCCCGAGCTCAGGTACGCCGCGATCGATTCCTGCGTCACTTCACCGAGGAATACCCGTTCGGCGTCCATTACCGGCAGCCAGGCGCGGTTGAACTCGTACATGCGCGACAACAGGATCCGCAGGTGCTCGTCGTACGCTGCGGTGGCGTTGAACTCACGCAGGAATTGCGCGCAGGTGCCGGTCTGGCGATGCAGGTCGCGACGGCGCACGTAACCCAGCGCCTTGTTCTCGGCGCAGGTGACCACCACGTAGCGACGGTCGTGCTCGTCCATCAATTCCAGCGCATCGGCCACTGGCGTTTCCGGGCTGACCGACGGCGCGTTGTCCGCCGCGTCTTCGGCTTTCACCAACAGCAGGCGTTTGAGCGTGCTGTCCTGACCGACGAAATTGCTGACGAAATCATCCGCCGGATGCGCGAGCAGGGTGTCCGGGTGGTCGATCTGCAGCAGTTTGCCGGCGCGGAAAATGGCGATCTTGTCGCCCAGCTTGATCGCTTCGTCGATGTCGTGGCTGACCATGATCACGGTCTTGTTCAGCGCGCGCTGCATTTCGAAGAATTCGTTCTGGATCATCTCGCGGTTGATCGGGTCGACCGCGCCAAACGGCTCGTCCATCAACAGCAGCGGCGCATCAGCGGCCAAGGCGCGGATCACGCCGATACGCTGTTGCTGACCACCGGACAGTTCACGCGGGTAGCGATGCAGATACTGCTTGGGCTCGAGCTTGATCATGCTCATCAGTTCGCGGGCGCGGTCGTGGCATTTCTGTTTGTCCCAGCCGAGCAGTTTCGGCACCACGACGATGTTTTCTTCGATGGTCATGTTCGGGAACAGACCGATCTGCTGGATCACATAGCCGATGTTGCGGCGCAGGGTCACCTCGTCGAGATCGGTGGTGTCTTCGCCGTTGATGAGGATCTTGCCCGAGGTCGGTTTGATCAGGCGGTTGATCATTTTCAGCGTGGTGCTTTTGCCGCAACCCGATGGCCCGAGGAACACGCAGATCTCGCCTTCATTGACGGTCAGGCTCACCGAGTCCACGGCTTTGACATCTTTGCCGTTGCTTTGGAAAGTTTTGCTGAGGTTTTGAAGTTCGATCATTTTAGGAGTCCTTTTGGAGTCAGCGAGCGTTGCAGCCACTGCAAAACGAGGTCGGCGAAAATCGCCAGAAGACTGACCAGCAGCGCGCCGACGATAAGCATCGACATGTCACTGCGGCTGATGGAGGCGAGGATCAACACACCGAGGCCGCCGGCGCCGATGGTCGCGGCAATGGTCATCACGCCGATGTTCATCACCACGGCGGTGCGCACGCCAGCGAGGATCACCGGCACCGCAATCGGCAGTTCGACCATGCGCAGGCGCTGGCCGAAGGTCATGCCGATGCCGCGCGCAGCTTCGCGGATGCCCGGCTCGACGCCGGTCAGGGCGAGGTAGGTGTTGCGCATGATCGGCAGCAGCGAATAAAGGAACACGGCGGTGATCGCCGGCAGCGGCCCCAGGCCCTGGCCGAACTTGGAATAGAACGGCAGCAGCAGACCGAACAGGGCGATCGACGGCACGGTCAGCAGCACCGTGGCACTGGCTTGCAGCGGGCCGGCGAGGGTGGGAAAGCGTGTCATCAGGATGCCCAGCGGCACGCCGATGACGATCGCCGGGGTCACGGCGATGCCGACCAGAGTGATGTGCTGCCAGGTCAGGTGCATCACCTGCTGCCAGTCGAGATGGGAAAAGGCGTTCAGAAATTCCATGACTTCTCCTCTCTTAATTCAGTGGATGCTGGCGCAGGAAATCGGCGGCAACGGACGATGGGCTTTCATGATCGACGTCGACCCGCGCGTTGAGTTGGCGCATGGTTTCGTCGTCGAACAGTTCGGCCAGCGGCTTGAGTTGTTCGGCCAGTTTCGGGTTGGCATCCAGCGTGGCCTGACGCACCACGGGAGCGGCGGTGTAGTCGGGGAAGTAATGCTTGTCGTCTTCCAGCAATTTCAGGCCGAAGGCATTGAGCCGGCCATCGGTGGTGTAGACCAGACCGGCAAACACCTGACCGTTACGCAGCGCGGTGTAGACCAGGCCGGCGTCCATCTGGCGGATGTTCTTGCGGGTCAGGTTCATGTCGTAGAGCTTGACCATGCCGTCGAGACCGTCGGAGCGGTTGGCGAACTCGGTATCCAGCGCCACCAGGTGGTTGGTCTCGGCTTCGGCGCGCAGCACTTCGTTGAGCTGGCTGATGTTGCCGATCTGCGGATATTGCTCGGCGATTTTTTTCGGCAGAGCGAGGGCGTAGGTGTTGCTGAATTTCGACGGCGTCAGCCAGATCAGGCCTTTTTTCGCGTCGAGCTCTTTGACCCGGGCGTAGGACTGCGCGCTGTCGAGTTTTTCAGTGACGTGGTTATAGGCCACCAGCGACACGCCGGTGTATTCCCAGAGCAGGTCCAATTGGCCGCTTTCGTGGGCGCTGCGGGCGAGGTTGCTGCCCAGACCGCCGGTGATTTGCGCGTCGTAGCCTTTGCTGCGCAGGTATTGCGCGGTGATTTCGGCGAGCAGGGTCTGCTCGGTGAAGACCCGGGCGCCGAGGCGGATGACAGGTTTTTCAGCGGCTTGCGCGATTCCTGCGAACAGCAGGACGCAGCCTAAGATCAAGCTAAGTCGTTTCATAAATATTCCTTCGCAAAGCCTTAAGACGGGCGCAGACCGCGTTCCAGCCAGAGACGGCTGGCGAGGGTGACCACGCCATCGAGCAACAGCGCCAACAGCGCGGTGCACGCGGCGCCGAGCAGCAGTTGCGGCTGGTTGTTCAGGGCGATGCCGGGGAAGATCAGGCTGCCGAGGCTGTTGGCGCCGATCAGGAACGCCAGCGGCGCAGTGCCGACGTTGATCGCCAGTGCGACCCGCACGCCACCGACGATGATCGGCACGGCGTTGGGCAATTCGACTTTCCACAGCACTTGGCGCGGCGTCATGCCGATGCCGACAGCGGCTTCTTTCAGCGAGCCCTGCACATTTTTCAGGCCTTCATAGGTGTTGCGCACAATCGGCAACAGCGAGGCGAGGAACAGCGCGAAGATTGCCGGACCACTGCCGATGCCGAGGATGCCCAGCGCAATCGCGAGCACGGCCAGCGGTGGCACGGTGTTGCCGATATTGAAGATCTGCATGAAGCGTTCGGCGCGGCCGACCATGCTCGGGCGGCTGAGGAAGATACCGGCGGGAATGCCCACAACAAGGGCGGCCAGCATGGAAGCGAGGACGAGAATCAGATGAGCTTGCAGGTAAAACAACAAATCGTCGCGGTAGTGTTCGATCGTGTTGATGCCGATCCAGTGGACCAGCAGGGCCAGGAGCGCGATCACCACCGCACCTCCCATCAGCCCTTTGCCATAGCGGATAGCCACAGGCGGACTCCTTTTTTGTAGTCGGCGAGCGCTGCTCCGCGTGGCAAGCCATTCCTGGCTGCCGGAGTCAGCGTTCGCGAAAAGTAGCCGTTTTCCAGCACCGGCCAAGCGGTGCGAAAGCGAGCCATGAGCGCAGCCTCGTCAGGCTAACTTGCTGATTTTTCAGCCCCTGACGAAAGTTCGTAACAGGGGATGGACGTCTCCGTGCTTTAAAAGGTTCCCACGTTAGACACTATTTGGCCACCCTGTTGGAGCTGCCGAAGGCTGCGATCTTTTGACTTTGCTGCTGAAAACAAGATCAAAAGATCGCAGCCTTCGGCAGCTCCTACGGGGTTTTGCGCGGCCGAGGGACGGTGGTTTGGCGATCACTTTTTAAGCTATACTCGCCGCCCTTTTTTGAATCACCGCCAGGCGATTTCCCATGACCCAACAGGCCGCCGAAGTCGCGAAACGCCGCACTTTCGCCATTATTTCCCACCCCGATGCCGGTAAAACCACAATCACCGAAAAGCTCCTGTTGATGGGCAAGGCGATTGCAGTGGCCGGTACGGTGAAATCCCGCAAATCCGATCGCCATGCGACATCCGACTGGATGGAGATGGAGAAGCAGCGGGGTATTTCCATTACCACGTCGGTCATGCAGTTCCCCTATCGCGAACACATGATCAACCTGCTCGACACCCCGGGCCACGAAGACTTCTCCGAAGACACCTACCGCACCCTGACAGCGGTGGACTCGGCCTTGATGGTGCTCGACGGCGGTAAGGGCGTAGAGCCACGGACCATTGCGCTGATGGACGTCTGCCGTCTGCGTGACACGCCGATCGTCAGCTTCATCAACAAACTCGACCGTGACATCCGCGACCCGATTGAACTGCTCGACGAGATCGAAGCCGTTCTGAAGATCAAGGCTGCGCCGATCACCTGGCCGATCGGTTGCTACCGCGATTTCAAGGGCGTGTATCACCTGGCCGACGACTACATCATTGTCTACACCGCCGGTCACGGTCACGAGCGCACCGAAACCAAGATCATCGAAAAACTCGACTCCGACGAGGCGCGCGCGCATCTGGGCGACGAGTACGATCGTTTCATCGAGCAGCTGGAACTGGTGCAGGGCGCCTGTCACGAATTCAACCAGCAGGAATTCCTCGACGGCCAACTGACCCCGGTGTTTTTCGGGACTGCGCTGGGCAACTTCGGTGTCGACCATGTGCTCGATGCTGTCGTCGATTGGGCGCCGCGTCCGCTGGCCCGTGTGGCCAATGAGCGTACCGTCGAGCCGGTGGAAGAGAAGTTCTCGGGCTTCATCTTCAAGATCCAGGCGAACATGGACCCGAAACACCGCGACCGCATCGCCTTCATGCGTATCTGCTCCGGCAAGTACGAAAAAGGCATGAAGATGCGCCACGTGCGTACCGGCAAGGACGTGCGCATCGGCGACGCCCTGACGTTCTTCTCTTCCGAGCGTGAACAGCTCGAAGAAGCCTACGCTGGCGACATCATCGGTCTGCACAACCACGGCACGATCCAGATCGGCGACACCTTCAGCGAAGGCGAAGTCCTTGGTTTCACCGGTATTCCGCACTTCGCCCCGGAACTGTTCCGTCGCGTGCGTCTGCGTGATCCGCTGAAGTCCAAGCAGTTGCGTCAGGGCCTGCAGCAGTTGGCGGAAGAGGGCGCGACGCAGGTGTTCTTCCCGGAGCGCAGCAACGACATCATTCTTGGCGCCGTCGGTGTACTGCAGTTCGATGTGGTCGCCAGCCGCTTGAAAGAGGAATACAAGGTCGAGTGCTCGTATGAGCCGATCACTGTGTATTCGGCGCGCTGGATCGAGTGCGACGACAAGAAGAAGCTTGAGGAGTTTTCCAACAAAGCGGTGGAGAACCTTGCGCTGGATGGCGGTGGTCACCTGACTTACCTGGCGCCGACGCGGGTGAATCTGGCGCTGATGGAAGAGCGCTGGCCGGATGTGAAATTCCGCGCGACGCGGGAGCATCATTAAGGTTTGAGGTGTTTTTCTGAAAGCCCCTGAGGTGTAGGCCTTGGGGGCTTTTTTATGGGCTGCCGCTTTTGGTCTTGGCGGCCGTTGGGCCGACCAGGCTGTTGGGGTTTTGGGTGAATATCCGTTGCTGCGGGGGCTGCGGCTGGCGGTTTCGCCCTTACGGCGACTTACTTTTTTACAAGCGCCTAAAAAAGTAAGCAAAAAACGCTTGCTCCTGCGTTCGGCCCTCGCAGGCTCGGGTTCCTTCGTTTCGGGACTGATCCGGGCGCAGCGGCTCCGGTTTGCTTCGCTGCACCTCCTTCCGCTGTGTTCGACTTCGTCGAACGGTCGCTGCGCTCCCACGCCCGGATCAATCCCTCCACTCAGCCTTCCGACGTCGCCCGTGGATCAAAAGCAAGATCAAAGGCACTCGAGCTTGCGCTCATTGTTTTGAGTGGCGAGAAGCGTGTGGTCTGCTTTGGATCTGTGTTGGATTCGCCCCTCATCGGAACGCCGCCCGCCCAGCCCCTCTCCCGAGGGAGAGGGGGCCGATTGATGATCTGTTCAAATCCCGAGTTCGGCTCGGTATTTCAGGTCGGCGTACCTTGCCCAAGCGACCCGGTCAGTCCCCTCTCCCTCCGGGAGAGGGTTAGGGTGAGGGGCTTTTGATCTTTAACGCCGCGTGAAAAATCAAGTTGAATCCGGGCGCGGCGATTTTTCCGTAAGGCGTTTTCCCTCTACGTCGTAGCCATACTCTGCTTTTACTTCCGCTGACCTCACCCCCACGACATTCCAATCCAAGCCGTCTACTGTTCATCAAACCCTCGCGCCCATCGGACGTTACATGCTCAAAGGACTGACCCAACTCCTGCGCCCCAACGGCTATTTCACCCCCATGGCCTGGGTCCTCGCGGCTCTATTGTTCATCAATCGCCTCAGCGCCATGGTCAAACTCTTCATGGCGTTGTACTTGCGTCAGGAATTGGGGCTGGCGATTGAAACCGTCGGCTGGTTGCTGTCGGCCTATGGCGCGGGGTTGTTGGTCGGTTCGATGCTCGGTGGTTGGCTCAGTGATCACGTGCGCACGGCGCGGCTGACGGCGGCGCTGTTTTTCGTTTCGGTGTGGGTGCTGATGCTGTTGGGGCTGGTGACGCAGGTGCCGTGGCTGGCTTGTTTGCTGTTGCTTAGCGGTGTCATCGATGGGGCGATTCGGACGTTGCATCAGCGCCTGATCATGGAGT
This sequence comes from Pseudomonas sp. S2_A05, assembly GCF_054668485.1. Classification (NCBI taxonomy): domain Bacteria; kingdom Pseudomonadati; phylum Pseudomonadota; class Gammaproteobacteria; order Pseudomonadales; family Pseudomonadaceae; genus Pseudomonas; species Pseudomonas sp. S2_A05. The sequence continues at coordinate 5,669,411 of NZ_CP162775.1, forward strand.
ATTGCGAGGTCGCGCAACGTTCCCGTGCGCAGGCTCTGAGTCGGGTCGCGCGCAATCTCGGCATGGCCGCTGCCGGGGTGGCGGGCGGGGTGTTGGCGCAGGCGGATTTTCGTTGGGTGTTTTTTGCCAGTGCGGCGATGACGATGCTGGCGTTGCTGTGGTTCGTGCGCACGACGTGGCGGCGGCCGGTGCTGGTGGTTGAAGACGAATCGACCGATGGCTCAAGCCTGCCGTATCGCGACAAGCCGTTCCTCTGGCTGCTGGCGGCGACGGCCGTGCTCGGCATTGCGTTCGACACGGTCTACAGCACGCTGGGCAATTATCTGCGTGATTACTACCACCTGAGTACCGAAGCGATCGGTTGGCAGTTCGGGCTCAATGCGCTGTTGGTGATCGCTTTGCAGATTCCGCTGTCGCACTCGGTCGAGCGTTGGGGCTCGCGCTGGCAGATGCTCGCGGGCAGCTTGTTGCTGGCCTGTGGGCTGGGCATGTTGCCGTTCGGTTCCGGCTTGGCTTTTGTCTGTCTGTCGACGCTGATCTGGACGCTGGGCGAGGCCTTGTTCATGCCGCCGTTGAATGTACTGGCGATGCAGTTTGCCCAGAGCGGCAAGAGCGGTCAGTACTTCGGCTTGTTCTTCATGAGCTGGAGTGCCAGCGCGCTGTTGTCGCCGGTGCTCAGCGGTCAGCTGTATGGCCAGTTTGGCGGGCACAGTGTGTGGCTGATGAGCGCGCTGCTGGTGCTGATCTCCATTCCACTGACCTGGCAGGCCACGCGCGGGCTTAGCTGATTCGGTTATCAGGGTTATTCGAAAGCAATCTGGCGGTCGATGGCATTTCTGCCTGCGCGGTCGCGTCCTAAGTGGTGAGCCGGTCGGATCGCAACTAGATTTCACATCGAGCCAGTCCGGCAAGCATGTCTTAGCGCAACAGGATGGAGTCGGCCATGAAAAGCAGATTGCTACGGGTTTTGATGTTGTTGAAAGTGATGGTGATGCTATCCCTCGGCACCGCAACGGCGTGGGCCGAGTGCGAGGATCACGAATCTCAGGCGTTTAACGGCCAGGTAGGGCATAGCGGCCTGATGCTGGCCAAGTCCGAGTCGGAACCGGGGGATATGAATCAGGGTGGCAGCGCCGATGACGACGACTCGACCACGGACGATCCGGATACCGATGACCCGGATGACGAAGGCGATAGCCAGACGTAGATCGCCGGGCAAAGAAAAACCCCTTCGGCCTCGACTGATGCGCAATCGAGGTGGAAGGGGTTTTGTTATCGCATGAATTCTTGAATCAACACGAACTCCCTGTGGAAGCGAGCCTGCTCGCGAAAGCGTCATTTCAGTCGACAATGTTGGTGACTGTTACACCGCATTCGCGAGCAGGCTCGCTCCCACATGAGATATTTCGTGGGCCTACGCCGCGCCGTCGAGAAACTGCTCGGCGTAGTGGCAAGCCACCTGCCGATTATCCAGTTCACGCAACAGCGGCTCTTCCGTGCTGCAACGTTCGGTCGCGTACGGGCAGCGCTTGTGGAAAGCACAGCCCGGTGGCGGGTTCAGCGGGTTGGGCAGTTCGCCGACGATCTTGATTTTCGGCTTGTTCGGGTCCGGGTGAATCGTCGGGGTCGCCGACAGCAGCGCTTGGGTGTACGGATGCAGCGGGCGCTCGTAGATGTCGTTTTTCGGTCCCAGTTCTACCGGGCGGCCGAGGTACATCACCATCACGTCATCGGCCACGTGCTGCACCACCGCGAGGTTGTGCGAGATAAACACGTAGGCGGTGTTGAACTCCTGCTGCAAATCCATGAACAGGTTGAGCACCTGGGCCTGAATCGATACGTCCAGTGCCGAAGTCGGTTCGTCCGCGACCAGCACTTTCGGTTGCAGCATCATTGCCCGCGCCAGAGCGATACGCTGGCGCTGACCGCCGGAGAACATGTGCGGATAGCGCTGGTAATGCTCAGGGCGCAAGCCGACCTGCTTCATCATCGCCTGGACTTTCTCGCGACGCTCGGTGGCCGACAGCTTGGTGTTGATCAGCAGCGGCTCGGCCAGTTGATCACCGATTTTCTGCCGTGGGTTCAACGACGCGTACGGGCTCTGAAACACCATCTGCACGTCTTTGCGCAGTTGCTTGCGCTCGGCCTTGTCGGCGCCGGCGACTTCCTGGCCGGCAATCTGCAGCGAACCCGACGACGGCTCTTCGATCAGCGTCAGGGCGCGGGCGAGAGTGGATTTGCCGCAGCCGGATTCGCCTACCACGGCAAGGGTCTTGCCGGCTTCCAGTTCGAAAGACACGCCGTTGAGCGCGCGCACGGTGGCGTGGCCCTTGAACAGGCCACGGGAGACTTCGTAGTGACGGGTCAGGTCGCGGGCGGTAAGTACGACGGCCATTACGCCACCTCCTGGTTCAGCGGGTAGAAGCAGCGGGCGAGGCTGTTGGCTTTCGGATCAAGGCCCGGACGCTGGGTGCGGCAGTTGTCCTGCACGTACGGGCAGCGCGGCGACAGCAGGCAACCCTGCGGACGGTCGTAGCGGCCCGGGACGATGCCCGGCAAGGTCGACAGACGCGAGGCGCCGAGGCTGTGCTCGGGAATCGCCTTGAGCAGCGCTTCGCTGTACGGGTGCGCCGGGATGTCGAACAGTTGCGGCACCTGACCGACTTCCACGGCCTGGCCGGCATACATCACGCAGACGCGCTGGGCGGTTTCAGCCACGACCGCGAGGTCGTGAGTGATCAGCACCAGGCCCATGTTCTGCTCTTTCTGCAACGCCAGCAGCAGATCCATGATCTGCGCCTGAATCGTCACGTCCAGCGCGGTGGTCGGTTCGTCTGCGATCAACAGTTTCGGCTCGCCGGCAATCGCCATGGCGATCGCGACGCGCTGGCTCATACCGCCAGACAGTTGATGCGGATAGGCGTCCATACGGCTGGCGGCGCCGGGGATCTCGACCTTTTCCAGCAGTTCGATGGCACGCTTGCGCGCTTGCTTGCCGGACATTTTCAGGTGCAGGCGCAGCACTTCCTCAATCTGGAATCCGACGGTGTAGCTCGGGTTCAGCGCGGTCATCGGGTCCTGGAAGACCATCGACAGGTCTTTGCCGACGATCTGCCGACGCTGGCGGTTGCTCAGTTTGAGCATGTCCTTGCCGTCGAAGCTGAGCGAGTCGGCGGTGACGATGCCGGGATGCTCGATCAGGCCCATCAGCGCCATCATGGTCACGGATTTACCCGAACCCGACTCGCCAACGATGGCCAGCACTTCGCCCTTGTCGACCTTGAGGTCGAGGCCGTCGACCACCGGGGTCGCGGTCTTGTCGCCGAAGCGGACGTTGAGATTCTTGATTTCTAGCAGTGACATTTGAATCTCCTCAGGCGGCGTTCTTGAGTTTCGGGTCCAGCGCATCGCGCAGGCCGTCGCCCATCAAGTTAATTGCCAGCACGCTGAGCAAAATGGTCAGACCAGGCAGACTTACCACCCACCAGGCGCGTTCGATGTAGTCGCGGGCCGAGGCCAGCATGGTGCCCCACTCAGGGGTTGGCGGTTGTACGCCGAGGCCGAGGAAGCCCAGTGCAGCGGCATCGAGAATCGCCGAAGAAAAGCTCAGGGTTGCCTGCACGATCAGCGGCGCCATGCAGTTGGGCAGCACGGTGATGAACATCAGGCGCGGCAGACCGGCACCGGCCAGACGCGCGGCGGTGACGTAGTCGCGGTTCAGTTCGCCCATGACGGCAGCACGGGTCAGACGCACGTAGGACGGCAGGGAAACCACGGCAATCGCGATCACGGTGTTGATCAGGCCAGGGCCGAGGATGGCGACGATCGCCACGGCCAGCAGCAGCGATGGCAGGGCCAGCATGATGTCCATCAGACGCATGATGGTCGGGCCGACCACTTTCGGGAAGAAACCGGCGAACAGACCCAGCAGGATCCCCGGAATCAGCGACATCACCACCGACGACAAGCCGATCAGCAGCGACAGGCGCGAACCCTGGATCAGACGCGACAGCAGGTCACGGCCGAGTTCATCGGTGCCGAGCAGGAATTGCATCTGCCCGCCTTCGAGCCACGCCGGTGGCGTCAGCAGGAAGTCACGGTATTGCTCGCTCGGATTATGCGGCGCGACCCACGGCGCGAAGATCGCGCAGAAGATGATCAGCAGCATGAACAGCAGGCCGGCAACGGCGCCCTTGTTCTTCGAGAACGCTTGCCAGAATTCTTTGTACGGCGACGGGTACAGCAGGCTTTGATCCACGGCGGACGTGGCGGTGGCTACTGAGGATGTTGGAGTGCTCATGGGTATTGACCTCAGCGCTGATGACGGATGCGTGGGTTGGCAAAGCCGTAGAGGATGTCCACCACGAAGTTGACCAGAATCACCAGGCAGGCGATTAACAGGATGCCGTTTTGCACCACCGGATAGTCCCGGGCGCCGATGGCTTCGATCAGCCATTTACCGATGCCGGGCCAAGAGAAGATGGTTTCGGTCAGGACCGCACCGGCCAGCAGCGTGCCGACCTGCAGGCCGACTACGGTCAGCACCGGAATCAGCGCATTGCGCAGACCGTGCACGAACACCACGCGCGACGGCGACAGGCCTTTGGCCTTGGCAGTGCGGATGTAGTCCTCGCGCAGCACTTCGAGCATCGACGAACGGGTCATCCGCGCGATTACCGCCAGCGGAATGGTGCCGAGCACGATCGCCGGCAGGATCAGGTGATGCAGGGCGTCGAAGAACGCGCCGACGTCATCGGCCAGCAGCGTGTCGATCAGCATGAAGCCGGTTTTCGGCTCGATGTCATACAGCAGGTCGATGCGCCCGGACACCGGAGTCCAGCCCAAGCTCACCGAGAAGAACATGATCAGGATCAGGCCCCACCAGAAGATCGGCATCGAATAGCCCGCGAGGGAGATGCCCATCACCCCGTGGTCAAACAGCGATCCTCGTTTGAGTGCCGCGATCACCCCGGCCAGAAGCCCGAGGATGCCAGCGAACAGCAGGGCGGCCATGGACAGTTCCAGGGTCGCCGGGAAAAGAGAGGTGAACTCGGTCCACACGCTTTCACGGGTACGCAACGACTCACCGAGATCGCCCTGGGCCAGTTTGCCGATGTAGTCCAGATACTGGGCATACAGCGGCTTGTTCAGCCCCAGGCGTTCCATTGCCTGAGCGTGCATTTCGGGGTCGACCCGACGTTCGCCCATCATCACTTCCACAGGGTCGCCCGGAATCATGCGAATCAACGCGAAAGTCAGCAAGGTGATGCCGAAAAACGTGGGGATCAACAACCCCAGTCGGCGGGCAATAAAACTAAACATCTTGTGTGGTACCTCATCAGCCGGTTAGGCGTGTCCGGCGTCCCTCAGGTAAGGGACGCCGGGCGTTTCTTATCTACTTCACCTGGGTGGTGGCGAAGTTATTAGTGGTGAGAGGGCTGATGTGGTAGCCCTCTACATTGTTGCGCATTGCAGTGAACATCCGAGTATGGGCCATGCTGATCCATGGCTGGTCCTGATTAAACAGCACTTGAGCCTGTTCGTAGAGCGCGGCGCGTTCGGCCGGATCTACTTTAGCCCGCGCTTCATCCAGCAGTGCCTGGAATTTCTCGTTGCACCAGCGTGCGTAGTTTTCGCCGTTCTTGGCGGCCTCGCAACTGAGCATAGGCGTCAGGAAGTTATCCGGGTCGCCGTTGTCGCCCGCCCATCCGGCCGAGACCATGTCGTGCTCGCCGGCCTTGGCGCGCTTGAGCATCTCGCCCCATTCCATCACGCGGATGTCGATCTTGATCCCGACTTTCGCCAGGTCAGCCTGCATCATTTGCGCGCCAAGCATCGGGTTGGGGTTGGTCGGACCGCCGCCGTTACGGGTGAACAGGGTGAAGGTAGTGCCTTCCGGAACCCCGGCTTCCTTGAGCAGCGCGCGCGCCTTGTCGAGGTCGCGTGGCGGGTTTTTCAGATCATGGTTGTAGCCGAGCAGGGTCGGCGGGTACGGGTTGACCGCCACCGACGCGTTGCCCTTGCCGAACAGCGCGTTGACGTAGGCTTCCTTGTCGAACGCGATGTCGATGGCTTTGCGCACGCGTACGTCGCTCATGTACTTGTGCTGGGTGTTCATGGCGATGTACGAAACGGTCATCGCGTCCAGCTCGTCGACTTTCAGGTTGCTGTCTTTCTTGATGCTCGGGATGTCATCCGGTTTCGGATACAGCGCGACCTGGCACTCGTTGGCCTTGAGCTTTTGCAGGCGCACGTTGTTGTCGGTGGCGATCGCCAGGATCAACGCGTCGGCCGGTGGCTTGCCACGGAAATAATCCGGGTTGGCCTTGAAGCGCACCTGCGCATCCTTGGCGTAGCGCTGGAAGATGAACGGGCCGGTGCCGATCGGCTTGTTGTTCAGATCGCCGGTTTTGTTGGCCTTGAGCAACTGGTCGGCGTATTCGGCCGGGTAGATCGACGAGAACGCCATGGCGATGTCGGCCAGGAACGGCGCTTCGCGGCGGGTCAGGGTGAACTTGACCGTGTTGTCGTCGACTTTTTCTACGCTTTTGAGCAGTTCCTTGAAGCCCATGCTTTCAAAGTACGGGAAGCCCACGCTGGACAGTTTGTGCCACGGGTGATTCGGGTCCAGTTGACGCTGGAAGCTCCAGACCACGTCGTCGGCGTTCATGTCGCGGGTCGGCTTGAAATATTCGGTGGTGTGAAACTTGACGCCTTTGCGCAGGTGGAACGTGTAGGTCAGGCCGTCTTCGCTGATGTCCCAGGAATCGGCGAGCGCCGGGATCACTTCGGTGGTGCCGGGCTTGAAATCGGCCAGGCGATTGAAGATGGTTTCGGCCACAGCGTCCGCCGTGACTGCAGTTGTGTACTGGACCATATCGAAGCCTTCCGGGCTGGCTTCGGTGCAGACCACCAAGGGTTTGGCCGAGGCGCCGACAGCGACACTCAGCAACGCAGCCGCGATGGCCGCACGTAGGGGAAGCATTTTCATCGATAACCCTCTGCAATCGGTTGAAGACAGAAAACCGAACGGCCGACTCATCATGAGTCAGCCGTTGGTTGGCGTTTTTACAGAATGTTGAACGGGATGGTGGTTACGAGGCGGAACTCGTTGATGTTGCCGTCAGCCTGGTGCTCGCTGGCGCGGTGAGTGGTGTAGGTCGCGCGAATTGCAGTGGCTTTGAGCGGGCCGCTTTGCACTGCGTAGGACGCACCGACACCGTATTCGTAGTGGGATTCTCCATCCATCAGGCTCAGGTCGCCGCGCTTGTCATCCGGAATGGTGTAAGCGGTGCCACGGTAGTGAGTACCGTCGATGCCCCAGCCGCGTGCCTGGTAGATGTTGAACTTCAGGCCCGGCACGCCGTATTCGGCCATGTTGATGCCGTAGGCAATCTGGAACGACTTCTCGTTCGGACCGTTGAAGTCCGACAGCAGGGAGTTGGCCAGGTAGATGCCGTTGGTTTCGTGCAGGTAGTCGAAGTACTCGTTACCGTTCACTTGTTGATACGAGAAGGTCAGGCTGTGGGCCTGGTGGGCCAGACCCAGCGACAGCGAATAGGTGTCGTTGTCGATGTTGCCCATCAACTTTTTGCCTTCGTCGACGGTCTTGTAGTAGTTCAGGCCGGTGGTCAGGCTCAGCACCTGGCTGTCGCCCAGTTCGTGGGTTGCGCCGAAGTAGTACTGGTTCCAGAAGTCTTCCACGTTGGAACCGTAAAAGCTGGTTTTCAGGCTCTTGAACGGTTGGTAGTTGACGCCGGCAACGTAAACCTTGTCAGTCTCCACGCCAGTGGCTGAATACTCGGTGCGAAATTTCGACAGGCTCTGCTCGGTACGAGGGGAAACGCGGTCGAAGCCACCCGCGTCGAACGACAGGTTGTTGAACTCTTCGCTGTGCAGGGTAATACCTTCAAAGCTCGAAGGCAGCGGACGGTTACCGATGACATCGACAATCGGCGTGCTGAAGTTCTGGCGACCTGCGGTCAATGTGGTGTTGGATACACGAAGCTTGACATTGGCCAGACCCAGCTTGCTCCATTGGTCGACAGCGTCGCCGTCGGAATCCGCCAGGGTCCGGTTGGAGCCGCCAGCAATGTCCTTGCGATCACGATCCAGCACAATGGCGTTATAAGCGGCGACTTCGGTGCTCACGCCCACGGTGCCTTGGGTGAAGCCCGAGGTGTAGTTGACGATGGTGCCTTGCACCCAGTTGATCCGGCGTGGCGTCGGAGTGCGAACGGTAGGCGTGGTGTTCTTGTCGCTGTTTTTCACGTAGCTGAAACGGTCGTCGCGACGACGCAATTCGTTGGCGTACCAGTTACGGGTTGTACCGCCCAGGCTTTGTCCATCGATAAAGCCTTTGGCCTCGCTTTGGGCGCTGCTGCCGGCCAATGTGGTAGGGACGAACTCCTGACTTGCAGGTTCGGCGTACGCGGTAGCAGTGATGCTGCTGATGGCCAGGGCCAGTATCGCGGTGCTGCTCAGTTTCATGGGTGAAGCTCCTTTACTTTCTTTTTATCCCGGCTTTTTTTGGTATGCCGGTTATTGGTTTAGAACTCGTTCACACATCGCAAACGTTTGCAAGAAGCCGGATGGGCGAATTTCGGCAAAGCGCTTGCGTGAGGGGAGTAGACGGCTCCCCTCAGCATTGCGGCTAATCGGTTGGTTTAATCGATACTGACACCCGAGAACACGTTGCGGCCGAACGGGCTGACTTTGAATCCTTCGACCCGGGTGCTTAACGGCTGGTTGACCGTCGAGTGGGCGACAGGCGTGATCGGCACTTGCTGTTTAAGCAATTGCTGGGCCTGTTTATAAAGCACGGTGCGCTGATCGCGGTCGGTGACGACCTTGGCCTGTTTGATCAGCTTGTCGTAAGCCGGATCGCACCACATGGAGTAGTTGTTGCCGCCGATGGCGTCACAGCTGTACAGCGTGCCCAGCCAGTTGTCCGGATCCCCATTGTCACCGGTCCAGCCGATCAGGCTGACGTCGTGCTCGCCGTTCTTGGTGCGCTTGATGTACTCGCCCCATTCGTAACTGACGATCTTCACTTTCAGACCGATCTTGGCCCAGTCGGACTGGAGCATTTCGGCCATCAGTTTGGCGTTCGGGTTGTACGGACGCTGCACCGGCATTGCCCACAGGGTGATCTCGGTGCCTTCTTTCACGCCGGCAGCCTTGAGCAGTTCCTTGGCTTTTTCCGGGTTGTAGGCGGCGTCCTTGATGGTGTCGTCGTAGGACCACTGGGTTGGTGGCATGGCGTTGACGGCCAGTTGGCCGGCGCCTTGATAAACAGCGTTGAGAATTCCCTGTTTATTCACCGCCATGTCCAGCGCCTGACGCACTTCCAGTTGATCGAACGGCTTGTGGCGCACGTTGTAGGCGATGTAGCCGAGGTTGAAGCCCGGCTTGGAAATCAGTTGCAGTTTCGGGTCGGCCTTCAGCGCTTCAACATCGGCAGGACGCGGGTGCAGGGTGATCTGGCACTCGTTGGCCTTGAGCTTCTGCACGCGTACCGAAGCGTCGGTGTTGATCGCGAAAATCAGGTTCTTCAGCTTGACCCGGCTCGGATCCCAATACTGCGGGTTGCCGGTGTAGCGGATGTTCGAGTCTTTCTGGTAGCTCTTGAACACGAACGGTCCGGTGCCGATCGGCTTCTGGTTGATGTCGCTCGGCTTGCCGTCGGCCAGCAGCTTGTCGGCGTATTCGGCAGACAGAATGGCGGCGAAGCTCATGGCGATGTTCTGGATGAACGCGGCGTCAACACTGTTGAGCGTGAACTCCACGGTCAGCGGCCCGGTCTTCTCGACCTTGGCGATGTTCTTGTTCAGGCTCATCCCGTTGAAGTACGGAAACTCGGTGGGATAGGCCTTGCGGAACGGCTGTTGCGCATCGAGCATGCGATTGAACGTGAACAGCACGTCGTCGGCGTTAAAATCGCGGCTCGGCTTGAAGTAAGGGGTTGTGTGAAATTTCACGCCTTCACGCAGGTGAAAGGTGTATTTCAGGCCATCTTCGGAAATGTCCCACTTGGTTGCCAGACCGGGTACGACATTGGTCGCGCCTTTTTCGAACTCCACCAGGCGGTTGTACAGCGGCTCGGCGGCGTCGTTGTCGGTGGCCGTCGTGTATTGCGCGGTATCGAAACCCGCCGGGCTGCCTTCCGAGCAGAACACCAGGCTGTCGCTGGCGGCGTAGCTTGCAGACGTGGCGGCCAACAGGCCGGCGCCCAACAGTGCGGAAAAAACCAAGGTATGGCGCATGACGCTCCCTCTTTTTTTAGTGTTATGCAATGCACCTGGATCCCGATCCCGGGACTTTCTGGTCGCATTGAGCTCAATCCAAATACGTACGGCAAAACCGGTGGCCCACGCAGACACTGGTCAGTACGCGACGGTAGGCACCGTGCCTCTGGCAGTAAATACGTAATTGCCTTAATGCTCGTAGGAAAAGTCGACGCGCCTATACCGAAGCAATCATCTGCGGCGGATTTGGGTGTAGGACTTTTCCTTTTTTCCCGGTAGATAAAGCAACGGCGACGTCAGAAACGCCGCCGTTGCAATGTCTTACTTGCTGACGCTGACGCCGTAGAAGGAATTCAGGCCAAATGGGCTGATCTTGAAATCCTGCACGTTGGCGCGCATGGGTTGATACACCGTCGAGTGAGCGATAGGTGTCATTGGAACTGCATCTTTGAGGACGTGTTGCGCCTGTTTGTACAGCTCGGTGCGCTTGCCCTGGTCGGTAGTGCGTTTGGCTTCTTTCACCAGGCCGTCGAACTTCTTGTCGCACCACTTGGAGAAGTTGTTGCCGCTCAGCGAGTCGCAGCCGAACAGAACGTTGAGCCAGTTGTCCGGATCACCATTGTCACCGCTCCAGCCAATGATCATGGCCTGGTTCTCGCCACCTTTGGAGCGCTTGATGTACTCGCCCCACTCGTAGCTGGTGATCTTCACTTTCAAGCCGATCTTGGCCCAGTCGGACTGGAGCATTTCAGCCATCAGTTTGGCGTTCGGGTTGTACGGACGCTGCACCGGCATCGCCCACAGGACGATCTCGGTACCTTCCTTGACGCCGGCTTCCTTGAGCAGCTGTTTGGCTTTCTCAGGATCGTACTTGGCATCCTTGATGGTGGTGTCGTAGGACCACTGGGTCGGCGGCATGGCGTTGACCGCCAGTTGGCCCGCGCCCTGGTAAACCGAATCGATGATCTGCGGCTTGTTCACGGCCATGTCCAGCGCCTGACGCACGCGCAGGTCAGCCAGTGGGTTGGCCTCGTTGCTGCCCTTGACCTTGTCCATCACGTTGTAAGCGATGTAGCCGAGGTTGAAGCCAGCCTGATCCGGCATCTTCAGCGACTTGTCTTCTTTCAGCGCTTTCAGATCGGCCGGACGCGGGAACAGGGTGACCTGGCACTCGTTCTTTTTCAGCTTCTGGATACGCACTGACGGGTCGGTGGTGATGGCGAAGATCAGGTTGTCGATCTTCACGTCTTCAGGTTTCCAGTAGTCCTTGTTGCCGGTGTAACGGATGTTCGAGTCTTTCTGGTAGCTCTTGAACACGAACGGACCAGTGCCGACCGGCTTCTGGTTGATGTCGGCGGGTTTGCCATCCTTGAGCAGTTGGGCCGCGTATTCGGCGGACTGCACCGAGGCGAAGCTCATGGCCATGTTCTGGATGAACGCAGCGTCGACTTCTTTCAGGGTGAACTTGACGGTGTGGTCGTCGACTTTATCGATCTTGGTGATGTTGGTATCCATCCCCATGTCGGTGAAGTACGGGAATTCGGTCGGGTACGCCTTACGGAACGGGTCATCCTTGTTAATCATGCGATTGAAGGTGAACAGCACGTCGTCGGCGTTGAACTCACGAGTCGGCTTGAAATACGGGGTGGTGTGGAACTTGACGCCTTCACGCAGGTGGAAGGTGTAAGTCAGGCCATCATCGGAAATGTCCCACTTGGTCGCCAGGCCAGGAATCACGGCGGTGCCGCCGCGCTCGAACTGGGTCAGGCGGTTGAACATGGTTTCGGCTGAGGCGTCGAAGTCGGTTCCGGTGGTGTATTGGCCTGGATCAAAACCGGCCGGGCTCCCTTCGGAGCAGAACACCAGGTTAGTCGCAGCGGTGGCGAAAGGTGCGGAGGCTAACAAGCCTGCGCCGACTAGAAACGGAATGACCGCGTGTTTAAGCATGTTGGCCTCATGATTTGTTGTCATTTTTTAGTTGTGAGGTACGACCTCGTGAGTCGTGCCTGCGGATACTTATGCAGGCCCCATACCCAATGCAAGATCCAGAGCGGTCGGCGGCGTTAAACGGTGGCACGAACGTACCTTAATGTCGCATCCGTATAACTTTTGACGCATTTGACCGTTTGCGGGTGGTTTTTGCGGTGCATTCGGGGCACTGAAATGGTGCACTGGAGGTGTCGGGTGCGCTTGGGTGGGGCTTGGTGTTACTTATTTATACCCTTGGGGATGGGCGGGGTTGAGGGGTTTTCGCGGTGGGCTTTGGTGGGGTGGATTGGGGCAGGGATTGGGGGGTTTTACTTGGTGCAACTGGGTGTTTCGATTGGTGGCACCTTGGCGGCCTTTGGGCCGACCAGGCGTTGGTTGGTTTGGGTGAATATCCGTTTTTTGCGGTGTTGCTGATTACGGTTTCGCCCTTACGGCGACTTACTTTTTTACAAGCGCCTAAAAAAGTAAGCAAAAAACGCTAGCTCCTACGTTCGGCCCACTCGCTGGGGCTCGGGGTCCCTTCGCTCCGGGACTGATCCGGGCGCAGCGGCTCCGGTTTGCTTCGCTGCACCTACACTCGCTGTGTACGACTGCGTCGTACGGTCGCTGCGCTCCCACACCCGGATCAATCCCTCCACTCAGCCTTCCGACGTCGCCGGTGGATCAAGATCAAGAGCAGGCGAGCTGACACTCGGCCTATTGAGTGGTGAAGAGCGGGTGTTCGGCGTTATTTTTGTTGTGGATTTGCCCCTCACCCCAGCCCTCTCCCCGAGGAGAGGGGGCTAATTTGTGTGCTTTTCAAATCCTGAGTTCAACTCGGAGTTTCACGTTGGCGTATCTCCCCCAAACACCTCGGTCAGTCCCCTCTCCCTCTGGGAGAGGTTAGGGTGAGGGTTTGCTTTTTGGCTGTTTAAATCCGCTGCGAAACAGCCAGAACCTTCCCACAAGGTTTTCAGGTTGTCCGTCGGACGTGCGCTCTCTAGGCTTGGGTCGTCGCTGGTTGTTCAGCGATCGGGTGTGAGAACCCGACATTCATAGTCATTCAGTGCCCAGATCCGCATAATTGCCGCCAGCAAGTTTGCTGCCTGCAAGTGCGTTATGGCGGCTCTGTGCGGGCGGGCCTATGTCCGGCCGGGTGCCTATGACCGGTTTTCTCACCCCGCACAAAGCTGCCACCTCTTCGTCGTGTGAGAAACGGCATCGAGATGGCTCAACCTCATAGGTGAAGCGCATGAGCAAACCAGTCCCCGACCCACCCGAAGAAACCTCAACCCCCCTTGAAGCCGCGCTGCGTGCCGACGATCTCGCGAAGAACCGCGAAGCCATCAAGCGTGCCCTCGATTTCTATCTCTGCCCGCCACCCGGCAAACCCCATCCACCCAGCACGATGTTTTTGATCCGGCCCGACATCGACACTGAAAGCCTGCTCGCCCACGCCTGTGAGTCCCTTGCTTCAGCCAATACGCTGGCCAGCGATTTTGCCGATCAGCTTGGTAGGCCGCAGCGCAATACGGCGCTGGCGATTCAGCAGATCATCATGCTGGCGGAGCTGGCGGTGAATCGGGCGCTGGATCGGGTTGATCCGCACGCTTGAGATCGCGTCATCGTTCTTCGCGAGCAGGCTCGCTCCCACATTCAAATGCGTTCAACCTGTGGGAGCTGGCTTGCCAGCGATAGCGGTGGATCATTCACTACAAAACCCGGGCACAAAAAAACCGGCAACCATTGACTGATTGCCGGTCCTTCATTCAGCCAAGCTCAAATCACTGCATCAACACTTCAATCGAGCCATCAGCGGTCATGCTGACCTGGCTGGTGCCGGCTTCTACTTCCGGGGTCACCGGGGCGGAATCCATGGCCGCGGCTTTCATCATCATCGGCGCGCGCAGGTACGGTTGTGGGTAACCGTTGCTGTTGAGGTTCAGGTTGACGATTTTGTAGCCCTTGCCGCCCAGTGCATCGGTGGCCAGTTGGGCGCGGGTCTTGAAGGCGGTGACGGCTTCTTTGAGTAACTGGTCTTCGCTGGCCTTGCGGGTCGGGTCGGCGATGGCGAAGTCCATGCCGCCCATTTTCAGGTCGGTCAATAGCTCGCCGGTGAGTTTGGACAGGGCGGCGAAGTCGGTGCTTTCCAGGCGCAGTTCGGCGCGTTCGCGCCAGCCGGTGATCTTCTGGCCTTTGGTGTCGTAGATCGGATAGCTGTTGCGGCTGCCCGTGCGCAAGGTGATGTCTTTGACTTGTTTGGCCTGGGCGGTGGCCTTGTTCATGGTGGTGCTGATGGCGGCGGCGAGTTTGGCCGGGTCGGTGTTCTGCTCTTCGGTGTAGAGCGTCACGATCATCTGGTCGCGGGCCACTTCCTGGCTGACTTCGGCGCGCAGGGAAATCTGGTTGTAGTGCAGCTCATCGGCGGCCAGCGCCGGAAGGCTGGCGACGCTGCCGACGGTCAGGGCGAGGAGGGCGGCGCTGCGGCGAAATGTGTGCATGAAGGCTCCTTGAATGAGGCGCAGGTGATGGGTCGCGGCCTGCGTGAACCATCAGACTCTAACTTCTATGATCCGGTTCGCCCAGTTACAACTTCTATACAGATACCTGCGCGCAGTGGGGAGTGCTTCTGTGGCGAGGGGATTTATCCCCGATCGGCTGCGCAGCAGGCGCAAATCCGGCTGATACGGTATTTCTGGTTAAATGAGGTCGCATGATTTGGGGCGGCTCCGCCACCCAGCGGGGATAAATCCCCTCGCCACAATGATCTCCAATAGCCTTCGGAATTTTCTTCAACTCAGATGAATTCTTCATCGTCGCCATGTGGTCGTTTGCCGCACTTTCGCCTCTGAACCCCGCGCCTTGGTTATACTCCGTGCGATCCGCCTGGAGCGCTCATCAGGAGAGCTCATGCTCGCCCCCGTACAACTGACTTCCGCCACTCGCCAGAACCTCTGGCGGCTGACTTTCATCCGCACACTTGTGCTCGCCGCGCAGGCCGGGTCCGTGGGTCTGGCCTACTGGCTGCAATTGCTGCCGTTGCCGTGGGTGCAATTGGCGATGACCCTGGGCTGTTCGATTCTGCTCTGCGTGTTCACTGCCGTGCGCCTGCGCACATCGTGGCCGGTGACCGAGCTCGAATACGCGCTGCAACTGGCCTGCGATCTGGTGATTCACAGTGCGCTGCTGTATTTCTCCGGCGGTTCGACCAACCCCTTCGTTTCCTATTATCTGGTGCCGCTGACCATCGCGGCGGTGACCTTGCCGTGGCGTTATTCGGTGATTCTGTCCGGTATCGCGCTGGCGCTGTACACGCTGATGCTGACGCGTTTCTATCCGCTGGAAACCCTGCCGGTCGCCCGTGAGAATCTGCAGATCTACGGCATGTGGCTGAGCTTTGCCCTGGCTGCTGCGGTCATCACGTTCTTCGCCGCGCGTATGGCTGAAGAGCTGCGCCGGCAGGAAGAATTGCGCGCGATCCGCCGGGAGGAAGGGCTGCGTGATCAGCAGCTGCTCGCCGTTGCGACCCAGGCCGCCGGTGCGGCGCATGAATTGGGCACACCGCTGGCGACCATGAGCGTGTTGCTCAAGGAAATGCAGCAGGATCACCCCGATGCACTGCTGCAGGACGATCTGAAAGTGCTGCAGGATCAGGTCAAGCTGTGCAAGGAAACCTTGCAGCAACTGGTCCGTGCCGCCGAGGCCAATCGGCGTCTGGCGGTGGAGATGCAGGACGTTACCGACTGGCTCGACGAAGCGCTGAACCGCTGGCACCTGATGCGCCCGGAAGCCAGTTATCGCTTCCAGCGTCTCGGTCAGGGGGCGGTGCCGCGCATGGCGCCGCCGCCGGATCTGACCCAGGCATTGCTGAATCTGCTCAACAATGCAGCCGACGCCTGCCCGGAAAATCTCCAGGTGACCCTCGACTGGGACGCAGAGACTTTGACGATCAGCATTCGCGACCACGGCGCCGGTGTGCCGCTGGCCATCGCCGAGCAGATCGGCAAGCCGTTTTTTACCACCAAGGGCAAAGGTTTCGGCCTGGGCCTGTTTTTGAGCAAGGCCAGCGTGACACGCGCCGGCGGCTCAGTGAAACTCTATAGTCATGAGGAAGGCGGCACGCTCACCGAGCTGCGCCTGCCCCACGGCGCCCGAGGAGACCAACATGAGTGACGAAATCCAAGTCGAAGGCGAAGAACTGCCGCATCTGCTGCTGGTCGACGACGACGCGACCTTCACCCGCGTCATGGCCCGCGCCATGGCCCGTCGCGGCTTTCGCGTCAGCACTGCCGGTTCCGCTGAAGAAGGCCTGACCATCGCCCAGGCCGATCTGCCTGATTACGCTGCGCTGGACCTGAAAATGGACGGCGACTCCGGTCTGGTCCTGCTGCCCAAGCTGCTGGAACTCGATCCGGAAATGCGCGTGGTGATCCTCACCGGTTATTCGAGCATTGCCACGGCAGTCGAGGCGATCAAGCGTGGCGCCTGCAACTACCTGTGCAAACCCGCCGATGCCGACGACGTGCTGGCCGCGCTGCTGTCTGAGCACGCCGATCTCGACAGTCTGGTGCCGGAAAACCCGATGTCGGTCGATCGTCTGCAATGGGAGCACATCCAGCGCGTGCTCACCGAGCACGAAGGCAATATTTCCGCCACGGCCCGCGCGCTGGGCATGCACCGCCGCACCTTGCAGCGCAAACTGCAGAAGCGCCCGGTGCGTCGCTGAACCTGCGCTGAACGACTATCGCCAGCCCTCGCGATAAAACGCGCCGATCATCTATGATCGGCGCGTGTCCGTTCTTTTTACTATCGAGCCTTATCCATGAATCAGAACGCTGAATATTCCGCGGTCAACGATGCTGTGCGCGGGCAGTTTTTTCGCAAGGTCTGGGCGATGACCACGCCTTACTGGCGCAGCGAAGAGAAGGGCAAGGCCTGGACGTTGCTGATTGCCGTAATTGCGCTGACGCTGTTCAGCGTAGCCATCTCGGTGTGGATCAACAGTTGGTACAAGGATTTCTACAACGCTTTGCAGAGAAAGGATGAAGCCGCGTTCTGGCAGTTGATCCTGTATTTCTGCGGCATCGCGACGGTGGCGATTCTCGGCGCGGTGTATCGGTTGTATCTGACGCAGATGCTGACGATCCGCTGGCGGGCGTGGCTGACCGAAAAGCACTTCAAGCGCTGGCTGGACCACAAGAATTACTACCAGCTGGAGCAGGGCGGTTATACCGATAACCCCGATCAGCGGATTTCGGAAGACCTCAACACTTACACCGCCAACACCCTGAGCCTGGGCCTCGGGCTGCTGCGCACGATTGTCAGTCTGGTGTCGTTCTCGATCATTTTGTGGGGCGTGTCGGGCAGTATCGAAGTGTTCGGCATCGAGATTCCCGGCTACATGTTCTGGTGCGCACTGTTGTACGCGGCGGTCGGCAGTTGGCTGACGCATTTGATCGGTCGCCGTCTGATCGGTCTGAACAACAAGCAACAACGCTTCGAAGCAGACCTGCGTTTTTCCATGGTCCGCGTGCGTGAGAACGCTGAAAGCATCGCCTTGTACAACGGCGAACCCAATGAAAACCGCCGCTTGAGCAATCGCTTCGGACTGGTCTGGCACAATTTCTGGGACATCATGCGCGTGTCCAAGCGCCTGACGTTCTTCACCTCCGGCTACGGGCAGATCGCAATCATTTTCCCGTTTGTCGTCGCCGCACCGCGCTATCTGTCCGGCAAGATCGAACTGGGCGAGCTGATGCAAATCAACTCGGCGTTCGGCAACGTGCAGGAGAATTTCAGCTGGTTCATCACCGCCTACTCGGATCTCGCCGCGTGGCGCGCCACCTGTGATCGTTTGCTGAGTTTCCGTCAGGCCATGAGCGACAACGAACAACGCACCCCGGCCATCGACGTGCAGAACCAGGGCAGTGAGTTGCAGGTGCACAACCTCGGCCTCGATCTGGCCGATGGTCGTCACCTGCTGACCGACGCCGACATGACCGTTGAACCGGGTGAGCGCGTTATGCTCAGCGGGCGGTCCGGCAGCGGCAAGTCGACACTGCTGCGAGCGATGGGGCATTTGTGGCCGGCGGGGCACGGCAATATTCGTTTACCGGCGGCGCGCTATCTGTTCCTGCCGCAGAAGCCTTATCTGCCGATCGGCACATTGCGTGAAGCGTTGAGTTATCCACAACCGGGCGATACCTACGCGCCAGAACGTTATGCACAGGTGCTGGAAACCTGCCGTCTGCCACACCTGGTCGGGCGGCTGGATGAAGCCAATCACTGGCAGCGCATGCTTTCACCGGGCGAGCAACAACGCCTGGCCTTCGCCCGCGCGCTTCTCTACGCACCGCAATGGCTGTACATGGACGAGGCTACATCGGCGATGGATGAAGAGGACGAGGCGACCTTGTATCAGGCGTTGATCGATGAGATTCCGGGGCTGAGCATTGTCAGCGTCGGTCACCGAAGCAGTTTGAAACGATTCCATCCACGGCACGTGCGGATCGACAGCGGTCGTCTGGTCGAACAGGCCATAACTGTCTGAACACCCACCTGTGGGAGCGAGCCTGCTCGCGAAGGGGTCATATCGGTCGACGAATCTGTCGTCTGAACCACCGCTTTCGCGAGCAGGCTCGCTCCCACAGTAGGGCAATGTGATCTGCCCGGTGATCGTACAACCCGCTTGAGCTATGATGGCGCCAAGCCGAACTTTCGAGACAAGATGCAGACCATGGAAAAGCTGATCGACACCCCGCGCCTCCCCCCGCAAGCGCCGCAGCCTCGCCCAGGAATTGGTGACGGTGTTGAGCGAGCAGATCCGCGATGGCCTGCTCAAGCGTGGCGACAAGTTGCCCACCGAGTCGGCGATCATGGAAGCCCATGGCGTCAGCCGCACCGTGGTCCGCGAGGCAATTTCCCGTCTGCAGGCCGCCGGCCAGGTAGAAACCCGCCACGGCATCGGCACCTTTGTTCTCGATACGCCGAGCCCGAGCGGTTTCCGCATTGATCCGGCCACCGTTGTCACCCTGCGTGACGTGCTGGCGATTCTCGAATTGCGCATCAGCCTCGAAGTCGAATCCGCTGGCCTTGCCGCGCAACGCCGCAGCCCCGAGCAACTGGCAACCATGCGCGCCGCCCTCGACGCCTTGAACGAAAGCGCGTCCCATGCCAGCGATGCGGTGTCGTCGGACTTCGCTTTCCACCCGGAAATCGCCCTGTCCACCGGCAACCGCTACTTCACCGACATCATGACGCACCTGGGCACCAGCATCATTCCACGTACGCGGCTGAACTCGGCGCGGCTGGCCCACGATGATCAACAGCACTACATGAGCCGCCTGAGCCGCGAGCACGAGGAAATCTACGACGCGATTGCCCGTCAGGACTCCGATGCCGCGCGTGCGGCGATGCGTCTGCACCTGACCAATAGCCGTGAAAGACTGCGCCAGGCTCATGAAGAGGCGCAGGCGCAGCGAAGCTGAGTCTTACGCCTCTATGCGCATTCGCAGCGGCAGCGAATACGGCTCCATGCTCGACTCATCGCGAAACTTGTAACGCAGCTCCACCTCGCGGTTCAGGTACGGTTGCAATGCCTCTTTCGGCAGCTGCACCTCGATGTCGAGCAACTTTTCCATTTCATCCTCGGCGTCGTCCCAGGCGCCAGTGTCCACCTCATCACCTTCCCATTCAGGTTCCTCGGCATCGCTGCCGAGGACCGCGTAGACGCTCCAGTTTGCTGCGAAATCGCTGGAATCCGGGACCTGCACGGTGAGGATGTCCGGCAATTGCGAGAGCTGAAGCGTCACGCAATCGTCTTGCGCTGGGGCGACGTGGGTGAGGGTGGGGGCGGCAAAATGCATCGACATAGCGGCTTCCTTTGAGTGGTCCGCCACGATCCTTCGTGGCAGTCGACGTACTTTACGAGCCGCAGGTCGCTACAGAATTAAACGAATCCAGACCGGATATTTCAGCCTTCGAAAGCGTCAAGCACGAGCCTTGTAGCCATTTCATAAAGCGCAAAAGCCAATCTTGTCCGACAAAAAAGCCCTGCCAACGATGAAATGCAGTTGACGGTTATATTTTAAGTTGTACGATGACCTACAACTTCGGCGAAGGCTGAACGGTCCACTCACAATAAAACGTTGCTACCAGGGTGTTCGAATAATGAATCCACAAGAACTGAAGTCCATCCTCTCTGCCGGCCTGCTGTCTTTCCCGGTGACCGATTTCAACGCGCAGGGCGATTTCAACCGCGCGGGCTACATCAAACGCCTGGAATGGCTGGCTCCGTATGGCGCTTCGGCTCTGTTCGCCGCCGGTGGCACCGGTGAGTTCTTCTCCCTGGCCGCCAGCGAATACTCGGAAATCATCAAGACTGCCGTCGACACCTGCGCAACCAGCGTGCCAATCCTCGCCGGCGTCGGTGGTTCGACCCGCCAGGCCATCGAATACGCTCAGGAAGCCGAGCGTCTGGGCGCCAAAGGTCTGCTGCTGCTGCCGCACTACCTGACCGAAGCGAGCCAGGACGGTGTTGCCGCCCACGTTGAAGCCGTGTGCAAATCGGTGAAGATCGGCGTGGTCGTCTACAACCGCAACGTTTGCCGTCTCACCGCGCCGCTGCTGGAACGTCTGGCCGAGCGCTGCCCGAACCTGATCGGCTACAAGGATGGCCTGGGCGATATCGAGTTGATGGTGTCGATCCGTCGCCGCCTCGGTGATCGCTTCAGCTACCTGGGTGGTCTGCCGACCGCTGAAGTCTACGCCGCTGCCTACAAGGCTTTGGGCGTGCCGGTGTACTCCTCGGCGGTGTTCAACTTCATCCCGAAAACCGCGATGGACTTCTACCACGCGATCGCTCGCGAAGATCACGCCACCGTCGGCAAGATCATCGACGACTTCTTCCTGCCGTACCTGGACATCCGTAACCGCAAGGCCGGTTACGCCGTGAGTATCGTCAAGGCAGGTGCAAAAATCGCCGGCTATGACGCAGGTCCGGTGCGTGCGCCGCTGACCGACCTGACCGGCGAAGAGTACGAAATGCTCGCCGCGCTGATCGACAAGCAAGGCGCGCAATAAGCGAGAAAAGCGAGGCCGCTGAGCAATCAGCGGCTTTTTGCGTGAAGGCTTTTAGAGTTGAGGGCTGCCCTGTGACAACTGCAAAACGCTACGACAACTACATCAATGGCGAATGGGTCGCCGGTGCCGATTACTCGGCCAACATCAACCCGTCCGAACTCAGTGACACCATCGGCGATTACGCCAAGGCTGACCTGACCCAGGTCAACGCCGCCATCGACGCTGCCCGCGCTGCGTTCCCGGCGTACTCCACGTCGGGCATCCAGGCTCGTCACGATTCGCTGGATAAAGTCGGCACGGAAATTCTCGCCCGTCGCGAAGAGCTCGGCACGCTGCTGGCCCGTGAAGAAGGCAAGACCCTGCCGGAAGCGATCGGTGAAGTGACCCGCGCCGGCAACATTTTCAAGTTCTTCGCCGGTGAATGCCTGCGTCTGTCCGGTGACTACGTGCCGTCGGTACGCCCGGGCGTCAACGTCGAAGTCACTCGCGAAGCGCTGGGCGTGGTCGGTCTGATCACTCCGTGGAACTTCCCGATCGCCATCCCGGCGTGGAAAATTGCTCCGGCCCTGGCCTACGGCAACTGCGTCGTGCTCAAGCCTGCCGATCTGGTGCCGGGCTGCGCCTGGGCGCTGGCCGAAATCATCTCCCGCGCGGGCTTCCCGGCCGGTGTGTTCAACCTGGTAATGGGCAGCGGTCGCGTGGTTGGCGAGGCGTTGGTCAACAGCCCGAAAGTCGACGGCATCAGCTTCACCGGTTCGGTGGGCGTTGGCCGCCAGATCGCGGTCAACTGCGTTTCGCGCCAGGCCAAGGTGCAGCTGGAAATGGGCGGCAAGAACCCGCAGATCATTCTCGACGACGCCGACCTCAAGCAAGCGGTCGAGCTGTCGGTGCAGAGCGCGTTCTACTCCACCGGCCAGCGCTGCACAGCATCGAGCCGTCTGATCGTCACCGCCGGCATTCACGACAAGTTCGTTGAAGCGATGGCCGAGCGCATGAAGTCGATCAAGGTCGGCCACGCGCTGAAGGCCGGCACCGACATCGGTCCGGTGGTCTCCCAGGCGCAGCTGGAACAGGACATGAAGTACATCGACATCGGCCAGTCCGAAGGTGCACGTCTGGTCAGCGGCGGCGGTGTGGTGACTTGCGACACCGAGGGCTACTTCCTCGCGCCAACGCTGTTCGCCGACAGCGAAGCGTCGATGCGCATCAGCCGCGAAGAGATCTTCGGCCCGGTGGCCAACATTGTTCGTGTGGCCGATTACGAAGCTGCGCTGGCAATGGCCAACGACACCGAATTCGGCTTGTCGGCCGGCATCGCCACCACCTCGCTGAAGTACGCCAACCACTTCAAGCGCCACTCACAGGCCGGGATGGTGATGGTCAACCTGCCGACCGCCGGTGTGGATTACCACGTACCGTTCGGCGGGCGTAAAGGCTCGTCCTACGGCTCCCGTGAGCAGGGCCGCTATGCACAAGAGTTCTACACGGTCGTGAAGACTGCCTACATCGGTTCCTGATACATGCAATACCTGTGGAAGCTGGCTTGCCAGCGATTCAGGCAACGCGGTGCTGCAGGCACGCCGCGCTGATGCCATCGCTGGCAAGCCAGCTCCCACAAAGACCAAAGAATGTTTTACCCGCATAAAAATAATCAGTGGGAGTACATCTGCATGCAATCCTCCAAGCCGACTCACGTCCGCTATTTGATCCTGCTCATGCTGTTTCTGGTGACCACGATCAACTACGCCGACCGTGCCACGATCGCCATTGCCGGCTCCAGCCTGCAAAAGGACCTTGGCATTGACGCCGTCACCCTCGGCTACATCTTCTCCGCATTCGGTTGGGCTTACGTGGCCGGGCAAATTCCCGGTGGCTGGCTGCTCGATCGCTTCGGCTCGAAAAAAGTCTATGCCCTGAGCATTTTCACCTGGTCGCTGTTCACCGTGCTGCAAGGCTTCGTCGGTGAATTCGGCATGTCCACGGCAGTGGTTGCGCTGTTCATGCTGCGTTTCCTGGTGGGCCTGGCCGAGGCGCCATCGTTCCCCGGCAACGCGCGCATCGTGGCGGCGTGGTTCCCGACCGCTGAACGCGGTACCGCTTCGGCGATCTTCAACTCGGCGCAATACTTTGCCACCGTGCTGTTCGCGCCGTTGATGGGCTGGATCGTCTACAGCTTCGGCTGGGAGCACGTGTTCATCGTCATGGGTATCCTCGGTATCGTGTTCTCGCTGGTGTGGCTGAAAGTCATCTACAGCCCGCGCGAACACCCACGTGTCAACGAGGCCGAGTTCAAGCACATCGCTGACAACGGCGGCATGGTCGACATGGATCAGAAGGGCAAGAAGTCCGACGGTCCGAAGTGGGATTACATCCGTCAGTTGCTGACCAACCGCATGATGCTCGGCGTGTATCTGGGCCAGTACTGCATCAACGGCATCACCTACTTCTTCCTGACCTGGTTCCCGGTGTATCTGGTGCAAGAGCGTGGCATGACCATTCTCAAGGCCGGTTTCATCGCTTCGTTGCCGGCCATTTGCGGCTTTATCGGCGGCGTGCTCGGCGGGGTGATTTCCGACTACCTGCTGCGCAAGGGCCATTCGCTGACCTTCGCCCGCAAGGCGCCGATCATCGCCGGCCTGCTGGTGTCGAGCAGCATCGTCGCGTGCAACTATGTTGACGTGGAATGGATGGTGGTGGGCTTCATGGCTCTGGCATTCTTCGGCAAAGGCGTTGGCGCACTGGGCTGGGCGGTGGTTTCCGACACTTCGCCGAAACAGATCGCCGGTCTGAGCGGTGGCTTGTTCAACACCTTCGGCAACATCGCTTCGATCACCACGCCGATCGTCATCGGCTACATCATCAGCTCCACCGGCTCGTTCAAGTGGGCGCTGGTGTTTGTCGGTGCCAACGCACTGGTCGCGGTGTTCAGCTATCTGGTGATCGTCGGCCCGATCAAGCGTGTGGTCTTGAAAGAGCCGCCAGCCAAGGGCGGCAATGAAGCCACCGGCAATTTGTCTCAAGCGCATTCCTGAGGAGCGGCGTCATGCAGTTGATTGAACATTCCGACTCGCCGCGCTACATCCGCCTGCACGAGCGGGACAACGTTGTAGTGGTGGTCAACGATCAGGGCGTACCGGCCGGTACCGAGTTTGCCGATGGCCTGGTCACGCTGGATTTCGTACCGCAGAGCCACAAGGTCACTCTGGAGGATATTCCTGAGGGCGGCCCGGTGATTCGTTACGGGCAGATTATCGGCTATGCGTTGCAGCCGATCCGTCGCGGCAGTTGGGTCAAGGAAGATCAACTGCGCATGCCCACCGCGCCGCCGCTGGACAGCTTGCCGCTGTCCACCGACGTGCCGGATGCGCAGGCACCGCTGGAAGGCTTCACGTTCGAGGGTTATCGCAACGCCGACGGCACCGTCGGCACGCGCAACATTCTCGGCATCACCACCACCGTGCAGTGCGTCACCGGTGTGCTCGATCACGCGGTCAAGCGCATCAAGGAAGAGCTGCTGCCGAAGTACCCGCACGTCGATGACGTGGTGGCGCTGACCCACAGTTATGGCTGCGGTGTGGCGATTACCGCGACCGATGCCTACATCCCGATTCGTACCGTGCGCAATCTGGCGCGCAACCCGAACTTGGGCGGCGAGGCGCTGGTGATCGGTCTGGGCTGCGAGAAATTGCAGGCCGGGCAGGTGATGCACGAGGACGATGCGTCGGTGGATCTCAGCGATCCGTGGTTGTACCGCTTGCAGGATTCCAGTCACGGCTTCACCGAAATGATCGAACAGATCATGGAGCTGGCCGAAGTGCGTTTGAAGAAACTCGACCAGCGCCGCCGCGAAACCGTGCCGGCCTCCGAGCTGATTCTCGGTATGCAGTGCGGCGGCAGCGACGCGTTCTCCGGCATCACCGCCAACCCGGCGCTGGGTTATGCCTCGGACTTGCTGTTGCGTGCGGGGGCGACGGTGATGTTTTCCGAAGTCACCGAAGTGCGCGATGCGATCTACCTGCTCACCTCACGGGCGCAAACGCAAACCGTCGCCGAAGAGCTGGTGCGCGAAATGGACTGGTACGACCGTTACCTGGCCAAGGGCGAAGCCGATCGCAGCGCCAACACCACGCCGGGCAACAAGAAGGGCGGGTTGTCGAACATTGTCGAGAAGTCCCTGGGCTCGATCGTCAAGTCCGGCAGCAGCGCGATCAATGGCGTGCTCGGCCCGGGCGAGCGTTTCAAGCACAAGGGCCTGATTTTCTGCGCGACGCCGGCCAGCGATTTTGTCTGCGGTACGTTGCAACTGGCAGCAGGGATGAACCTGCACGTATTCACCACCGGTCGCGGCACGCCTTACGGGCTGGCCATGGCGCCGGTGGTCAAGGTTTCGACGCGGACTGAACTGGCGCAGCGCTGGCCGGACCTGATCGACATCGACGCCGGACGCATTGCCACCGGGCGCGCGACCATCGAAGAACTCGGCTGGGAGTTGTTTCACTATTACCTGGACGTTGCCAGTGGCAAGCAACAGACCTGGGCGGAGAAACACAAGCTGCATAACGACATCACCTTGTTCAACCCGGCGCCGATTACCTGATCGTTTCATGGAAGATCAAAAGCCCCTCACCCCAGCCTTCTCCCGGAGGGAGAGGGGCCGACCGAGTTGTTTGGCGCTATACATCGACCTGACAAATCGGGTCGATTATGGATTCGACGATGTCATTTCAGGTCGGTGGATTGTTTAAATATCCCCCGATCGGTTCCCTCTCCCTTTGGGAGAGGGCTAGGGTGAGGGGCTTTTGCTTTATCATTGCCCCCCTGACTAAGCTCACCCAAGGCTCCCCGGCATGCTGGCAATCTTTCTTGAAACCCTGAACATCACCGCGCCGGTGTTTGCCATGCTGTTTCTCGGTGTGCTGCTCAAGCGCATCGACTGGATCAACGACAACTTCATCCACACCGCCTCGTCGCTGGTGTTCAACGTGACCATGCCGGCGCTGCTGTTTCTCGGCATTCTCCACGCTGACCTGCACGCCGCACTGCAACCTTCGCTACTCATCTACTTTTCCCTCGCCACCCTGGTGAGTTTCGCCGTGGCCTGGGGCTGGGCGATTTTCAAGTGTCCGCGGGAAGATCGCGGCATCTACACCCAGGGTGCGTTTCGCGGCAACAACGGCGTGATAGGCCTGGCGCTCGCCGCGAGCATGTACGGCGATTACGGCATTTCCCTCGGGGCGATTCTCGCGGCGCTGGTGATCCTGTTCTACAACACGCTGTCGACCATCGTGCTGGCGGTATACAGCCCGGTGATCAAGTCCGATCCGTGGAGCATCTGCAAAAGCGTGTTCAGCAACCCGCTGATCATCAGCGTGATTTCGGCAGCGCCGTTTGCCTATTTCAAGATCGGACTGCCGGGCTGGCTGGAGACCTCCGGCCAGTATCTGGCGCAGACCACTTTGCCACTGGCGCTGATCTGTATCGGCGGCACGCTGTCACTGGCGGCGCTGCGCAAGAGCGGCAACATGGCGCTCAGTTCCAGCCTGGTGAAGATGATCGGTCTGCCGGTGCTGGCGACACTGGGGGCATGGCTGTGGGGCTTTCGCGGCGCGGAGCTGGGGATTCTGTTTCTCTACTTTGGCAGCCCGACGGCGGCGGCGAGTTTCGTCATGGCCCGGGCGGCGCAGGGCAATCATGAGCTTGCAGCAGCGATTATCGTGATGACCACGTTGATGGCGGCTATTACCACCAATGTCGGGATCTTTGTGTTGCAGTGGGGTGGGTGGATCTGACCAAGGATTTGCAGTGTCTGTCAGGGCCTCTTCGCGAGCAGGCTCGCTCCCACAGGGAAACGCATTCCAACTGTGGGAGCGAGCCTGCTCGCGAAGGCGGTCACTGCGGTTTCTGATAGCTGTCGATCACTTCCTGCGCCGCGCGAAACGCATCGATCGCCGCTGGCACGCCGGCATACACCGCGCAATGCAGCAGCGCTTCGCGAATCTCTTCCACCGTGCAGCCGTTGTTCAGCGCACCGCGCACGTGGCCCTTCAACTCTTGCGGACACTTCAACGCGGTCAGCGCGGCGAGGGTAATCAGGCTGCGGGTTTTCAGCGACAAACCTTCGCGATTCCACACGCCACCCCAGGCGTGTTCATTGACGAAATCCTGCAACGGCTGGGTGAACTCGGTGGCGTTGCCCAAGGCGCGATCAACGAACGCATCGCCCATGACCTGACGACGGATTTCAACCCCGGACTGCTTCGACTCGCTCATGGCACATCTCTCTTGTGGTGTTGGCGACGCCAGGCGCGGATCGACGTGAACAGCAGAAACGTCAGCAGCGCCGGCAGGACATAAAACAGCATCAAGCGCTCGAGTTTGCCGGCCAGCGGCATACCAGTGGTGAACGACACCACATGCAGCCCGTAGACCAGATACAAACCGAGCAGCAGCAAGCCTTCGGCCCGGGTCACGCGGTAGCCCGAGTAAAACACTGGCAGACACAGCGCAGCGACGCCGAGCATCACCGGCAAGTCAAAATCCAGCGCGTTGGGGGAGACGGAGAGCGGCGTCGGTGCGAGCAGCGCGGTCAGCCCGAGCACCCCGAGCAGGTTGAACAGATTGGCGCCGATCACGTTGCCCACGGCAATGTCACGCTGCCCGCGCAACGCAGCGATCAGCGACGTCGCCAGTTCCGGCAACGAAGTTCCGACCGCAACCACGGTCAGGCCGATGACCCGTTCCGACAGGCCCAGGTCGGTGGCCACGACCACGGCGGCGCCGAGCAGCAAACGCCCGGCGAACACCAGCATGGCCAGGCCAGCGAGAATCATCAGCACACTGATCAACCAGGATTGCTGCGTCTCGGTTGGTCGCTCTGTATGAGGGCGCGTCGAATGTCGCGACTGACGCAACAGCAAGCCGAGGTACAGCGCCAGAGCGCCGAGCAGCAGGACGCCGTCGAAACGCCCGAGGTCTTTATTCCAGGCGAGGATGAATACCAGCAGGCTGGCGCCGATCATCAACGGGATATCCAGACGTACCAGTTGCCGCGATACGCGCAGCGGGATGATCAGTGCCGACAGGCCAAGGGTTACGAGGATATTGAAGATGCCGCTGCCGACCACGCTGCCGACGGCGATGTCCGGGTTGTCGGTCAACGCCGCTTGCAGGCTCACGGTCATCTGCGGCGCGCTGCTGCCGAGGGCGACGATGGTCAGGCCGATGATCAACGGACGCACATGCAGGCGCTCGGCCAGACGCACGGCGGCGCGCACCATCAGCTCGGCGCCGATGATCAAAAGAACCAGGCCGCTGAGCAATTCGATGACGTTGATCAGCGGCAGATCGGCTAGTCCGAAAATGGTCGGCGCTCCATCAGTCGAGGGCCTGCACGCGAACCCGTGCGGTGCCGCTGCGCACCATGCCGATTTCATCGGCGGCCTCGCGTGACAGATCGATCAGTCGGCCACGGGTGTGCGGGCCACGGTCATTGATGCGGACCACGACTGATTCATCGTTTTTCAGATTGGTGACCTTCACCCGCGTGCCGAACGGCAACTGGCGGTGGGCGGCAGTCAGGGAATGCTGGTTGAACGCTTCGCCGCTGGCGGTGCGTTTACCGTGATGCCTGGCTCCGTAATAGGAGGCGACGCCGGTCTGGTCGTAACCGTGCGGGTCGATGGTGTCGGTACTGGCGCAACCGGCCAGCAGAGAGAGCAGGGCGCTGCTCAGCAACAGACGCTTCATTCAAAGGTATCCCGGATCAAATGTAGGAGTGACCTGTGGCGAGGGGATTTATCCCCGTTGGACTGCGCAGCAGTCCCAAAACTGAGAACTCGGTTTATCTGGTGCAAATCAAGCTCAGCAATTGGGGCCGCTTCGCGGCCCAACGGGGATAAATCCCCTCGCCACAGGTCCCTTCCACAGGGAATGGAGCCAGGCTTTGGATCTGGCTCCATTGGTGGTCAGCCTTCGAGCTTGCTTTTCAGCAGTTCGTTCACCTGCTGCGGGTTGGCCTTGCCTTTCGAGGCTTTCATGGCCTGGCCGACGAAGAAGCCGAACATCTTGCCGCGTTTGGCTTCGTCTGCCGCGCGGTACTGTTCGACCTGTTCGGCGTTGGCCGCGAGCATTTCGTCGAGCACGGCCGAGATCGCGCCGGTGTCGGTGACTTGCTTGAGGCCGCGCTTCTCGATGATCTCGTCAGCACTGCCTTCACCATTGGCCATCGCTTCGAACACCACCTTGGCGATCTTGCCGGAGATGGTGTTGTCCTTGATGCGCTGCAGCATGCCGCCCAGTTGCTCGGCGGAGACTGGCGAATCCTCGATGTCCAGGCCCTGCTTGTTGAGCAGGCTGCCCAACTCGACCATCACCCAGTTCGCCGCCAGTTTCGCGTCGCCGCCGATGGCTGCGACTTTCTCGAAGTAATCCGCCTGTTCACGGCTGGTGGCCAGCACGTTGGCGTCGTAGGCCGACAGACCGAACTGGCTCTGGAAGCGTTCGCGCTTTTGCGGTGGCAGTTCCGGCAGGGTTGCACGCACTTCACCGAGGAACGACTCTTCGATGACCACCGGCAGCAGGTCCGGATCGGGGAAGTAACGGTAGTCGTTGGCTTCCTCTTTCGAACGCATCGGACGGGTTTCATCCTTGTTCGGATCGTACAGGCGGGTCTGCTGGATCACTTTGCCGCCGTCCTCGATCAGTTCGATCTGGCGCTGGATTTCCGAGTTGATCGCTTTCTCGATGAAACGGAACGAGTTGACGTTCTTGATCTCGCAGCGAGTGCCGAACTCGACCTGGCCTTTCGGGCGTACCGAGACGTTGCAGTCGCAACGCAGCGAGCCTTCGGCCATGTTGCCGTCGCAGATGCCCAGGTAACGCACCAGTGCGTGGATCGCCTTGACGTAAGCCACGGCTTCCTTGGCGCTGCGCATGTCCGGTTCGGAAACGATTTCCAGCAGCGGCGTGCCGGCACGGTTCAGGTCGATGCCGGTGGCACCGTTGAATTCTTCGTGCAGGCTCTTGCCGGCGTCTTCTTCCAGGTGCGCGCGGGTGATGCCGACGCGTTTGACCGTGCCGTCTTCCAGGGCGATGTCCAGGTGGCCTTTGCCAACGATCGGCAATTCCATCTGGCTGATCTGGTAGCCCTTCGGCAGATCCGGGTAGAAATAGTTTTTCCGGGCGAACACGTTGTGCTGGCCGATCTCGGCGTCAATTGCCAGACCGAACATCACCGCCATGCGCACCGCTTCCTGGTTGAGCACCGGCAGCACGCCGGGCATGCCCAGGTCGATCAGGCTGGCCTGGGTGTTCGGCTCGGAACCGAATGTGGTGGAACTACCGGAAAAGATTTTCGACCGGGTGGTGAGCTGAGTGTGAATCTCCAGCCCGATCACGACTTCCCATTGCATGTGTGTCTCCTCAGAAGCCGGTTGGGGTGCGGGTGTGCCAGTCAGTGTTGAGCTGATACTGGTGGGCAACGTTCAACAGGCGGCCTTCCTGGAAATACGGCGCGAGCAACTGCACGCCCACCGGCAGACCGTCGACAAAACCGGCCGGCATCGACAGGCCCGGCAGGCCGGCGAGGTTGGCGGTGATGGTGTAGACGTCTTCCAGGTATGCAGCGACCGGGTCGCTGTTCTTCGCGCCAAGCTTCCAGGCCGGGTTCGGCGTGGTCGGGCCGAGGATGATGTCGACTTCATTGAACGCAGCCATGAAATCGTTCTTCACCAGGCGACGGATCTTCTGCGCTTTCAGGTAGTAGGCATCGTAGTAACCGGCGGACAGCGCGTAGGCACCGACCATGATCCGGCGCTGTACTTCCGCGCCGAAGCCTTCGCCACGGGAGCGCTTGTACAGGTCGATGAGGTTTTCCGGGTTTTCGCAGCGGTGGCCGAAACGTACGCCGTCGAAACGCGACAGGTTGGAAGACGCTTCTGCCGGGGCGATCACGTAGTACGCAGGAATGGCGTGCTGCATGTTCGGCAGGCTGATTTCCTTGATCACCGCACCGAGCTTCTGCAACTGCTGGATGCTGTTCTGGATCAGCTCGGCAATGCGCGGGTCGAGACCGGCGCTGAAGTATTCCTTCGGCACGCCGATGCGCAGGCCTTGCAGCGACTCGCCGAGGCTGGCGGAGTAATCCGGAACCGGCTCATCGATGCTGGTGGAGTCGTTCGGGTCGAAGCCGGCCATGCCTTGCAGCAGGATCGCGCAGTCTTCGGCCGTGCGCGCCAACGGGCCGCCCTGATCGAGGCTGGAGGCGTAAGCGATCATGCCCCAGCGCGAAACGCGACCGTAGGTCGGCTTCAGGCCGGTGAGGTTGGTGAATGCTGCCGGCTGGCGGATCGAACCGCCGGTGTCGGTTGCGGTGGCGGCAGGCAGCAGGCGAGCGGCCACGGCGGCGGCCGAGCCACCGGACGAACCGCCCGGCACGTGTTCCAGGTTCCATGGGTTTTTCACTGCGCCGTACCAGCTCGACTCGTTGGCCGAACCCATGGCGAATTCGTCCATATTGGTCTTGCCCAGGGTCACGGCGCCAGCAGCGGCCAGTTTCGCAACGACAGTGGCGTCATACGGAGCTTTGAAGTTGTCGAGCATCTTCGAGCCGCAGCTGGTGCGGATGCCCAGGGTGCAGAACAGGTCCTTGTGGGCGATCGGCGCGCCGAGCAGGGCGCCGCTCTCACCGTTGGCCCGGCGTGCATCGGCGGCTTTCGCCTGCTCGATGGCCAGATCCTCGGTGAGGCTGATGAAACTGTTGAGCTGCGGATCGAGCTGGGTAATACGCGCCAGCAGGACTTTGGTCAGCTCTTCGGAGGAAAACTTTTTATCGGCGAGACCGCGGGCGATCTCGGCCAGAGTCATTTGATGCATTGCAGGCTCTTTCCCTTTAGTCGATGACTTTCGGAACCAGATACAGGCCGTTTTCGACCGCTGGTGCGATGGACTGGTAGGCCTCGCGATTATTCGTCTCGGTCACCACGTCGGCGCGCAGGCGCTGACTGGCTTCCAGGGGGTGGGCCAGCGGCTCGATACCGTCGGTATCAACGGCCTGCATTTCGTCGACCAGCCCGAGAATGCTGTTGAGGGCGGAAGTAATGTGCGGAAGATCGGCATCGCTGAGGCCAAGGCAGGCCAGATGCGCGATTTTTTCCACGTCGGAGCGTTCTAGCGCCATCGGGATTCTCCAGTGGAAAACAGAACGGACGGCGTCCGTGTGTTAGATTGTCGGAACACTACCGCACTTCTACGGTCATAAGGCCGCGATTGTGGGGCTTGGTGCACAGAAAAGCGGCCAATTTAACATATTGGCGCCTTGCCCAAAATCCCTGTCGTTGTTAGAGTTTGCCGCACTTTTTTACCCACGCGTTGCCTAGGGTCCCTTTCCCATGTTCAAGAAACTGCGTGGCATGTTTTCCAGCGATCTTTCCATTGACCTGGGCACTGCCAACACCCTTATTTACGTGCGCGAGCGCGGTATCGTCCTGAATGAGCCATCGGTTGTGGCCATTCGGACACACGGTAACCAGAAAAGTGTCGTTGCTGTCGGCACCGAGGCCAAGCGCATGCTCGGCCGTACGCCGGGCAACATTGCTGCCATTCGTCCGATGAAGGACGGCGTGATCGCCGACTTCAGCGTCTGCGAAAAGATGCTGCAGTACTTTATCAACAAGGTTCACGAAAACAGTTTCCTGCAGCCCAGCCCTCGTGTGCTGATCTGCGTTCCATGCAAGTCCACCCAGGTTGAGCGTCGTGCCATCCGTGAATCGGCCCTTGGCGCCGGTGCCCGTGAAGTGTTCCTGATCGAAGAGCCGATGGCTGCTGCGATCGGTGCCGGCCTGCCGGTTGAAGAAGCGCGCGGTTCGATGGTCGTGGATATCGGTGGTGGTACCACTGAAATCGCCCTGATCTCCCTGAACGGTGTGGTCTACGCCGAATCCGTACGTGTCGGCGGCGACCGTTTCGACGAAGCGATCATCACCTACGTGCGCCGTAACTACGGCAGCCTGATCGGTGAATCCACCGCCGAGCGCATCAAGCAGGAAATCGGTACGGCCTACCCGGGCGGCGAAGTGCGCGAAGTCGATGTACGCGGTCGCAACCTGGCCGAAGGCGTTCCACGCGCATTCACCCTGAACTCCAACGAAGTGCTCGAGGCTCTGCAAGAGTCGCTGGCCACCATCGTTCAGGCGGTGAAAAGCGCGCTGGAGCAATCGCCGCCGGAACTGGCTTCCGACATCGCCGAGCGTGGCCTGGTGCTGACCGGTGGTGGCGCGCTGCTGCGTGACCTCGACAAGTTGCTGGCCCAGGAAACCGGTCTGCCGGTGATCGTTGCCGAAGATCCGCTGACTTGCGTTGCTCGCGGCGGTGGCCGTGCGCTGGAAATGATGGATAAGCACACCATGGATCTGCTTTCGAGCGAATAAGCTTCGAATGCAATACGTGGGTGAACGCACAGGCAGCACTTTGCAGTGCTGCCTGTTGGCGTTTATCTTCTGTCAGTCTTCATCCAGGCCGGTTTGATGCCGTATGAATAAACAGAACATTTGCCTGGGAGGAGCGGCTTATTAAACCGCTTTTCACCAAAGGCCCTTCGTTGGGCGTGCGCCTGTTGGTGCTGGCCGTGCTCGCGGTCGCACTGATGGTGGTCGATGCACGTTTCGACCTGCTCAAGCCCGCGCGCAAGCAAGCGTCGCTGGTGCTCATGGATGCCTACTGGATCACCGACCTGCCCGGCCGCTTGTGGGAAGGGGTCGCCAGTCAGTTCGGCAGCCGCACCGAGCTCGTCGCCGAAAACGAAAAACTCAAGACCGAAAACCTGCTGTTGCAGGGACGCATGCAAAAGCTCGCGGCCCTGACCGAGCAGAACGTTCGGCTGCGCGAGTTGCTCAATTCCTCCGCATTGGTCAATGAAAAGGTCGAAGTGGCCGAGTTGATCGGCATGGACCCCAACCCCTTTACCCATCGCATCATCATCAACAAAGGTGAGCGCGACGGCGTGGTGCTCGGCCAACCGGTGCTCGATGCACGCGGGCTGATGGGCCAGGTGGTTGAATTGATGCCGTACACCTCGCGTGTCCTGCTGCTGACCGACACCACCCACAGCATTCCGGTGCAGGTGAACCGTAACGGTCTGCGCGCGATTGCCAGCGGCACCGGCAACCCGGAGCGCACTGGAATTGCGTCATGTCGCCGATACGGCGGACATCAAGGAAGGCGATCTGCTGGTCAGCTCCGGTCTCGGCCAGCGATTCCCGGCCGGTTATCCGGTGGCCACGGTAAAAGAGGTCATCCACGACTCCGGCCAACCGTTCGCTATCGTCCGCGCCGTGCCCACAGCCGCCCTGAACCGCAGCCGCTACCTGCTGCTGGTGTTCAGCGACAGCCGCACCGCCGAGGAACGCGCCAATGACGCCGCCCAGGCCCAAGAACAGCTCGATGCCCACGGCGGCGGCCCGATGTTGCCGGCCAGCGTGCCGAAACCGTTGATCATGCCTGCCACGCCGTCGACCGCTACCGCAGCGCCGGCCACTGAAGCCGCAGCGCCTGCCACCACGCCGGCCAAGCCCGCCGCGAGCAAGCCGCCCGCTGCCGCTCCGGCCGCTGCCAAACCGCCGGCCGCGAGCAAACCACCGGCGAAACCGCCAGCGACTACCGGGGGACGAGAATAATGGTCGGCGCGAAAAAATCCGCAAACGGCTGGATGATCTGGCTGACGTTCTTCGTCGGCATCCTGCTCAGCGTTTCACCTTTGCCGATCTTCATGGAAATCCTTCGCCCGCTGTGGCTGGCCTTGCTCGTGACGTTTTGGGCGCTGTACATGCCGCACACGGTCGGTATGGTGACGGCGTTCTGTCTGGGGCTGGCCGAAGATGTCCTGCAGGGCGACCTGCTCGGACAGAACGCGCTGATCCTGACCCTGATTACTTTCCTCGTGTTGTCGTTGCAGCAGCGCCTGCGCATGTTCCCGATGTGGCAGCAGTGCCTGGTGATCCTGGTGATCTTCGGCCTCGCACAGTTGGCGCAACTGTGGCTGAGCGCTCTGACCGGCAACCGTCAGCCAACCCTGGCGCTGGTCTTGCCGGCGCTGGTCAGTGCCTTGCTCTGGCCGTGGGTCAGCTTCGCCCTTCGCGGGATGTGCCGACGCTACAGAATCTATTGAGCCGGTGAAGCAGGGCACTGAACAGGGAGATGTTTTGATGAAACTGCTTTACCTCGCCTCCGGCTCACCGCGTCGCCGTGAATTGCTCACGCAGATCGGCGTGCAGTTCTCCGCCATCAGCGCGGACATCGACGAAACCCCGCTTCCTGAAGAATCCCCTTCGGCCTATGTCGAACGCCTTGCGCGTGGCAAGGCTGAGGCCGGTCGCTGTTCGGTCGTCTCTGATCAGCCGTTCTGCGTGCTTGGCGCCGACACCGCAGTGGTGCTCGACGGCAAAATACTTGGCAAACCGGTGGACGAAGCCGATGCATGCGCCATGCTGATGATGTTGTCCGGCAACGAACACGAAGTGCTGACCGCCATCGCCGTGCTTGAAGGCGAGCGCTGCGAGTCGCGGGTGGTGCGCAGTCGCGTGCGTTTCCGCACCATCAGCCGCGATGAGGCCGCTGCCTACTGGGCCAGTGGCGAACCGCGCGACAAGGCCGGCGGCTATGGCATTCAGGGCCTGGGTGCGGTGTTTGTCGCCGGGCTCGAAGGCAGCTATTCGGCGGTGGTCGGCTTGCCGTTGTGCGAAACCTGCGAGGTGTTGGGCCATTTCGGCATACCCTGTTGGCAAAACCTGAACACGCCCTGAGCGTCGTACGAATCCAGATGCGGCCACTATCGTGAACATGCCTGAACGAGATCCTGCCATGAGTGAAGAGATTCTGATCAACATCACGCCGATGGAATCGCGCGTGGCGGTGGTCGAAAACGGTGTGCTGCAAGAAGTCCACGTCGAGCGCACGCAGAAACGCGGGATCGTCGGCAACATCTATAAAGGCAAGATCGTTCGCGTCCTGCCGGGCATGCAGGCGGCATTTGTTGACATCGGCCTCGATCGTGCGGCTTTCATTCACGCCGCCGAAATCTCCCTGCGCGAAGGCCCGGCGGTGGAAAGCATCAGTTCGCTGGTGCACGAAGGCCAGAGCCTGGTGGTGCAAGTCACCAAGGATCCGATCGGCTCTAAAGGCGCACGCCTGACCACGCAACTGTCGATCCCTTCGCGTTATCTGGTGTACATGCCGCGCACTGCCCACGTTGGCATTTCCCTGAAGATCGAAGACGAAGCCGAACGCGAGCGCCTCAAGCAGGTGGTCAGCGATTGCGTGGCCAAAGAAGGCATCAAGGAGGCCGGCGGTTTCATTCTGCGCACAGCCGCTGAAGGCGCGGGCGCTGATGAAATCCTCATGGACATCCGCTACCTGCGGCGCCTCTGGGACCAGATCAACGAGCAGATCAAGACCATCGCCGCGCCGAGCGTGATCTACGAAGACCTCGGCCTGGCCCTGCGCACCCTGCGTGATCTGGTCAATCCAAAGATCGAGAAGATCCGCATCGATTCCCGGGAAACCTTCCAGAAAACCACGCAGTTTGTCGCCGAACTGATGCCGGAAATCGCTGATCGTCTGGAACACTACCCGGGTGAACGACCGATCTTCGATCTGTACGGTGTCGAAGACGAAATCCAGCGCGCGCTGGAGCGCAAGGTGCCGCTGAAGTCAGGCGGCTATCTGGTGATCGATCCGGCGGAAGCCATGACCACCATCGACGTCAACACCGGGGCGTTCGTCGGTCATCGCAACCTCGAAGAAACCATTTTCAAGACCAATCTCGAAGCGGCCACGGCGATCGCCCGGCAGATGCGCCTGCGCAATCTCGGCGGGATCATCATCATCGACTTCATCGACATGGAAGATGAAGAGCACCAGCGTCAGGTCCTGCGCACTCTGGAGAAACAGCTGGAGCGCGACCACGCCAAGACCAACATCATCGGCATCACCGAGTTGGGCCTGGTGCAGATGACCCGCAAGCGCACCCGCGAAAGCCTTGAGCAGGTGCTGTGCGAACCGTGCAGCAGTTGTCAGGGACGCGGCAAACTGAAGACCGCCGAAACCATCTGTTACGAGATCTTCCGCGAGATTCTGCGCGAGGCCCGCGCTTATCAGGCCGAGGGTTACCGGGTGCTGGCCAACCAGAAGGTGGTCGATCGTCTGCTCGATGAAGAGTCCGGTAACGTCGCCGAGCTTGAAGGCTTCATCGGTCGCACCATACGCTTCCAGGTGGAAACCATGTATTCCCAGGAACAATATGACGTGGTGCTGCTCTGAAACCCTGCATCACCCTTCATTCAACGCGGCTGGCCTCAGCTTTTCGCAGTTTTTTTGCCATGGGAGCCAACTGACATGGAGCGTCTGACACGCATTCTGGCCGCACTCACCCGCTGGGGGCTGGGCCTGTGCGCGTTGGTTCTGGTGTTGATGGCGTTGTACGTCAGCCTCGGCCGCGAGCTGACGCCACTGGTGGCCGAATACCGCGCCGACATCGAAGACAAGGCCAGCGCCGCCCTCGGCATGCCCTTGCAGATCGGTGAGCTGGAAGGCAACTGGAGCGGTTTCGCGCCGATCCTGATGGCCCATGACGTGATGGTCGGCGACGGCGCCAACGCGCTGCGCCTCGACCGCGTACGGGTAGTGCCGGATATGTGGGGCAGCTTGCTCGCCCGCGAAGTACGCCTCGCGCATATCGAACTCAACGGTTTGAAGATCAGCCTCAAGGAAGCCGAAGACGGTACCTGGGCGCTGGAAGGGCTGCCGGTGCAGAAGGATCAGCCGTTCGATGCGGCGCAACTGTTCCAGCGCTCGCAGATGATCAGACAATTGTCGGTGCTCGACAGCCAGGTGACCCTGCAACCGCTCGATCACCCGCCCATGACGCTCACCTATGTCGGCCTCAATCTGCGTACCGGCGCCAGCCGCCAGCGTCTCGACGCGCGTCTGACCTTGCCCGATGGCCAGCCTGTCGCGCTGAGCCTGCGCAGCCAGCTGCGTCCTGATCAGTGGCAGAACAGCGCCATCGAGGGCTATGCCAGTCTGCCGCAGAGCGACTGGGCGAAATGGCTGCCAGAGCGCCTGACCCAGCAATGGAATTTTTCCGAGATCAAGGCCGGCGGCGAACTCTGGGTCGATTGGGCCGAAGGCGCGTTGCAAAGCGCCGCGTTGCGCCTGAATGCGCCGCAAGTGACCGGTGCCTACGCCGAGCGCAAGCCGATCCAGATCAGCAATCTGGCGCTCAACGCCTATTACCGCAACACAGCCGAAGGGGTGAAAGTCACCCTCGATTCACTGGCGATGAGCTTCGGCGAAACCCGCTGGGAATCCCATGTGCAGGTGCAGCAGACCCGCGCCAGCGCCAAGGCTGAAGAGCTCTGGCATTTGCAGGCCGATCGCCTCGATCTGACCCCGATCACGCCGCTGCTCAATGCGCTGGGGCCGTTGCCACAAAGCTTCGCCACAGTGGTCGAGCGTTTGAAGGTAACCGGCGGCCTGCGTAACGTGTTGCTGGACTTCCGCCCGACCGCCACCGATGGCAACAAATTCGGCTT
Source organism: Pseudomonas sp. S2_A05 (assembly GCF_054668485.1). Lineage (NCBI taxonomy): Bacteria > Pseudomonadati > Pseudomonadota > Gammaproteobacteria > Pseudomonadales > Pseudomonadaceae > Pseudomonas > Pseudomonas sp. S2_A05. The sequence goes on from NZ_CP162775.1 coordinate 5,708,292, forward strand.
TGCCGCCAACCTCGACAACGTCGGTTTCGATGCCTACCACGGCGCTCCGGCGGCGCGCAATGTCAGTGGCAGCCTGAGTGGCAACCTCGACGGCGGCGAGTTGCGCCTCGACAGCAAGGACTTCGTCCTGCACCTCGATCCGATTTTCGCCAAGCCATGGCAATACCTGCAGGCCAATGCGCGGCTGACCTGGAAGCTCGACAAGGATGGCTTCACCCTGATTGCGCCATACCTCAAGGTATTGGGCGAGGAGGGCAAGATTGCCGGCGATTTCCTCATTCGCCTGCACTTTGACCATAGCCAGGAAGACTACATGGACCTGCGCGTCGGCCTGGTTGATGGCGACGGCCGCTACACCGCGAAATACCTGCCGGCGGTGTTGAGCCCGGCGCTTGATGAGTGGCTGCGCACAGCGATCCTCAAAGGCGCGGTGGATCAGGGCTTCTTCCAGTATCAGGGCTCGCTGAGCAAGAACGCCGGCGAGGCTGATCGCAGCATCAGCCTGTTCTTCAAAGTGCATGACGCCGAACTGGCCTTTCAGCCGGGCTGGCCCCATGTGAGCAAGGTCAGCGGTGACGTGTTCATCGAGGACAGCGGCGTGCGCATCTGGGCCAGCAAAGGCCAGTTGCTCGACACCCAAGTCAGCGATGTCTTCGTCAATATTCCTCATGTACCGGCCGGGCAGAACTCGCATTTGTTCCTGGATGGCGCATTTGCCGGTGGCCTGGGCGACGGCTTGAAGATTCTTCAGGATGCGCCGATCGGCACTGGTGAGACCTTTGCCGGTTGGGAGGGCGCGGGTGATCTGAATGGCAAGCTCAAGCTGGATATTCCGCTGGCCAAGGGCGAGCAGCCGAAAATACTCGTCGATTTCAAGACCGCCAACGCACGGCTGAAACTGGCCGAACCGAAACTGGAACTGAGCCAGCTCAAGGGCGATTTCCGCTTCGACAGCAATAAAGGCCTCAGCGGCCAGAACATCTCTGCACGGGCCTTCGACAAACCGGTCACTGCGCAGATCTTCGCTGATGGCAGCCCCAACCAGATCAAGACCCGAGTTGCGGCGTCGGGGCAGGTAGAAGTGAAGAAGCTCACTGACTGGCTGGGTGTGACCCAGCCGTTGCCGGTGTCCGGGACGATTCCGTATCAGTTGCAGCTGAATCTTTCCGGGGCCGACAGCCAGTTGCTGGTCAGCTCCAGCCTCAAAGGCGTGGCGGTGGATCTGCCGGCGCCGTTCGGCATGACCGCCGATGTCGGGCGCGACACAGTGTTTCGCATGACCCTGCAAGGGCAGGAGCGGCGTTACTGGTTCAATTACGATCAACTGGCCAATTTCACTTTTGCTGCGCCGCCGAGCAATTTCGCCGACGGCCGTGGCGAACTGTTTCTCGGCGCTGGCGAAGCGGTGTTGCCGGGCGCCAAGGGCCTGCGCATTCGCGGGGTGCTGTCGGAACTGGACGTCGCGCCGTGGCAGGATCTGGCCAGCAAGTACGCCGGGCAGGATCCGGGCGGCAGCGCCAAGCAACTGCTCAGCAGCGCTGACATCAAGGTCGGCAAATTGACCGCGTTCGGCACCACGCTGGATCAGGCTTCGGTGCAGATCAATCGCAAGCCAGGCGCGTGGAACCTGGCGCTGGATAGCCAACAGGTCAAGGGCAGCGCCAGCCTGCCGGATGCCAAGGGCGTACCGATTGCGGTGAATCTGCAATACGTGAAACTGCCGGCGCCGGACCCGGCGGTGCAGGCTGACGAGAACGCGCCTGATCCATTGGCGTCGGTCGACCCGACGAAAATCCCGGCGCTGGATATCACCCTCAATCAGTTGTTCCTCGGTCCCGATCTGGTCGGTGGCTGGTCGCTGAAAGTGCGGCCGACCGCCAAGGGCATCGCGCTGAACAACCTCGACATGGGCCTCAAGGGCATCCTCCTGCAAGGCAACGGCGGCTGGGAAGGCGCGCCGGGGGCGACCAGCAGTTGGTACAAGGGCCGCATTGGCGGCAAGAATCTGGCCGACGTGCTCAAAGGCTGGGGCTTCGCGCCGAGCGTGACCAGCGAAGAATTCCATATGGATGTCGACGGCCGTTGGCCGGGCTCGCCGGCGTGGCTGGCGACCAAGCGCTTCTCCGGCACCCTCGATGCCTCGCTGAACAAAGGCCAGTTCGTTGAAGTGGAAGGCGGTGCTCAGGCGCTGCGGGTGTTCGGCCTGCTCAACTTCAACTCGATCGGCCGGCGCCTGCGTCTGGACTTCTCCGACCTGTTCGGCAAAGGCCTGAGCTACGACCGGGTCAAAGGTTTGCTGGTGGCGAACAATGGTGTCTACGTGACACGTGAGCCGATTCGCCTGACCGGGCCTTCGAGCAACCTTGAGCTGGACGGCACGCTGGATCTGGTTGGTGACAAGGTCGATGCGAAATTGCTGGTGACCTTGCCGGTGACCAACAACCTGCCGATCGCCGCGTTGCTCGTCGGCGCACCGGCGGTCGGCGGCGCGCTGTTCCTCATCGACAAGCTGATCGGCGACCGCGTCGCGCGCTTCGCCAGCGTCAAGTACACCGTCAAAGGCCCATGGAAAGAGCCGAAAATCACCTTCGACAAGCCTTTTTAACTAGCAGACACTACCCCTGTAGGAGCTGCCGAAGGCTGCGATCTTTTGATCTGGCTCTTAAAAAAAATCAACAGATCGCAGCCTTCGGCTGCTCCTACACAGTCATATGCAAATCCCGAGGAGCGGCCATGTCTTTAGCGGTGATTCAAATGGTCAGCCAGAGCGACGTGCTGGCCAATCTGGCCCAGGCCCGGCGCCTGCTCGAACAGGCCGCCGCCGGCGGGGCGAAACTCGCGGTGCTGCCGGAAAACTTCGCCGCCATGGGCCGTCGCGACGTCGCCGATATCGGCCGCGCCGAGGCCTTGGGCGAAGGGCCGATCCTGCCCTGGTTGAAACAGACCGCCCGCGACCTCACCTTATGGATAGTCGCCGGCACATTGCCGTTGCCACCGTTGGGTCAACCCACGGCCAAAGCCAATGCCTGCTCGTTGCTGATCAACGATAACGGTGAGATCGTCGCGCGCTATGACAAGCTGCATCTGTTCGATGTCGATGTCGCCGACAATCGCGGCCAATACCGTGAATCCGATGACTATGCTTATGGCGGTAATGTAGTGGTGGCGGATACGCCGGTGGGGCGAGTCGGTCTGAGTGTGTGTTACGACTTGCGTTTCCCGGAGCTGTACAGTGAATTGCGTGCCGCCGGTGCCGAATTGATTACCGCACCGTCGGCGTTTACGGCCGTAACCGGCGCCGCGCATTGGGATGTACTGATCCGCGCGCGGGCCATCGAAACACAGTGTTATATCCTCGCGGCCGCACAGGGCGGCAGCCATCCCGGACCGCGTGAAACCTTCGGGCATGCGGCGATTGTCGACCCGTGGGGGCGCGTACTGGCCCAACAGGATCAAGGCGAGGCGGTGTTGCTGGCCGCCCGCGACAGCGATGAACAAGCGTCCATCCGGGCGCGCATGCCGGTGACGCGTCATCGGCGGTTTTTCTCGCAGGGCGCCCAGCGGCCTGCTTCAGAACACGAATTTAAGGCGTAAACCTATGAGCGAGTTGTTGTCCTCAGTCAGTGATCACCTGTTGGCACCCGGCGGTGTCACGATCGAGAGCCTGCAAGGCGTGCTCGGCGATCTGGCCGGGCCGGGCATCGATGCCGCCGACCTGTATTTCCAGGGCCAGATTTCCGAGTCATGGGCGCTGGAAGACGGCATCGTCAAGGAAGGCAGCTTCAACCTCGATCAGGGTGTCGGCGTGCGTGCACAGTCCGGTGAGAAAACCGGTTTTGCCTACAGCAACGCGATCACCCTCGAGGCCCTCGGCGCAGCGGCCCGCGCCGCGCGTTCGATCTCCCGCGCCGGACAGAACGGCACCGTGCAGGCATTCACCAGCCAGGACGTCGCGCAACTGTACGCGCCGGATAACCCGCTGGAAGTGCTCAGCCGCGCGGAAAAAGTCGAGTTGCTCAAACGCATCGACGTCGCCACCCGCGCGCTCGACCCACGGATTCAGCAAGTCAGCGTGAGCATGGCCGGGGTTTGGGAGCGGATTCTGGTGGCCTCCACCGACGGCGGTCTGGCCGCTGATGTGCGCCCGCTGGTGCGCTTCAATGTCAGCGTCATCGTTGAACAGAATGGCCGTCGCGAACGCGGCGGGCACGGCGGCGGTGGGCGTACCGATTACCGCTACTTCCTCGCCGAAGACCGCGCCATGGGTTATGCCCGCGAAGCGCTGCGCCAGGCTCTGGTCAATCTCGAAGCGATTCCGGCGCCAGCCGGTACCTTGCCGGTGGTGCTGGGTTCCGGCTGGTCCGGGGTGCTGCTGCACGAAGCGGTCGGTCACGGTCTGGAAGGCGATTTCAACCGCAAGGGCAGCTCGGCCTACAGCGGGCGCATGGGTGAAATGGTTGCCTCCAAACTTTGCACCATCGTCGATGACGGCACCTTGAGCGGCCGTCGCGGTTCGCTCAGCGTCGATGACGAAGGCACGCCGACCGAGTGCACTACGCTGATCGAAAACGGCGTACTCAAGGGCTACATGCAAGACAAGCTCAACGCGCGGCTGATGGGCGTGGCGCGCACCGGTAACGGTCGTCGCGAATCCTATGCGCATCTGCCGATGCCCCGGATGACCAACACCTACATGCTCGGTGGCGAAAGTGATCCGGCGGAAATCATCGCCTCGGTGAAGAAGGGCATTTACTGCGCCAACCTCGGCGGCGGTCAGGTCGATATCACCAGCGGCAAGTTCGTGTTCTCGACCAGCGAGGCTTATCTGATCGAGGACGGCAAAATCACCGCACCGGTCAAAGGCGCGACATTGATCGGCAACGGTCCCGAGGCGATGAGCCGGGTGTCGATGGTCGGTAACGATCTGGCGCTGGACAGCGGTGTGGGTACGTGCGGCAAGGATGGGCAGTCGGTGCCGGTAGGTGTCGGCCAGCCAACGCTGAAAATCGATGCGATCACCGTGGGTGGCACGGGCGCATAAGAACGGTGGGGCTTTCGGGTGGCGCGCAGGACGGCCACCCGGTGGCGATTATCAACGCAGACCGCGTTGAGTCTCGTCCAGCTCCCGAATGTATTTGAAGATCTTGCGGCTCGAAGCAGGTGGTTTGTTTTGCGCAACCTCATGCTGGGCCTGACGGATCAGGGAACGCAATTGCTGGCGATCGGCGTCCGGGTACTCGATGACGAATTTCTCCAGCACGGCGTCATCGCCCGCGATCAGGCGGTCACGCCAGCGTTCCAGATTATGGAAACGCTCGTTGTACTGGCGAGTGGAGGCATCGAGTTGATCGAGCAGAGTCAGAATCGCGTCAGTGTCCTGGTCGCGCATCAGTTTGCCGATGAACTGCAAATGCCGTTTACGCGCGATGTTCGCGGTGTGCTTGGGCGCATCGGCCAATGCCCGGCGCAAAGCGTCGGTCAACGGCAGTTTGGCGACCAGATCAGGCTTGAGTGTGGTCAGGCGCTCGCCGAGGTCAACCAGCGCATGCAACTCGCGTTTGACCTGAGATTTGCTTTTTTCTCCCGTATCGAGGGAGTCGTCGTAAGAATCAACCATGGTGGCAGTCCGCAAAGAAACGCCGCCATGATAACCAGTCGGGGGCCGCTTGTCCGGCCCGGTCGCTCGATGACCCCAGCCGAAAGCAGAATTTGAGTGGAGATGAGCATGAGTGCAGTTCAAAGCGTCGGCCCGCAGGCATTGCCGGCACTGCAAGAACAGGTCGAGCAGATCATCGCCGAAGCCAAGCGCCAGGGCGCCAGCGCCTGTGAAGTCGCGGTGTCGCTGGAGCAGGGGCTGTCGACCTCGGTGCGTCAGCGCGAGGTCGAAACCGTTGAATTCAATCGTGATCAGGGTTTTGGCATCACCCTGTACGTCGGCCGGCGCAAAGGCTCGGCCAGCACCTCGGCCACCGGGCCGGAGGCGATTCGTGAAACCGTCGCTGCAGCACTCGCGATCGCCAAACACACCTCCGAGGACGAAGCCTCGGGTCTGGCCGACGCCGCACTGATGGCCAGGGATGTGCAGGATTTCGACCTGTTCCACGAATGGGACATCACCCCGGAACAGGCCATTGAGAAGGCTTTGCTCTGCGAGGCAGCGGCGTTCGATGCCGATGCGCGGATCAAGAACGCCGACGGCACCACCCTCAGCACCCATCAGGGCTGCCGGGTTTATGGCAACAGCCACGGTTTCATCGGCGGTTACGCGTCGACCCGGCACAGCCTGAGTTGCGTGATGATCGCCGAAGCTGACGGGCAGATGCAGCGCGATTACTGGTATGACGTCAATCGCCAGGGCAGTCTGCTCGCCGATCCGGTGAGCATCGGCCAGCGTGCAGCGCAACGGGCGGCGAGCCGTCTGGGCGCGCGTCCGGTGCCGACCTGTGAAGTGCCGGTGCTGTTTTCCGCTGAGCTGGCGGGCGGTCTGTTCGGCAGCTTCCTCTCGGCAGTATCCGGCGGCAGTCTGTATCGCAAATCGTCGTTTCTCGAAGGCACACTGGGGCAGAAGCTGTTCCCGGAATGGCTGACCATCGATGAGCGTCCGCATCTGATGCGCGCCATGGGCAGTGCTTCCTACGACGGTGATGGCCTGGCGACTTACGCGAAACCGTTCGTCGAAAAGGGCGAGTTGGTCTCCTACATCCTCGGTACCTACTCAGGGCGCAAGCTGGGCATGCCGAGCACCGCCAACGCGGGCGGTGTGCACAACCTGTTCGTCACCCACGGTGATGAGGATCAGGCAGCGCTGTTGAAGCGCATGGGCCGAGGACTGCTGGTCACCGAATTGATGGGCCATGGCCTGAACATGGTCACCGGTGACTATTCGCGCGGTGCGGCGGGCTTCTGGGTCGAGAACGGCGAGATCCAGTTCGCTGTGCAGGAAGTGACCATCGCCGGCAACATGCGCGACATGTTCAAGCAGATTGTCGCGGTGGGTAATGATCTGGAGCTGCGCAGCAACTATTCGCACCGGGTCTGTGTTGATCGAGCGGATGACTGTCGCCGGCAGCTAAGCCGCGAATCCGCCAACAAAAAAAGGCGCGCCATCCGTTGTGGATGGCGCGCCTTTTTTATTCGCTTCGCACAAATCCCTTGTGGGAGCGAGCCTGCTCGCGAAAGCGGTGGATCAGTTGCAAATGTGCTGGCTGACACGGCGCATTCGCGAGCAGGCTCGCTCCCACAAATGAACAGCGCAAACTCGAACGCTTGTTTTGGTTCTCATTATCATCTAATAATAAATCTCATTTCCGGACGAGTCACGGATCATGAGTTCTGCCTTGCACGAGCAGCCCTACCTCGAAAGCTGGCGCTGGATGAGTCGTCAGATCCGTTGCGCGCTAAAGCCTGCAAGGAAGGCCGTGCGGTAATCGACGTCGCCCTGGAACACACCCGCCTGTCGCGCAGTCAGCTGAAAGAGTTGCTCAACCCCGAGAAACTCACCGCCGGCGGCGTGTAAACCCCGCAACCGCTTTGGAGGCTCATCATGGAGCACTGGAAACGCACGATCGAACGGGCCAATCGCTGCTTCATGCTGGGCGAACTGATCGACGCCCGCGAGGCTTACCTGCAAGCCCTGGCCCTGGCGCAAGTGTTGTTCGAACGCTGGGCGGATGCCGACGAAGCGGTGGCGGCCTGCGTCGTCTCACATCACAACCTGGCTGACCTGCATCTGCGCCTGAACCAACCGGAGGAGAGCGCCGAATATCTCTGTGCCATCCATCAACGTTTGTTGCAGACCATGCAGGACGAGCGCTTGCGTCCGGCCCTGCGTGAGGCGGCGCTGCGCCAGAGCAGCAAGACCTATGTCGAACTGTTGAACTTCATCAGCGAGCACGGCGAATACCCACGCACCCAGCGCCTGCTGCATCCGGACACCGGCAATGCCCGCCGCGCCGCAACTTCTCATCAGTATGGAGTCCATTGAAATGGCTTTTACCTTGCCTGCCTTGCCTTACGCCTACGATGCCCTCGAGCCGCACATCGATGCGCAGACCATGGAAATCCATTACACCAAGCATCACCAGACCTACATCAACAACCTCAACGCCGCCGTGGAAGGCACCGAGTTCGCCGAGTGGCCGGTGGAAAAACTCGTCGCCAGCGTGCAGCAACTGCCGGAAAAACTTCGCGCGGCGGTGATCAATCAGGGCGGCGGCCACGCCAACCATTCGCTGTTCTGGGAAGTGATGGTGCCCAACGGTGGCGGCAAGCCCAGCGGCGCGCTGGCCAAGGCCATCGACGAGCAACTGGGCGGACTCGACAGTTTCAAGGAAGCGTTCACCAAAGCCGCGCTGACCCGTTTTGGCAGCGGCTGGGCGTGGCTGAGCGTGACACCGGATAAAAAACTGGTCGTGGAAAGCAGCGGCAACCAGGACAGCCCGTTGATGAACGGCAACACCCCGATCCTTGGCCTCGATGTCTGGGAGCACGCTTACTACCTGCGTTACCAGAACCGTCGCCCGGAATACATCAACGCGTTCTACAACGTGATCAACTGGCCGGAAGTTGCTGCGCGCTATCAGGCCGCACTGGTTTAAGCCTTCAATAAAAACAATCAGGGCTGACTATGGGCACGGAAACACTGGCGATTGGCAGTGGGCGCATGTTTCGTTACGCGGTGGGTTCGCTTTTGCTGTTGGCGGGTATGACTTTACTGGTCGCCCACGCTTTGCAATGGCTGAATCTGGAACCGAGGCTGTTACGTGCCTTGCAGGGCGGTGCCATCTGCGCCTTGGGCACGGCGCTTGGCGCGGTGCCGGTGCTGGTGATCCGGCGCATGCCGCAGGCACTCAGCGACACCTTGCTGGGATTTGGTGCCGGGGTGATGCTGGCGGCGACGGCGTTTTCGTTGATCGTGCCGGGCATAGCTGCAGCTGAGAGCCTTGGCCTGACGCCGTGGGCCGCCAGTGGCCTGATCTGCTTCGGCATCCTGCTCGGTGCGTTCGGTCTGTATCTGGTGGATCGGCGCATTTGCGGTGCCTCGCCGGAGATGCTCGTCGGCACGTTGGAGCATCCGGTGATTCCACCGCGAATCTGGCTGTTCGTGTTCGCCATCATCGCGCACAACATTCCGGAAGGCATGGCGGTTGGCGTATCTGCCGGAGGCGGGATGGCGGACGCCGACAGTCTGGCGATGGGCATTGCGTTGCAGGATGTGCCGGAAGGACTGGTGATTGCTCTGGTGCTGGCCGGGGCGGGAATGTCGCGGGTCAGGGCGTTTCTGATCGGCGCGGCGTCGGGGCTGGTCGAACCGATATTTGCGCTGCTGTGTGCGTGGCTCGTGAGTCTGGCTCAGGTGCTGTTGCCGTTGGGGCTGGCACTGGCGGCGGGGGCGATGTTGCTGGTGGTGACCCACGAAGTGATCCCGGAATCGCGCCGTCATGGGCATGACAAGCTGGCCAGTCTGGGCCTTCTGATCGGGTTTTGTCTGATGATGGTGATGGATACGGCGTTGGGGTGAATGGAGGCGAGGAACAGTGTCCCCGCCTCAAGGATTATTCACCTTCGTCGAAATACCTTTCGATCAGATCGACCAATGCGTCCATGGCTTCCTGAGCCTGTTCGCCTTCGGTGCTCAAATGGATCTTGGTGCCTTTACCCGCCGCGAGCATCATCATTGCCATGATGCTCTTGCCGTCGACAGTCGTTTCAGGTGTGCGTCCCACTCGGATCGTGCAGTCTGGATACTGACCCGCCACGCCGACAAATTTGGCCGATGCCCGGGCATGCAGGCCCAGCTTATTGATGATTTCGATTTCACGAGCAGGCATCGCGGTGTAAATCCTTTAGGTGAGGTCGCGGTGGCGAACCTGGACGTTCTTCAGGGTTTTCTGCAGGGCCTGACCCAGTCGTTCGGTCAGGTAGACGGAGCGGTGATGCCCGCCGGTGCAGCCAATGGCAATGGTGACGTAGGCGCGGTTGCTGGCGGCGAAGCGTGGCAGCCACTTGTTCAGGTAGGCGTAGATGTCCTGATACATTTCTTCGACATCCGGCTGCTGCGCCAGGTACTCGGCCACCGGTGCATCAAGGCCCGACTGAGCGCGCAGCTCCGGTTTCCAGTACGGATTGGGCAGGCAGCGCACGTCGAACACCAGGTCGGCGTCGACCGGCATGCCGCGCTTGAAGCCGAACGACTCGACCAGAAACGCCGTACCGGGCTCCGGTTGATTCAACAGGCGCAACTTGATGGTGTCGCGCAGTTGATACAGATTCAGACTGGTGGTGTTGATCTTCAGGTCGGCCAGATCGGCGATCGGACCGAGCAGGGCGGTTTCGTCGTGAATCGCCTCGGCCAGTGAGCGATTGGCGTTGCTCAGCGGGTGACGACGACGGGTCTCGGAAAAACGCTTGAGCAGGGTTTCTTCATCGGCGTCCAGGTACAGCACATCGCACTTGATATGCTTGGCACGCACGTCTTCGAGCAACTCAGGGAAACGTGACAGATGGCTGGGCAGGTTGCGCGCATCGATCGACACGGCGACCAGCGGCTGCGCCAGTTCTGTGTGAATCAGCGCTCGCTCGGCCAGTTCCGGCAGCAAACCGGCCGGCAGATTGTCGATGCAGTAGTAGCCGTTGTCCTCAAGGACATTCAGGGCGGTACTTTTACCCGAGCCCGAACGGCCACTGACAATGATCAAACGCATGATTAGTGCCCGTTCTGCTCGTCCAGTACAACCTGGTACAAGGCTTCATTGCTCGGAGCGCTGCGCAATTTGTCGCGCACTTCCTTGCGGTCGAGCATGCTGGCGATCTGGCGCAACAACTCCAGATGCGCGTCGGTTGCGGCTTCCGGGACCAGCAGTACGAACAACAGGTCCACCGGAGCGCCGTCGATGGCGTCGAAATCGATCGGGGCTTCGAGGTGCAGCAGGGCGCTCACTGGCCCCGCGCAGCCCTTGAGGCGGCAGTGGGGAATGGCGATGCCGTTGCCAAAACCGGTGGAGCCGAGTTTTTCACGGGCGATCAGCGCCTCGAAGACATCCTGCATCGCCAGATCCGGCACTTCGCGGTGGATCAGGTTGGCAATCTGTTCGAGGGCTTTTTTCTTGCTGCCGCCCGGCGCGTTCACTTGGGAACGGCCGGGGGTCAGGATGGTTTCAAGTCGGATCATGGATAGGGGTGTTAACGACCGGTCGCGCCCTGGAGGAGGCTCTGGGTCTTTTCCTTATGCTTTTTGAGTTGGCGATCCAGCTTGTCGGTAAGTGAGTCGATCGCAGCGTACATGTCGGTATCTTCTGCGTTTGCGACCACTTCACTGCCGGGAATATGCAAGGTGGCTTCGATCTTCTGTTTCAGCTTTTCGACGCACATCGTGACCTGCACGTTGGTGATCTTGTCGAAATGTCGCTCCAGTCGCTGGAGTTTTTCCTCGATGTAGGAACGCAGAGGTTGGGTCACTTCCAGTTGGTGTCCACTGATGTTGACTTGCATACAGCTTCTCCTTCGTTGCCAGTGCATAAAGCGGCAGGCCGAAAAGCCTGCCACTGGAACGCTGTAACGTGGCTTACATCAACCGCTTGCGTTCGCTCGAAGGCGCGATTCCGAGGGATTCGCGGTACTTGGCGACGGTGCGGCGAGCCACCTGAATGCCTTGTGCCTCCAGTAAACCAGCGATCTTGCTGTCACTCAACGGCTTTTTCTGATTTTCCGCAGCGACCAGTTTCTTGATGATCGCGCGGATCGCCGTGGACGAGCATTCGCCGCCTTCGGAGGTGCTGACGTGGCTGGAGAAAAAGTATTTCAGCTCATAAATACCGCGCGGGGTATGCATGAATTTTTGTGTGGTCACCCGGGAAATCGTCGATTCGTGCATGCCGACCGCTTCGGCGATGTCATGCAATACCAACGGCTTCATTGCTTCGTCGCCGTATTCGAGGAAGCCGCGCTGATGTTCGACGATCTGCGTGGCCACTTTCATCAGGGTTTCGTTGCGGCTCTGCAGGCTCTTGATGAACCAGCGGGCCTCCTGCAACTGGTTGCGCATGAAAGTGTTGTCGGCGCTGGTGTCGGCACGCTTCACGAAACCGGCGTACTGGGCGTTGACGCGCAGGCGAGGCACCGATTCCTGGTTCAGCTCGACCAGCCAGCGCTCGTTGTCCTTGCGCACGATCACGTCGGGAATGACGTATTCGGCTTCGGTCGACTCGATCTGTGAGCCGGGACGCGGATTGAGGCTCTGCACCAGTTCGATGACCTGGCGCAGCTCGTCTTCCTTGAGCTTCATGCGCCGCATCAACTGGCTGTAATCGCGGCTGCCGAGCAGGTCGATGTAATCGGCGACCAGACGCTTGGCCTCGGTCAGCCACGGCGTCTTCGCGGGCAGCTGGCGCAATTGCAGCAGCAGGCATTCGCTGAGGTTGCGTGCGCCGATACCGGCGGGCTCGAATTGCTGGATGCGATGCAGGACAGCTTCGATTTCGTCGAGCTCGATGTCCAGTTCCGGGTCGAACGCTTCAAGAATCTCTTCGAGTGTTTCGTCCAGATAGCCCTGATTGTTGATGCAGTCGATCAGAGTCACGGCGATCAGGCGATCGGTGTCGGACATCGGTGCCAGGTTCAGTTGCCAGAGCAGATGGCTTTGCAGGCTCTCGCCGGCCGACGTGCGGGTGGTGAAATCCCACTCATCGTCATCGCTGCTCGGCAGGCTGCTGGCGCTGGTCTGGTAGACGTCTTCCCAGGCAGTATCCACTGGCAGTTCGTTGGGGATACGCTCGTTCCAATCGCCATCCTCGAGGTTATCCACCGTCGGGGCGGTTTCCTGGTAGGAGGGTTCCTGGATTTCGGCGGGCTTCTGTTCGGCGTTGTCGGCCAGCGGATCGGCGTTGTCGAAGTCGTCGCCTTCTTCCTGGCGCTCGAGCATCGGATTGGATTCCAGAGCCTCCTGGATCTCCTGTTGCAGGTCCAGGGTCGACAATTGGAGCAGGCGGATGGCCTGTTGCAGCTGCGGTGTCATCGTCAGCTGCTGGCCCATTCTCAAGACTAGCGATGGTTTCATGGCAGGGGCTTAACACCTTATTCGCCGGCGCTTTGCGCCATCCACTACAGGGCGCCGAAGCGCCAAACTTAAGCAAATTATATGCCTGAAACTGAAGTGTTTGCCTAGAGCGCTGTAACAATTAAAGCGGATAAATGCGCCTTGAATCGATACAGCGCTGTCGCGCTTACAGGCGGAACTCGTGACCCAGATACACTTCCTTGACCAGATCGTTGGCCAGGATGGTCTCGGCATCGCCTTCAGCGATCAGTTGACCGTCGTTGACGATGTAAGCGGTTTCGCAAATATCCAGCGTCTCACGCACGTTGTGGTCGGTGATCAGCACGCCGATGCCCTTGGCCTTGAGGTGATGGATGATCTGCTTGATGTCGCCGACCGAGATCGGGTCAACGCCGGCGAACGGTTCGTCGAGCAGTATGAATTTCGGTGCCGTCGCCAGGGCGCGAGCGATTTCCACCCGGCGGCGTTCACCACCGGACAGGCTCATGCCGAGGTTGTCGCGGATGTGGCTGATGTGGAATTCCTGCAGCAGGCTTTCCAGCTCCTTGCGACGACCGGCCTTGTCCAGCTCCGGGCGGGTCTCGAGGATCGCCATGATGTTGTCGGCGACCGACAGTTTACGGAAGATCGACGCTTCTTGCGGCAGATAGCCGATACCGGCCTTGGCGCGGCCGTGCATCGGCTGGTGGCTGACGTCCAGATCATCGATCAGCACACGGCCCTGATCTGCCTGCACCAGGCCAACGATCATGTAGAAGCACGTAGTCTTGCCGGCGCCGTTCGGGCCGAGCAAGCCGACGATCTGCCCGCTGTCGATCGACAGGCTGACGTCACGCACGACCTGGCGGCTTTTATAGGCCTTGGCCAGGTGCTGAGCTTTCAGAGTTGCCATTACTGGGATTTCTCTTCGGTTTTCTTCTTCGGCTGGATCACCATGTCGATGCGCGGACGCGATTCGGTGACCTTGCTGCCCGTGGCGCGACCGGCGCTGGCCAGCTTCTTCACGGTGTCGTAGACGATTTTTTCGCCCTGGGTGACGTTGTTATCCTTGTCGATAACCTTGGCCTTGTCGATCAGCACCACCCGGTTCTGCTGGGCGTGGTATTGAATCGTCACGCCGTAGCCCTTGACCGGGTTGGCGTCGCCCTGGGTCTGCAACTGCTCGAAGTAAGCCAGGTTGCCTACCGATGTCACCACATCGATGTCGCCATTGGGCGCGCGCGTCATGGTCACGGTGTTGCCTTTAACGATCATCGAGCCCTGGGTAATGATCACGTCACCTTTATAGGTGGCGATGCCATTCTTGTCGTCCAGTTGGGCGTCGTCGGCCTGAATGCGGATAGGCTGCTGCTGATCGTTCGGCAGGGACCAGGCGCTCGCGCTTCCCAGTGCTGCGCCCAGACTGAGCAAAATAGGGAGGGTTTTAACGAGCCTCATACTGTCCTCTTACGTTCGATTGCAGGTGTATCCTGCTGTCCTTCAGGTACGCTTTCATTCCGACGCCAGTCGATACGCCGCCAGCGCCCTCGATTCTAACGGGTTGCGCGGTCTGCGCATATTCTTGCTGCGGGAACACGGTCATGCGGGTGCTGGTGATCAGGGTGCCGCGCTGTTTCTCATCGGTGCGCTGTACGCGTACCGAATCGATCAATTCAACTTCGGTGCCGCCCGAATTCACTTCGCCGCGCTCGCTGGTCACGTGCCACGGGAAGTCGGTGCCGCGGTACATGTTCAAATCAGGCTTGGTTACCAGAGTGACATCGGTGGCCTTGACGTGCTCGGCCTTGTCGGAGGTCATCTCGTACTGCACCTTGCCGTCGGGCAGGTATTGAATGGTGTGCGTGTTGGTCGCGTACCAGTCGATCGGATTCTCGGCGGCCGAGACCGGCGGCTTGTCGAGGAAGCGCTCCGGGCTGATGTTCCAGTAGCCCACCGCAGCGAAAATCGCCGCGATGCAGCCGAACAGCAGGAAATTGCGAAACTTTTTGCTAAACATGGTCAGGCTCACAGGTACGCGGCGTTGGCCGCTTCGAGGCGGCCCTGGGCGCGCAGGATCAATTCGCAGAATTCGCGGGCGGCACCTTCGCCGCCACGGGCGCGGGTAACGCCGTGGGCGTGTTCGCGGACGAAATCGGCAGCGTTGGCCACCGCCATGCCCAGCCCTACACGGCGGATCACCGGCAAGTCTGGCAGATCGTCACCGAGATAGGCGACTTCCTCATAGCTTAGGCCCAGTTGCGCGAGCAGGCCGTCGAGCACCACCAGTTTGTCCTCGCGCCCCTGAAACAGGTGCGGGATGCCGAGGTTTTTCGCGCGTCGCTCGACCACCGGGGTCTTGCGGCCACTGATGATCGCCGTTTGTACGCCGGCATTCATCAGCATCTTGATGCCCTGGCCGTCGAGGGTGTTGAAGGTCTTGAACTCGCTGCCGTCTTCGAGGAAGTACAGGCGCCCGTCGGTGAGCACACCGTCGACGTCGAACACAGCCAGTTTGATTGCTTTGCCACGTTGCAGCAGATCGTTGCTCATTACATGACTCCTGCGCGCAGCAGATCGGAGAGGTTGAAGGCGCCGATCGGGCGATCCTCCTCGTCGACGACTACCAGGGCGTTGATTCGATGGTCTTCCATGATTTTCAGGGCTTCGGCGGCGAGCATGTCGGGCCGGGCGGTCTTGCCGTGTGCAGTCATCACCTGGTCGATGGTGGCGCTGCGGATGTCGATGGCGCGATCCAGCGTGCGGCGCAAATCACCGTCGGTGAAGATCCCGGCGAGCTTGCCATCGGCCTCAATAATTGCGGTCATGCCCAGACCCTTGCGGGTCATTTCCATCAGCGCGTCCTTGAGCAGGGTGCCGCGTTGTACCTGCGGCAGCTCCTGTCCGGCGTGCATGACGTTTTCGACTTTCAGCAGCAGGCGACGGCCAAGGGCACCGCCCGGATGCGAGAACGCGAAATCTTCAGCGGTGAAACCACGAGCTTCCAGCAGCGCCACGGCCAGGGCATCGCCCATGACCAGTGCGGCCGTGGTCGAAGAGGTCGGTGCCAGATTCAGCGGGCAGGCTTCGTGCTCGACATGCACATTGAGATTGACCTCGGCAGCCTTCGCCAATGGCGACTGTGGATTGCCGGTGACGCTGATCAGCTGGATACCCAGGCGTTTGATCAATGGCAGCAGCGTTACGATTTCGTTGGTCGAGCCGGAGTTCGACAGGGCCAGAATCACATCGTCGCGGGTGATCATGCCCATGTCGCCGTGGCTGGCTTCGGCCGGATGCACAAAAAACGCCGGAGTGCCGGTGCTGGCCAGGGTGGCGGCGATCTTGTTGCCGATGTGCCCGGATTTGCCCATGCCGACTACGACCACACGGCCCTTGCTGGCCAGAATCATCTCGCAAGCGCGTACGAAATCGGCGTCGATATGGGCCATCAAGCCTTGGACGGCTTCCACTTCGAGGCGGATGGTGCGTTGTGCCGATTGAATCAGGTCGCGGGTTTTGCTCATGTCAGAATCGTATGGGCCGATGAAAAGGCGGCGATTATAGCGGGTATGTGGCAAAGCCTCACGCAAGTTCGACGTGCTTTGTCATTACTGGTTACCAAAACCCTCTGAAAGTCGCTCAGGCCCTCTTCAGTCGGCGATCTTGGCCGGGTTCTCGCTTGGGCGCTCAGCCTTTGCAGTGATATAGTTCGCCGCCAGTTCGGCCTGCCCGGGATGCAGGTGTTTCCGAGGAAAGTCTGGCATCCCAGTGAGAGGCTGCATCGCAAGGAGTTTAGATGAGTGCCGATAACGCCTACGCGGTCGAGCTGAAGGGAGTCTCCTTCAAGCGCGGTGCGCGGAGCATTTTCAATAACGTCGATATCCGCATCCCGCGCGGCAAGGTCACCGGCATCATGGGGCCTTCCGGCTGCGGCAAGACCACGCTGCTGCGCCTGATGGGCGCGCAGTTGCGGCCGTCCGGCGGCGAAGTCTGGGTCAACGGGCAGAATCTGCCGACGCTGTCGCGCAGTGATCTGTTCGATGCGCGCAAGCACATGGGCGTGCTGTTTCAGAGCGGTGCGCTGTTCACCGACCTCGATGTGTTCGAGAACGTGGCCTTTCCGCTGCGGGTGCACACGCAACTGCCGGAAGACATGATTCGCGACATCGTCCTGCTGAAATTGCAGGCCGTGGGGCTGCGTGGCGCCATCGACCTGATGCCGGACGAACTGTCCGGCGGCATGAAGCGCCGCGTGGCGCTGGCCCGGGCGATTGCCCTCGATCCGCAGATTCTCATGTACGACGAGCCCTTCGTGGGCCAGGACCCGATCGCCATGGGCGTGCTGGTGCGCCTGATCCGCCTGCTCAACGATGCACTGGGAATCACCAGCATCGTGGTCTCGCACGACCTGGCGGAAACCGCGAGCATTGCCGACTACATCTATGTCGTGGGCGATGGTCAGGTGCTGGGGCAGGGCACGCCGGATGAGCTGATGAATTCGGATGACCCGCGTATCCGCCAGTTCATGACCGGTGATCCCGATGGCCCGGTGCCGTATCACTTTCCAGCGACGGATTACCGCGCAGATCTTCTGGGGAAGCGTTGATGCGCAGAATTTCATTGATGGAACGCGTGCGTCGGTTCGGCGAATCGGCGATCGACGCGGTCGCGGTGTTTGGTCGGGCGACCCTGTTCCTGTTTCACGCCCTGCTGGGCCGTGGCGGTATCAGCGGTGGTTTTGGCCTGTTGGTCAAGCAGCTGCATTCGGTCGGCGTCATGTCGCTGGTGATCATCGTGGTCTCCGGCATTTTCATCGGCATGGTCCTGGCGCTGCAGGGCTTCAGCATTCTTTCCAGCTATGGTTCAGAGCAGGCTGTAGGGCAGATGGTCGCCCTGACGCTGCTGCGTGAACTGGGGCCGGTGGTCACGGCGTTGCTGTTTGCCGGGCGGGCCGGTTCGGCGTTGACCGCCGAGATCGGCAACATGAAATCCACCGAGCAGCTGTCCAGCCTGGAAATGATCGGTGTCGATCCGCTCAAGTACATCATTGCGCCGCGCCTGTGGGCCGGCTTCATTTCCCTGCCGGTGCTGGCGATGATTTTCAGCGTCGTCGGCATCTGGGGCGGTTCGTGGGTGGCGGTCGACTGGCTGGGCGTCTACGAAGGCTCGTACTGGGCGAACATGCAGAACAGCGTGAACTTCACCAGTGATGTGCTAAATGGCGTGATCAAGAGTGTCGTTTTCGCCTTTGTCGTGACCTGGATCGCCGTATTCCAAGGCTATGACTGTGAACCCACGTCCGAGGGAATCAGTCGTGCCACCACCAAGACCGTGGTGTTTGCCTCGCTGGCAGTGCTCGGTCTGGACTTTATTCTGACCGCTTTGATGTTTGGAGATTTCTGATGCAAAACCGCACCCTGGAAATCGGTGTCGGCCTGTTCCTGCTGGCAGGGATCCTGGCTTTGCTGCTGCTCGCCTTGCGCGTCAGCGGCCTGTCTCCGACTTCGTCCACCGACACTTACAAGTTGTATGCGTATTTCGACAATATCGCCGGTCTGACGGTCAGAGCCAAAGTGACCATGGCCGGTGTGACCATCGGCAAGGTCACCGCTATCGATCTGGATCGCGACAGCTTCACCGGTCGGGTCACGCTGCAAGTGGATAAAAAGGTCGACAACCTGCCGGTCGATTCGACTGCATCTATCCTCACCGCAGGTCTGCTGGGCGAGAAATACATCGGTATCAGCGTCGGCGGTGAAGACACCCAGTTGAAAGACGGTGGAACCATCCACGACACGCAGTCGTCACTGGTACTGGAAGACCTGATCGGTAAATTCCTGCTCAATACCGTTAGCAAAGACGCCAAATGAGGAGCTTTTGAATGATCTCTATCTTGCGACGTGGCCTGTTGGTGTTGCTCGCGGCCCTGCCGTTGATGGCTAACGCTGCACCGGGGCAATCGGCTCATGACCTGATTCAGGACACCACGAACCGGATGCTTGCCGACTTGCAGGCAAACAAAGAGAAGTACAAGCAGGATCCGCAGGATTTTTATGCGGCGCTCAACAGCATTGTGGGGCCGGTGGTGGATGCCGAGGGCATCTCCAAAAGCATCATGACCGTGAAGTATTCGCGCAAGGCCACGCCTGAGCAGATGCAGCGCTTTCAGGAAAACTTCAAGCGCGGTCTGTTCCAGTTCTATGGCAACGCTCTGCTGGAATACAACAACCAGGGCATCACGGTTGACCCGGCCAAAGACGAATCGGGCGACCGCACCAGCGTCAACATGACCGTCAAGGGCAGCAATGGCGCGATCTATCCGGTGCAGTACACGCTTGAGAAGATCAGCGGCGAGTGGAAACTGCGCAACGTGATCATCAACGGCATCAACATCGGCAAGCTGTTCCGTGACCAGTTCGCCGACGCCATGCAACGCAATGGCAACGATCTGGACAAGACCATCGATGGCTGGGCCGGTGAAGTGGCCAAGGCCAAGCAGGAAACCGACAAAGCCGCCGCGAAGCCAGCGCAATGAGTGAGGCGGCAGTTCGTATGAGTGATGTCGACGAGCTGGTGCTCAGCGGCGTGCTGGATTACCGCACCGGGCCTGAGCTGCGCAAGGAAGGGCAGGCGCTGATCAAGTCGAGCAAGGCGTCCGCGCTGGTCATCGATTGTTCGGCGGTGCAGAAGTCCAGCAGCGTCGGCCTGTCGTTGCTGCTGTGCTTCATGCGCGATGCCCAGGCGGCCGGCAAGGCCGTCAGCATCCGTGCGATGCCTGAAGACATGCGCGAAATCGCTCAGGTCAGTGAACTGACCGAGCTGTTGGCGCAACCCTGAACCATCATCTATAAAGAAGCCCCCCGTCAGAGTCCTGCGTTGCGGGGTTCGCAGGCGCGGGGCTTTTTTGTATGATGTCCGACCCGTGCGCACAGGGCGCCGATTGAGGTTGAGCATGCAGGCCGTAGAAGTGAAGAGCTTCCTTGAAGGAAAGCTGCCAGGAACGCTGGTAGAAGTTGAAGGCGAAGGCTGCAACTTCCAGCTGAACGTGATTAGCGATGAACTGGCGGCGTTGAGCCCGGTGAAGCGTCAGCAGCAGGTCTATGCCCATTTGAACCCATGGATCACCGATGGCAGCATCCATGCGGTCACTATGAAATTTTTCAGCCGCGCGGCCTGGGCCGAGCGCACCTGAGCCCTAGGGCGTCGAGATACTAATGGATAAATTGATTATTACCGGTGGCGCTCGTCTTGATGGCGAGATCCGCATTTCCGGCGCGAAGAACTCCGCCCTGCCGATTCTGGCCGCGACCTTGCTGTGCGATGGCCCGGTCACCGTTGGCAACCTGCCGCACCTGCACGACATCACCACCATGATCGAGCTGTTCGGGCGCATGGGCATTGAGCCGGTAATCGACGAGAAGCTCAGCGTCGAAATCGACCCGCGCACCATCAAGACCCTGATCGCGCCGTACGAACTGGTGAAAACCATGCGTGCGTCGATCCTTGTGCTCGGCCCGATGGTCGCGCGTTTCGGTGAAGCCGAAGTCGCACTGCACGGCGGTTGCGCCATCGGTTCGCGTCCGGTCGACCTGCACATCCGCGGTCTGGAAGCCATGGGCGCGGTCATCGACGTCGAAGGCGGCTACATCAAGGCCAAGGCACCTGAAGGTGGTTTGCGCGGCGCGCACTTCTTCTTCGACACCGTCAGCGTGACCGGTACCGAGAACATCATGATGGCCGCTGCACTGGCCAAAGGCCGCAGCGTGTTGCAGAACGCCGCGCGCGAACCTGAAGTGGTCGACCTGGCGAACTTCCTCAATGCCATGGGCGCCAAGGTTTCCGGCGCCGGCACAGACACCATCACCATCGATGGCGTCGAGCGTCTGGGTTCGGCTTTCTACAAAGTCATGCCTGACCGTATCGAAACCGGCACCTATCTGGTCGCTGCTGCCGTGACCGGTGGCCGCGTCAAGGTCAAGGACACCGATCCGACCATTCTCGAAGCGGTGCTGGAAAAGCTGCGTGAAGCCGGTGCGGAAATCACCTGCGGTGAAGACTGGATCGAGCTGAACATGCACGGCAAGCGCCCGAAGGCGGTCAACGTGCGCACCGCGCCGTACCCGGCGTTCCCGACCGACATGCAGGCCCAGTTCATCTCGCTCAACGCCATTGCCGAAGGTACTGGTGCGGTGATCGAGACAATCTTCGAAAACCGTTTCATGCACGTGTACGAGCTGCACCGCATGGGCGCGCATATCCAGGTTGAAGGCAACACTGCCATCGTCACCGGTATCGAGAAGCTCAAGGGCGCGCCAGTCATGGCCACCGACCTGCGCGCATCGGCCAGTCTGGTGATCTCGGCGCTGGTTGCCGAAGGCGACACGCTGATCGACCGCATCTACCACATAGACCGTGGTTACGAGTGCATCGAAGAAAAACTGCAAATGCTGGGTGCCAAGATCCGTCGCGTTCCGGGCTGATCGCTGCATCGGGACACAGGGACGTGTCCACTGAATTCGTTTCGAGTCGAGGGTGTACGCACCCTCGATGTGTGTCCGGCGCCGATTGCGACCGGGCATGAGTACCTTGATAAGGACTGACGTTTCCCATGTTGACCATCGCACTGTCCAAGGGCCGCATCCTTGACGACACTCTGCCGCTTCTCGCTGAAGCGGGCATCGTGCCGACCGAGAATCCGGACAAGAGCCGCAAGCTGATCATTCCCACGACCCAGGACGACGTGCGTCTGCTGATCGTGCGTGCCACCGACGTGCCGACCTATGTCGAGCATGGCGCGGCCGACCTCGGCGTCGCCGGTAAGGACGTGCTGATGGAATACAGCGGCCAGGGCCTGTACGAGCCGCTGGACCTGCAGATCGCCCAGTGCAAGCTGATGACTGCCGGCAAGATCGGCGCGGCCGAGCCCAAGGGCCGTCTGCGCGTGGCGACCAAGTTCGTCAACGTTGCCAAGCGTTATTACGCCGAGCAGGGCCGTCAGGTCGACATCATCAAGCTGTACGGCTCGATGGAACTGGCGCCGCTGATCGGGCTGGCCGACAAGATCATCGACGTGGTCGACACCGGTAACACCCTGCGCGCCAACGGCCTGGAGCCACAGGAACTGATCGCCACGATCAGCTCGCGTCTGGTGGTCAACAAGGCTTCAATGAAAATGCAGCACGCCCGAATCCAGGCGTTGATCGACACCCTGCGCAACGCAGTGGAATCGCGACACCGCGGCTGATCTACCAGCGCGGCCCGAGGCCGCGCCGTCTATCCGCCTCATAGCCAGAATTCTCAGGTGCCCAAGCGGATCGAATGCTAGTTTCGGGCGCCTGAGTTTTTTGCCAATTCCTATGAGGCTCTCGCTATGACCGCACCGACTGCAATTCGCCGACTCAACGCTGCTGACCCGGATTTCGCGCATCATCTGGATCATCTGCTGAGCTGGGAAAGTGTGTCTGACGACTCGGTCAATCAGCGCGTGCTCGACATCATCAAGGCTGTGCGCGAGCGCGGTGACGCGGCGCTGGTCGAGTTCACCCAGAAGTTCGACGGTCTTGAAGTCGCCTCGATGGCCGACCTGATCCTGCCGCGCGAGCGTCTCGAACTGGCCCTGACCCGCATCACTGTGCCGCAACGCGAGGCCTTGGAAAAAGCCGCCGCCCGCGTGCGCAGCTATCACGAAAAACAGAAGCAGGATTCCTGGAGCTACACCGAGGCTGACGGCACGGTGCTCGGCCAGAAAGTCACGCCACTGGATCGTGCCGGCCTGTACGTGCCGGGTGGCAAGGCTTCGTATCCGTCGTCGGTATTGATGAACGC
Organism: Pseudomonas sp. S2_A05; assembly: GCF_054668485.1. NCBI lineage: Bacteria > Pseudomonadati > Pseudomonadota > Gammaproteobacteria > Pseudomonadales > Pseudomonadaceae > Pseudomonas > Pseudomonas sp. S2_A05. The sequence goes on from NZ_CP162775.1 coordinate 5,731,150, forward strand.
GATTCCGGCGAAGGTGGCCGGCGTGACCGAAGTGGTCATGGTCGTGCCGACCCCGCGCGGTGAAATCAACGAGCTGGTGCTGGCCGCTGCCTGCATCGCCGGTGTCGACCGCGTGTTCACCATCGGCGGCGCGCAAGCGGTTGCCGCACTGGCTTATGGCACCGAAAGCGTGCCGCGTGTCGACAAGGTTGTCGGCCCGGGCAACATCTACGTCGCCACGGCCAAGCGTCATGTGTTCGGCCAGGTCGGCATCGACATGATCGCCGGCCCTTCGGAAATTCTTGTAGTGTGCGACGGCCAGACCGATCCGGACTGGATCGCCATGGACCTCTTCTCCCAGGCCGAGCACGACGAAGACGCGCAAGCGATTCTGGTCAGCCCGGACGCCGAGTTCCTCGACAAGGTAGCCGCAAGCATCGACAAACTGCTGCCGACCATGGACCGCGCAACCATCATCGAAACTTCGATCAATGGCCGTGGTGCGCTGATCCAGGTCAGTGACATGGCCCAGGCCATCGAAGTCGCCAATCGTATCGCCCCGGAACACCTGGAGTTGTCGGTCGCCGATCCACAAGCCTGGTTGCCGCAGATTCGTCACGCCGGTGCGATCTTCATGGGCCGCCACACTTCCGAAGCGTTGGGCGATTACTGCGCCGGTCCGAACCACGTGTTGCCGACTTCCGGCACCGCGCGGTTCTCCTCGCCGCTGGGTGTCTACGACTTCCAGAAGCGCTCGTCGATCATCTTCTGCTCCGAGGCCGGCGCTTCCGAGCTGGGCAAAACTGCATCGGTACTCGCCCGTGGTGAATCGCTGAGCGCCCACGCGCGCAGCGCCGAATACCGCATCAAAGACCAAGACTTTCTGAAAGGGCAGGGGAACTGAGCGATGAGTAAATTCTGGAGCCCGTTCGTCAAGGATCTGGTGCCCTACGTGCCGGGCGAACAGCCGAAGCTGACCAAACTGGTCAAGCTCAATACCAACGAAAATCCGTATGGCCCGTCGCCAAAAGCGCTGGCGGCGATGCAAGCCGAACTCAACGACAACTTGCGCCTGTATCCGGACCCGAACAGTGATCTGCTGAAAAACGCCGTGGCCGAATATTACGGCGTGCAAACCAGTCAGGTGTTCCTTGGCAACGGTTCGGACGAAGTGCTCGCGCACATCTTCCACGGTCTGCTGCAACACGATCAGCCGCTGCTGTTCCCGGACATCAGCTACAGCTTCTATCCGGTCTACTGCGGTCTGTACGGCATTGAATTCGATGCGGTGCCACTGGATGCGCAATTCCAGATCAACCCGGCCGACTACGCCAAACCGAATGGCGGGATCATTTTCCCCAACCCGAACGCCCCGACCGGATGCCTGCTTGCGCTGGACGCCGTCGAGCAAATCCTCAAGGCCAGTCCAGATTCGGTTGTAGTCGTGGATGAGGCGTACATCGACTTCGGTGGCGAGACGGCGATCAATCTGGTGGATCGCTATCCGAACCTGCTGGTGACGCAGACGCTGTCCAAGTCACGCTCGCTGGCCGGCCTGCGTGTCGGTCTGGCGGTAGGGCACCCGGATCTGATCGAGGCGTTGGAGCGGATCAAGAACAGCTTCAACTCCTATCCACTGGATCGTCTGGCGATTGTCGGCGCGGCGGCGGCTTTTGCCGATCGCGAGTATTTCGACAAGACCTGTCGTCAGGTGATCGAGAGCCGCGAATGGGTGGTGGCGCAGTTGCAGGCTAAAGGCTTTGAAGTGCTGCCGTCGGCGGCCAACTTCATCTTCGCTCGCCACCCGCAGCATGATGCGGCGGGCATGGCGGCCAAGCTGCGCGAGCAGGGCGTGATCGTGCGGCACTTCAAGCAGGAACGGATTGCGCAGTTCTTGCGGATATCGGTGGGTACGCCGGAGCAGAATCAGGCGTTGATCGACGGCCTTGGCGACCTCTAAAAGCAAAAGCCCCTCACCCTAGCCCTCTCCCAGAGGGGAGAGGGGACTGAACGGGGAATATTGCAGAGGTTCACCGACTTGAACGATTTGTATTGGAATCCATAATCAACTCGGTCTTTCAGGTCAATGTATCCCGCAAGACAACTCGGTCGGCCCCCTCTCCCAGAGGGAGAGGGGACTGAATGGGAATATTGCAGAGGTTCACCGACTTGAACGATTTGTATTGAATCCATAATCAACTCGGTCTTTCAGGTCGATGTATCCCGCAAGACAACTCGGTCGGCCCCCTCTCCCAGAGGGGAGAGGGGACTGAATGGGAATATTGCAGAGGTTCACCGACTTGAACGATTTGTATTGAATCCATAATCAACTCGGTCTTTCAGGTCAATGTACCCGCAAGACAACTCGGTCGGCCCCCTCTCCCAGAGGGAGAGGGGACTGAATGGGGAATATTGCAGAGGTTCACCGACTTGAACGATTTGTATTGAATCCATAATCAACTCGGTCTTTCAGGTCGATGTATCCCGCAAGACAACTCGGTCGGCCCCCTCTCCCAGAGGGAGAGGGGACTGAACGGGGAATATTGCAGAGGTTCACCGACTTGAACGATTTGTATTGAATCCATAATCAGCTCGGTCTTTCAGGTCGATGTATCCAGCAAGACAACTCGGTCGGCCCCCTCTCCCAGAGGGAGAGGGGACTGAACGGGGAATATTGCAGAGGTTCACCGACTTGAACGATTTGTATTGAATCCATAATCAACTCGGTCTTTCAGGTCGATGTATCCCGCAAGACAACTCGGTCGGCCCCCTCTCCCAGAGGGGAGAGGGGACTGAATGGGAATATTGCAGAGGTTCACCGACTTGAACGATTTGTATTGAATCCATAATCAACTCGGTCTTTCAGGTCGATGTATCCCGCAAGACAACTCGGTCGGCCCCTCTCCCAGAGGGAGAGGGGACTGAATGGGAATATTGCAGAGGTTCACCGACTTGAACGATTTGTATTGAATCCATAATCAACTCGGTCTTTCAGGTCAATGTATCCCGCAAGACAAATCGGTCGGCCCCCTCTCCCAGAGGGAGAGGGGACTGAACGGGGAATATTGCAGAGGTTCACCGACTTGAACGATTTGTATTGGAATCCATAATCAACTCGGTCTTTCAGGTCAATGTATCCCGCAAGACAACTCGGTCGGCCCCCTCTCCCAGAGGGAGAGGGGACTGAATGGGAATATTGCAGAGGTTCACCGACTTGAACGATTTGTATTGAATCCATAATCAACTCGGTCTTTCAGGTCGATGTATCCCGCAAGACAACTCGGTCGGCTCCCTCTCCCGCCGGGAGAGGGCTGGGGTGAGGGTGTGCTTTTATTCGTGATGCGGCTCGCCAACGAATGTCAGCGAACTGAACAACCCACGACTGTCCACATCCACACTGTCCTTCACCGGCACTTCAACCTGCGCCGCAATCACATTCAACCCTTCATTACGCACCAGCACCTGCGCACGCCCATCCTTGTCGGTCTCGGTGCTCAGGGTGTTGGGCGCGCTGCGATAGTCGCCAATCAACTTCACCCCTGCCGCCGGTTTGCCATCGAGCAGCACCCGCACCGGTAACGATTTGCCCGGCCCGACCGTCAGCGGATCGACCTCCGGCAGGATCAGCAGTTTGATCTGGTCCAGTTTCGGCAATTTCGCCCCCGGCTGATAGATCGACAGGCTGTACTTGAAGGTCTGCGTGGCCTCGGTAGCGCCGGGCACTTTGCTGCGTCCTTCGTTGATCCACTTCTTGTCCGCCGTCTGCGACCACATGCCATTGTTCAGCGCCACGGCCATCACCGCCGGCGGCTTCAATGGTTTCAAACGGGCATGATCGGCCAGGCGCTCGACGCTGACCGGGATCATTTTGCCGCTTGCGTCATAAGCCCAGGCACCGCTGACTTTTTGTGCCTTGAAGGCGTTGTCTTCGGCGCCGTGGCCGTAGATCACTTCGATGTTGCCGCGTCGTTCCTCTGTCCACAGGCCGTGGGCCGACACTTGCCCGGTGAAGAGCGCAGCGATGAGCAGAAGGGATTTGCCGTAGTGCATGGTGACGTCCTTTTACAGGTTGAGTGTCAGGTTGACGGTGAAATTGCGCGGCTCGCCGGGGTTGACCCAGTAGTTGCTGTAGGAGCGCTCGTAGTATTTTTCGTCGAAGATGTTGTTCAGGTTGAAGCCGACCGTCACGCTGTCGCTGGCCTTGTAGTGCGCGAGCAAGTCGACGGTCTGGTAGGCCGGCAATTCGAAGTCGCTGCCGGATTCGCCCGAGCGATCGCCGACGTAGGTGAACGCTGCACCGACGTCTGAACCGCGCAGACGGCCATCCTGAAATTCATACACACCCAGCAGACTGCCGCTGCGTTTGGCCACGCCGAGGATGCGGCTGCCGGTAGGAATGGTCGCGTCGCCCTTGGTCACCTCGGCGTCGATGTAGGCGAAGGCGCCGATGACCCGCACCGCGTCGGTCACCTGGCCGCTCACTTGCCAATCGAAACCCTGACTGCGCGCCTTGCCCATGGCGCGGCTGGTGTCGCTGCCCGGATCGAGGGCGAGGACGTTTTCCTTGTCGATGTGGAAGAAGGCGAGGGTGCTGCTCACCCGCTCATCGAAGAGTTCGTTCTTGATCCCCACTTCGTAACCGACACCTTCTTCCGGATCGAAGGATTTGCCGGAAGCATCCAGGCCGTTGTTCGGTTTGAACGAGGTGGAGGCGTTGGCGAACAGGCCGGTGTTCGGCGTGAGCTGATAGAGCAGGCCGGCGCGTTGAGTCAGCGCGTCGTGGCGCTGCTGGCTTTTGGCGTTGCGGCTGTGATCGTCGATGCGCTGATCGAAGTGCTCGAAGCGCGCGCCGAGCATGCCGCGCAGCTTGTCGGTGAAGATGATCTGGTCCTGCAGATTCAGCGCATGACTTTCAACGTGTTCGAAGAAGTCGGTGCCCGAGCGTGCGCCGTTGGGTTTCGGCTGGCCGTAAACCGGCTTATAGATGTCGATGGCGTAGGGGCCGCCAGCAATGGTGGTGACGCGTTCGTCCTTGCGGTAATTCTCGTATTCGGTGCCGATCAGCAATTCATGCTGCCACGGCCCGAGATCGAACAGACCGCGCAGTTCCAGTTGGGTGATGCTGTCGTGCCAATTCGTATCGCGTTCGCGCAAGCGGCGGTTGACCGTTTGGCCGTCGGCGTTCAGCGCCCTCTGTTCCGAGGCGTCGCCCCAGAGCTTGCCTTCCTTGTAGTGGCTGGCCAAACGCAGTTTCCAGCTGTCGTTCAGATGGTGTTCAAGAGTGGCCTGGAGCAGGTTGTTGTGGTTGTCGATGTTGCCGTCGTTGGGCTCGCCCAAGAACGTCGAGCGCGATACGCCGCTCCATTTGTTGTTCGGCGCCACAACGCCACGATCGAACGTCGAGTTGTGACGGACGATTTCGCTCTCCACCAGCAGCGAGGTGTCCGGGCTCAACTGCCAACTGATCGAGGGCGCAACGAAGACCCGCTGGCTGTCGACGTGGTCGCGAAAGTTGTTGTTGTCTTCTACGGCGAGGTTGATGCGCGAGAGCACATTGCCCTGATCATCGAGGGGCGTGTTGACGTCCAGCGCGGTGCGATAGCGGTCCCAACTGCCAGCGCTGGTTTGCAGAGTGGTGAACGCTTCCGGCTGCGGTTTCTTGGTGACGATGTTCACCGTACCGCCGGGATCGCCCCGGCCGTACAGGCTGGCGGCCGGGCCTTTGAGCACTTCGATGCGCTCGATGTTGGCCGCATCTGGCGTGCTCGGGTAGCCGCGATTGGCGCTGAAACCGTCCTTGTAGAACTCGGACGTGGTGAAGCCGCGCACGCTGTATTCGTACAGGGTCAGGCCGCCGAAGTTGTTCTGCTTCGATACGCCGCCAGCAAAATCCAGCGCGCGTTCGACGCTGCTGCTGCCCAGATCCGAGAGCACACTGGCCGGGACCACGCTGATGGCTTGCGGGATATCGCGAATCGCCGTGTCGGTTTTGGTCGCACTGGCGGAGCGAGTCGCGCGATAACCGCTGACCGGGCCGGTGGGTGTTTCGTAGTCGGAGGTGACGCTGATGGCTTCCAGCTCAACGGGCTGCGGCTCATCGGCGAGGGCGGGATCGCAGAGCAAACCCAGAGTCAGGCCCAACAGTGAGGCCTTTTTGCGAGACGACATGTTATGTTGTTCCAATTGCGAGAATTGAAACAATATAACATGCCCGTTGAGAATGTCTGTTATTCGCGCCGTTGGCGCGAAAACATTTTTACTCTTCTTTTTCTTTCACCGGTGCCGGTGGTGGACGCAGGCCGATTTCAGCCGTCAGCTTCAGCTCCTTGCCGTTACGCATCACTTGAATCGTCACCTTGTCGGTCGGCTTGATCCGCGCCACCTGGTTCATCGAGCGGCGGCCATCGCCGGCCGGTTCGCCGTCGATACTCAGGATCACATCGCCCAGTTGCAGGCCGGCTTTCTGCGCCGGGCCGTCACGGAAGATCCCCGCGACGACAATCCCCGGACGCCCGGACAAGCCAAACGACTCCGCCAGTTCCTGAGTCAGCGGTTGTACTTCGATGCCCAGCCAGCCACGAATCACTTGGCCGTGCTCGATGATCGACTTCATCACTTCCATCGCCAGTTTCACCGGAATGGCAAATCCGATCCCTTGCGAGCCGCCGGACTTGGAAAAGATCGCCGTGTTGATACCGGTGAGGTTGCCGTTGGCGTCGACCAGCGCACCGCCGGAGTTGCCCGGGTTGATCGCCGCATCGGTCTGGATGAAGTCTTCGTAGTTGTTCAGGCCCAGCTGATTGCGGCCGGTGGCGCTGATGATGCCCATGGTCACGGTCTGACCGACGCCGAACGGGTTGCCGATAGCGAGCGCGACGTCACCGATGCGAATGCTGTCGGAGCGGCCGACGGTGATTGCCGGGAGGTTTTTCAGGTCGATTTTCAGAACCGCAAGGTCAGTCTCAGGATCGCTGCCAATCACCCGCGCGAGTGTTTCGCGGCCATCCTTCAGAGCCACGACGATCTGGTCGGCGCCGCTGGTGACGTGGTTGTTGGTGAGGATGTAGCCTTCCGGGCTCATGATCACCCCGGAACCGAGGCTCGATTCCATGCGCTTCTGTTTCGGCGAATTGTCACCGAAGAAGCGGCGGAACTGCGGATCCTCGAACAAGGGATGCGCCGGTTTGTTGATGACCTTGGTGGTGTACAGGTTGACCACCGACGGCGCGGCGATGCCCACCGCATCCGCATAGGACACCGGCCCCTGTTGCACGATCGTGGTCTGTGGCGCCTGTTGCAGATTGACGTCGAGGCTCGGCAGCCCGACCCACTCGGGGTAACGCTGAATAATCAACAGAGCGATAAGCACACCGGCCAACAGCGGCCAGCCAAAAAAACGCAGCGCCTTGAGCATTAAGCACGTTCCTGGAAAGGTTGCAGGCGAGGTCAGACCGCCCATAATGTCGCGCATTATACGAGGCCGCGCGCGCCTCTGAACGGGATATTTAGGAGTCTTTCATGGCCGTTGCCCTCAGCACCCTCGTCGAAGAAGCCGACCGTTACCTGGGCAGTGCGAAAATCGCCGATTATTGCCCTAACGGATTACAGGTCGAAGGCCGCCCGCAAGTGATGCGCATCGTCAGTGGCGTCACCGCCAGCCAGGCGTTGCTCGATGCCGCCGTCGAGGCCGAGGCCGACCTGATCCTGGTCCATCACGGGTATTTCTGGAAAGGCGAAAACCCCTGCGTCACCGGCATGAAACAGCGCCGCTTGAAAACCTTGCTCAAGCACGACATCAGTCTGCTCGCTTATCACCTGCCGCTGGATCTGCACCCGGACGTTGGCAACAACGTGCAACTGGCGCGTCAGCTCGACATCACTGTTGAAGGGCCGTTGGACCCGAGCAACCCGAAAGTCGTCGGGCTGGTCGGTTCGCTGAATGAGCCGATGACCGCACGGGATTTCGCGCGCAAGGTTCAGGAAGTCATGGGCCGCGAGCCGCTGCTGATAGAAGGCAGCGGCATGATCCGCCGCGTCGGTTGGTGCACCGGCGGTGGCCAGGGTTATATCGATCAGGGCGTGGCGGCGGGGGTCGATCTGTTCATCAGTGGCGAGGCCTCCGAGCAGACTTTCCACAGTGCGCGGGAAAACGACATCAGCTTCATCGCCGCCGGCCATCACGCCACCGAACGCTATGGCGTGCAGGCGCTGGGCGAGTATCTGGCGAAGCGCTTTGCCCTTGAGCACATCTTCATCGACATCCCGAACCCGATCTGAGCTCACCGCAAACTCCTGTGGGAGCGAGCCTGCTCGCGAAGGCGTCAGACCTTCAATACAAAGGTGCCTGACACTCCGCCTTCGCGAGCAGGCTCGCTCCACGTTCGGCCCTGACGGCCGAACTGGTGGGCATATTCATATACCCTTTCGATCTAGTTGGCGTCCTGATTAGAAGAGGTCGCTGTGCTAGGATTCCTCGCTCGAACACGGCCCGCTGGCCGTTCATAAGAAAGCTTTCGTGAGTAGCCATGGTCGACAAACTGACGCATCTGAAACAGCTGGAGGCGGAAAGCATCCACATCATCCGCGAGGTGGCCGCCGAGTTCGATAACCCGGTGATGCTGTACTCCATCGGTAAAGACTCCGCCGTGATGCTGCACCTGGCACGCAAGGCGTTCTTCCCGGGCAAACTGCCGTTTCCGGTGATGCACGTCGACACCCGCTGGAAATTCCAGGAAATGTACAAGTTCCGCGACAAGATGGTCGAAGACTTGGGCCTGGACCTGATTACCCACATCAACCCCGATGGCGTAGCGCAGAACATCAACCCGTTCACCCACGGCAGCGCCAAGCACACCGACATCATGAAAACCGAAGGCCTGAAACAGGCACTCGACAAGCATGGTTTCGACGCAGCGTTCGGCGGCGCCCGTCGCGATGAAGAGAAATCCCGCGCCAAAGAGCGCGTGTACTCGTTCCGTGACAGCAAGCACCGCTGGGACCCGAAAAACCAGCGTCCGGAGCTGTGGAACGTCTACAACGGCAAGGTCAACAAGGGCGAATCCATCCGTGTGTTCCCGTTGTCGAACTGGACCGAACTGGATATCTGGCAGTACATCTACCTCGAAGGCATCCCGATCGTGCCGCTGTACTTTGCCGCCGAACGCGAAGTGATCGAGAAGAACGGCACGCTGATCATGATCGACGACGAGCGCATCCTCGAGCACCTGTCCGATGAAGACAAAGCGCGCATCGTGAAAAAGAAAGTGCGGTTCCGCACCCTTGGCTGCTACCCGTTGACGGGCGCGGTGGAGTCCGAGGCCGAAAGCCTGACGGACATCATTCAGGAAATGCTCCTGACGCGAACTTCCGAGCGCCAGGGCCGGGTCATCGACCACGATGGCGCAGGCTCGATGGAAGACAAAAAACGTCAAGGCTATTTCTAAGGGGCTGTCATGTCGCATGTTTCTGATTTGATCAGCGAGGACATCCTCGCCTACCTGGGCCAGCACGAACGTAAAGAGCTGCTGCGCTTTTTGACCTGCGGTAACGTCGATGACGGCAAGAGCACCCTGATCGGGCGCCTGCTGCACGACTCGAAGATGATCTACGAAGATCACCTCGAAGCGATCACCCGCGATTCGAAGAAAGTCGGCACCACCGGTGACGACATCGATCTGGCATTGCTGGTCGACGGGCTGCAGGCCGAGCGTGAGCAGGGCATCACCATTGATGTCGCTTACCGCTATTTCTCCACCGCCAAGCGCAAATTCATCATCGCCGACACCCCCGGCCATGAGCAGTACACCCGCAACATGGCCACCGGTGCATCCACCTGTGACCTGGCGATCATTCTGGTCGACGCCCGTTACGGCGTGCAGACCCAGACCCGTCGCCACAGCTTCATCGCTTCGTTGCTGGGCATCAAACACATCGTCGTCGCCATCAACAAGATGGACTTGAAGGACTTCGACGAAGGCGTGTTCGAGTCGATCAAGGCCGACTACCTGAAGTTCGCCGAAGGCTTGAAGATGAAGCCGACCAGCATGCACTTCGTGCCGATGTCTGCCCTTAAAGGCGACAACGTGGTGAACAAGTCCGAGCGCTCGCCGTGGTACACCGGCCAGTCGCTGATGGAAATCCTCGAGACTGTGGAAGTGGCGGGCGATCGCAACTTCACCGATCTGCGTTTCCCGGTGCAGTACGTCAACCGTCCGAACCTGAATTTCCGTGGTTTCGCCGGCACCCTGGCCAGCGGCATCGTGCACAAGGGCGATGAAGTCGTGGTGCTGCCGTCGGGCAAGAGCAGCCGGGTGAAATCCATCGTCACCTTCGAAGGTGAACTGGAGCACGCCGGCCCAGGTCAGGCGGTAACCCTGACCATGGAAGACGAAATCGATATCTCCCGTGGCGACCTGTTGGTGCATGCCGACAACGTGCCACCGGTCACCGACAGCTTCGAAGCGATGCTGGTGTGGATGGCTGAAGAGCCGATGCTGCCGGGCAAGAAATACGACATCAAACGCGCCACCAGTTACGTGCCGGGCTCGATCGCCAGCATCGTCAACAAGGTCGACGTGAACACATTGGAAGAAGGCCCGGCGAGCGCGTTGCAGCTCAACGAAATCGGCAAGGTGAAGATCGCGCTCGACGCGCCGATCGCCCTCGACGGTTACGAAAGCAACCGCACCACCGGCGCATTCATCGTCATCGATCGCCTGACCAACGGCACCGTTGGCGCCGGCATGATCGTCGCTCAGCCAGTGGCCCATGGCACTGCAACCCACCACGGCAAATTGGCCCACGTGGCGACTGAAGAGCGTGCCCAGCGCTTCGGCCAGCAACCGGCCACCGTGCTGTTCAGCGGCCTGTCCGGCGCGGGTAAAAGCACCCTGGCGTATGCGGTCGAGCGCAAGCTGTTCGACATGGGCCGCGCGGTGTTTGTACTCGATGGCCAGAACCTGCGTCATGACTTGAACAAAGGTCTGCCACAGGATCGCGCCGGGCGTACCGAGAACTGGCGTCGAGCCGCCCACGTGGCGCGTCAGTTCAACGAAGCGGGGCTGCTGACCCTGGCCGCGTTCGTCGCGCCAAGTGCCGAAGGTCGCGAGCAGGCCAAGGAACTGATCGGCAAGGATCGCTTGCTGACGGTCTACGTGCAGGCCTCGCCGACCGTGTGCGCCGAGCGTGATCCGCAAGGGCTGTACGCTGCTGGCGGCGACAATATCCCGGGCGAATCCTTCCCGTACGACGTGCCGCTCAATGCCGATCTGGTGATCGACACGCAGTCGCTGAGTCTGGAAGAAAGCGTCAAGCAAGTGCTGGAGCTGTTGCGTCAGCGTGGCGCGATCTAAGGCAGAAGCAGCTACAAGCTTCTAGCTGCAAGCGGCAAGAAAAAGCCCGTCGATGAGTGATCATCGGCGGGCTTTTTTGTGCCGGGTGATCGTTCCCACGCGGAGCGTGGGAACGATCAACTGTGGGAGCGAGCCTGCTCGCGAATGCTTTATCTCATTCAACATCTTTGTATGCTGATCCACCGCTTTCGCGAGCAGGCTCGCTCCCACAGGGGTTTATTGGTGACCTGGATATTCGCGGTGCATCTGCTCCAGCAACGCATCCTTGTCCAGCCACAGCTGATTGATCCAGCCCTGAAACTGCAATCGATACTCGCCGTCCTGGTCGTAGTTCTTGCCGATGAAGGCCGGCGGGATTTTGATTTCTTCAAAATGCACCACCACATCGCGCACATTGCCGCAGAGCAAATCCCAGAACCCTGGACGCCCCGCTGGATAATGAATCGTCACGTTGACGATCGACTCCAGCTGTTCGCCCATCGCATCCAGCACAAAGGCGATCCCGCCGGCCTTGGGCTTGAGCAGGTACTTGAACGGTGACTGCTGCTGCGCATGCTTGCCTTCGGTGAAGCGTGTGCCTTCGACGAAGTTGAAAATCCCCACCGGGTTATGCCGGAATTTCGCGCAGGTCTTGCGCGTGGTTTCCAGGTCCTTGCCTTTCTTCTCCGGGTGTTTTTCCAGATACGCCTTGGAGTAGCGCTTCATGAACGGAAAGCCCAGCGCCCACCAGGCCAGCCCGATTACCGGAACCCAGATCAGCTCCTGCTTGAGGAAGAATTTCAGCGGTTGGATCTTGCGGTTGAGCACGTATTGCAGCACCAGAATATCCACCCAGCTCTGGTGGTTGCTGGTGATCAGGTACGAGTGCTGATAGTCGAGGCCTTGCAGGCCGCTGACGTGCCAGCGGGTGCGCCGTACCAGATTCATCCAGCCTTTGTTATTGCTGATCCAGGCCTCGTGGGTGTGGCTCATCAGCCAACCGGCGATGCGCTGGGTAAAGGCAAACGGCAGGGCTTTGACCAGCGCCACACAGAACAGGAACGAGCACAGCAGAATCGTGTTGAGCGCCAACAGCAGCGAGGCGATCACGCCGCGCACGGGGGCGGGTAGAAAATCCAGCATTTACACATCCATAGGTCGGTTGGCGGCTTGAATCGCGGTGAGCGCGATGGTGTAGACGATGTCATCGACTTGCGCACCGCGCGGCAGGTCGTTCACCGGTTTGCGCAGGCCTTGCAGCATCGGCCCGAGGCTGACGCAATCGGCGCTGCGCTGTACGGCTTTGTGCGTGGTGTTGCCGGTGTTCAGATCGGGGAACACAAACACCGTGGCGCGCCCGGCGACCTGACTGTTCGGCGCCAGTTGCCGCGCCACGTCGGCGTTCGCGGCAGCGTCGTACTGCAACGGTCCGTCGATCAACAGCGAGTTTTGTTGCTCATGGGCGAGCAGGGTCGCCTCGCGGACTTTCTCGACTTCTTCACCGCGCGCCGATTCGCCGCTGGAATAGCTGATCATCGCCACCCGTGGGGTAATGCCGAATGCGGCCGCCGAGTCAGCGCTTTGCAGGGCGATCTCGGCCAGTTCTGCGGCGCTCGGGTGTGGATTCATCACGCAGTCGCCGTAGACCAGCACTTCTTCCGGAAAGAGCATGAAGAATACCGACGACACCAGCGTGCAGCCCGGTGCGGTCTTGATCAGTTGCAAGGCCGGGCGGATGGTATTGGCGGTGGTGTTGATCACACCCGAAACCAAGCCGTCGACCTCATCCAGCGCCAGCATCATGGTACCGATCACCACCGTGTCTTCCAGTTGCTGCTCAGCCATCGGAGCGTTGAGGCTTTTGCTCTTGCGCAGAGCGACCATCGGCTCGACGTAGCGCTCGCGGATATGGTCCGGGTCAAGGATTTCCAGACCCGGCGGCAGCACGATGCCTTGGGCGCGGGCGACCGCTTCGACATCTTCGGGTTTGGCCAGCAATACGCAGCGGGCGATCCCGCGTTCCTGACAGATCGCCGCTGCTTGCACGGTGAACGGCTCGCTGCCTTCGGGCAACACGATGCGCTTGTTCGCCGCTTGCGCACGCTGGATCAATTGATAGCGGAACACCGCCGGCGACAGGCGCATCTCCCGAGGCGTACCGCAGCGCTGATGTAGCCAGTTGGCGTCGAGGTGGCTGGCGACGAAATCAGTGATGATCTCCGCGCGCTCGCGGTCATCGATCGGGATTTCCTTGTTCAGGCCATTGAGCAGATTGGCGGTGTCGTACGAGCCGGTGCTCACCGACAACACCGGCAGACCGGCCTGCAAGGCGCCTCGGCACAGGTCCATGATGCGCGGGTCGGGCAGGGTGTCGCTGGTCAGCAGCAGGCCGGCCAGCGGCACACCGTTGATCGCGGCAAGGCTGACGGCGAGGATGATGTCGTCGCGATCGCCCGGCGTCACCACCAGCACGCCGGGCTTGAGCAGCTCGACGGTGTTGCGCATGGTTCGTGCGCAGATGATGATTTTGCTCATGCGCCGGGTTTCGTAGTCGCCCGCGTTGAGCACTTGCGCGCCCATCAGGTCGGCGACGTCGCGGGTGCGTGGCGCATTGAGTTCCGGCTGAAACGGGATGCAGCCAAGCAAGCGGAAATCACCGCTGCGCAGCAACGGCGAATGCTCCTTCAGACGCGTGGCGAAGGCGTCCATGCTCTCGTCGGTCTTGACCTTGTTAAGGATCACTCCGAGGACTTTCGGATCTTTCGGGCCGCCGAACAATTGCGCTTGAAGCTCGACACGGCCAGAAAGCTCGGCGAGCACTTCGTTTTCCGGCGCCGAGACCAGAATCACCTCGGCATCCAGGCTCTTGGCCAGATGCAGATTGACCCGCGCGGCGTAACTGGCGCTGCGGGTCGGCACCATGCCTTCTACCACCAGCACGTCTTTGCCGACCGCCGCCTGCTGATACAGGGTGATGATTTCTTCGAGCAATTCGTCGAGCTGACCGTCGCCGAGCATGCGTTCGACGTGCGCCAGCCCCAACGGTTGTGGCGGTTTCAGGCCATGGGTGCGCGCCACCAGTTCGGTGGAACGTTCAGGGCCGGTGTCGCCGGGATGCGGCTGGGCGATCGGTTTGAAGAAGCCGACTTTGAGGCCGGCTCGTTCAAGCGTGCGCACCAGCCCGAGGCTGATGGAGGTCAGACCCACGCCAAAATCGGTGGGGGCGATAAAAAAAGTTTGCATGGGAATTCTCTATGCAAGGGTGTCAGCCTATGTCTGGCCGACTACCGAAATTCAGTCGCCAAGGTTAGCGCTAACCGAGCCTTGTGCACACCAACCGCAGGCAAAGGGTTGACCTGTTTTTTCAATACGTTGCGCCGGATCCAGGACCCAGGCGCGGGTTTGCCACGGCGGCTGGTGGCGCAGGTGCTGGGTGTGGCCACAGGAAAGCTCGACCACCCAATGGCCATCTTCGTCCTGATGGAAGCCGGTGATGGTCGAAACCCGTTTGTCCGGGTTGTGGTCGCTTTCACGCGATTGCTTCGCTAAACTTGGCCTTTCTATATTCTTATGCAAAAGGTCTCGCCCCATGCTGATCGCCGCCAATAAGGCTGTCTCCATCGACTATACCCTGACCAACGACGCTGGTGAGGTCATCGACAGCTCCGCCGGCGGCGCTCCGCTGGTTTACCTGCAAGGCGCAGGCAACATCATCCCGGGCCTGGAAAAAGCCCTTGAAGGCAAAGCTGTCGGCGACGAGCTGAAAGTAGCCGTTGAGCCTGAAGACGCTTACGGCGAATACGCCGCCGAGCTGGTCAGCACCCTGAGCCGCAGCATGTTCGAAGGCGTTGACGAGCTGGAAGTCGGCATGCAGTTCCACGCTTCGGCGCCGGACGGCCAGATGCAGATCGTCACCATCCGTGATCTGGACGGCGATGACGTCACCGTTGATGGCAACCACCCTCTGGCCGGTCAGCGCCTGAACTTCGAAGTGAAGATCGTTGATATCCGTGACGCCAGCCAGGAAGAAATCGCTCATGGTCACGTCCATGGCGAAGGTGGCCATCACCACTGATTTTCTGCGCTAAGCTTCGAGTACTGGAGAGGCGCCTGTGGGCGCCTTTTTAGTCCGCGGCTGTCCTTGGTGGCCTCGCCAAGTGGCTGTTTCGAGTAGAACACGAGAATCCTGGAGTTCGGCATGAGTGCTTTTCACGACCTTAAGTTGACAGCCCTGGATGGTCAGGAGCTACCGCTGGCGCCGTTCAAGGGCCAAGTCGTGCTGGTGGTCAATGTGGCCTCCAAATGCGGCTTGACCCCTCAGTACGCGGCACTGGAAAACCTCTACCAGCAATACAAAGATAAAGGCTTTGCTGTGCTGGGCCTGCCGTGCAACCAGTTTGCCGGTCAGGAGCCAGGCTCGGAGAAAGAAATCCAGGAGTTTTGCAGCCTCAACTATGGCGTGACCTTTCCGTTGTCGAGCAAGCTCGAAGTCAATGGTCACGAGCGGCATCAGTTGTATCGCCTGCTGGCGGGCGAGGGCGCCGAGTTTCCCGGTGACATCACCTGGAACTTCGAAAAGTTTCTGCTCGGCAAGGATGGCCGGGTGCTGGCGCGCTTCTCGCCGCGCACGGCGCCGGATGATCCGACAGTGATTGCCGCGATCGAAAAAGCCTTAGCCTGAATCAGAAAATCGCAGCATTGAGCTGCGATTTTTTTTGCCTGCCTTTTGACCCTTAATCATTCAGATCAATAGTGCTGTCACGCGAAGAACGTGGCGGATATTATCGCCGTCATATCGATTAATGTCCGTCGCCAATGTTTTCGTGGAGCCTCTCGATGCCTGTTCAAGCCCTGTTCAAACCGTTCCACCTCGGTGCCCTCGAACTGCCGACCCGCGTGGTCATGGCGCCAATGACCCGTTCGTTTTCGCCGGGCGGTGTGCCGAATTCCAAAGTCATTGAGTACTACCGTCGACGTGCGGCCGCTGGGGTTGGCCTGATCATCACCGAAGGCACCACCGTCGGCCACGTCGCGTCCAATGGCTATCCAAACGTGCCGCAATTTTTCGGTGACGCGCCGCTCGCCGGCTGGAAAAAAGTTGTCGACGCCGTGCACGCCGAGGGCGGCAAGATCGTCCCGCAACTGTGGCATGTCGGCAGCGTACGTCGCCTCGGCACCGAGCCGGACGCCAGCGTGCCGGGCTACGGTCCATCGGAGAAACTCAAGGACGGTCAGGTCGTGGTGCACGGCATGACCAAACAGGACATTCAGGACGTGATCGCCGCGTTCGCCCAGGCTGCCAAAGATGCGCAAAGCATCGGCATGGACGGTGTGGAAATCCATGGCGCCCACGGCTATCTGATCGACCAGTTCTTCTGGGAAGGCAGCAATCAGCGCACCGATGAATACGGTGGCAGTCTGGCCAACCGTTCGCGTTTTGCCATCGAATTGATTCAAGCAGTGCGCGCGGCTGTCGGTGAGGGTTTCCCGATCATCTTCCGCTTCTCGCAATGGAAGCAGCAGGACTATACCGCGCGTCTGGTGCAAACCCCCGAAGCGCTGGGCGAGTTTCTCAAGCCGCTGTCTGACGCTGGCGTGGACATTTTCCATTGCTCGACCCGACGCTTCTGGGAGCCGGAGTTCGACGGTTCGGATCTGAACCTTGCTGGCTGGACCCGCAAGCTGACCGGCAAACCGACTATCACCGTGGGCAGCGTCGGCCTGGACGGCGAGTTCTTGCAGTTCATGGTCAACACCGACAAGGTCGCGCAACCGGCCAGCCTGGAAAACCTGCTGGAGCGTCTGAACAAAGAAGAGTTCGACCTGGTAGCAGTGGGCCGCGCGCTGCTGGTCGATCCGGACTGGGCGCAGAAAGTCCGTGAAGGGCGTGAGCAGGACATTCTGCCGTTCAGCCGTGAGGCGTTGATGTCGCTGGTCTAAGCTGCGCCAGTTCGAACCATTCGCGAGCAGGCTCGCTTCCACCTTCGACCGCATTCCATCTGAAAGAATGCAGTACCCATGTGGGAGCGAGCCTGCTCGCGAAAGCGGTGTCTGTGTCGACGCAAATCTAAGGTTGTGTCTGCGCCCCAGGCACCACCAGCTCCCCCGCACAAGCCCCACGCAAATACCCCTCGAACTGCTCGATAATCGCTGCCCAGCCCTGGCGACTGCCATGCTGCCGCGCATTCAGCCGTACGCAACGCAACCGCTCATCCTCCTCCAGCAACCACGCCGCCGCCTCGCAAAACGCCTGCTCATCGCCCGGCATCGCTGACACGCCGTTGTAGCCGTGGCGAATATGCTGCGCCGCCGCTGCCTGATCATAGGCAACAACGCCGAGTCCCGAAGCCAGGGCTTCCAGCACCACATTGCCGAAGGTCTCGGTCAGGCTGGGAAATACGAACAGATCTCCTGAGGCGTAGTGCGCCGCCAGGGCTTCTCCCCGCTGCGCGCCGCAGAAGATCGCTTCCGGCAGTTCTTTTTCCAGCGCCGAACGCTGCGGGCCATCTCCGACCACGATCAGCTTCAGATGGCGCTGTGGATAAGTCTGCTGCAGGGTTTCAAAGCAGCGTTTGAGCAGGCCCAGATTTTTCTCCGGGGCGAGCCTTCCTACGTGGATGACCGCGATATCTTTATCAGAGAGTCCCCATTGCTCACGCAACGCGCTCTGACGCTTGCTTGGATGAAACAACTGGCTGTCCACACCCCGCGACAACAACGCCAGCCGCTCGAAATGCCGCCGCTCCAGTTCCAAGCGCTGACTGACGCTCGGCACCAGAGTCATTGCCGAACGATTGTGAAACCAGCGCAGGTAATGGGTGAGCATCCGCGTCAGCAGACCGAGGCCGTACTGGCTGGTGTATTGCTGGAAGTTGGTATGAAAACCGCTCACCACCGCAATCCCCAGGCGCCGTGCCGCGCGCAGTGCCGACAATCCCAGCGGGCCTTCTGTGGCGATGTACAGCACATCCGGCCGCTGGCGTTTCCAGCGGCGCAGCAGTTTATGCATCGACGACTGGCCCCATTGCAGCCCCGGATAGCCCGGCAGCGGCCATCCGCGACACAGCAACAGTGCATCGTCTTCGCTGCGTTGTGGATCACCGGCCTGGCGCGGGCGCACCAGCTCCACCTGATGCCCTCGTGCGCGCAAACCCTCGCACAAGCGGCCAAGGGTATTGGCCACGCCGTTGATTTCCGGTGGGAAGGTTTCGCTGATGAGGGTGATATGTAGAGCTATCGTCATGACCTCAGTGTCGGCTGAGGCCATGTCGAGCTTGTTACGATCGGATGATGGATTTGTGACGCGGTCAGTGCTGTATCACCAGGTTTTCGGCGCCACGTTCGCGCACCCAGAACAATGTCGCCCCGGCTACCGCAGCCGGCATCATCAGGATGTTGACCACCGGAATGAGCAACACCAGATAGACGATCCCGCCAAAACTCATGCTCTGCCAGCGCTTCTGCCGCAGCCAGGCGAGCATCTCGTTCCAGCCGAGTTTGTGGTTATCCGCCGGGTAGTCGATGTACTGGATGGCCATCATCCACACGCCGAACAGCAGCCATAACGGCGCGGCGACGATATTCACCACTGGGATGAACGACAGGATGAACAGGCCGATGGCGCGCGGCAGGAAGTAGCCGAGCTTGCGCATTTCCCGGGAAAGGGTGCGCGGGATCATCGCGATCAGTTCGCCCCAGCTGAACGCCGGGAAATCATCAGTGCCGCGCACCACCACTTCGACTTTTTCCGCAAGGAAGCCGTTGAACGGTGCGGCAATGATGTTGGCGAGCATGGTGAAGGTGAAAAACACCATCAAGGCCACGAGGACCACGAACAGCGGCCAGAGGATATAGCTGAGGAAACTCAGCCATTCAGGCAACGACGGCATCAGCGTGTCGACCCACAGGCTGAACTGGTGGCCGGCCAGATAGATCAATCCGACGAACAGCACAAGGTTGATCGCCAGCGGCAACAACACGAACAGGCGCAGGCCAGGGCTCAGGACCAGTTTGAGGCCTTCGCGCAGGTATTGCGGGCCGGACAGAACAGGGGCGGGCATAAGGTGCTCCGAAGCAAGGGAAAACGCGCCGACGTTACCGGCTTTGACCAAGCGGCGAAAGCGCGGCAGAGCAATCGACATTCACTGTAACAAAGAGGTCTATCTCGTCAGCGTCTCGGCATAGAGACCACCTATGAGCTGGATTGTTAAACCGTATTTCCTTAATCTTGCCCCCCTCGATACGCTGCACCCAACTTTTTACAGGACTGTCGAGTTCAAGCCTTCCCCAAGGTGTCCACGGTCCTTTTTTATTCCGCCGGCCGTCCGGCGTCCGCGCCAGATTTTTCATGGCCGGCCAACAGGAGCAGATTCATGTCTGAAGTCCGTCATTCGCGAGTGATCATTCTCGGTTCCGGCCCCGCCGGCTACAGCGCTGCGGTCTACGCGGCCCGCGCCAACCTCAAGCCACTGCTGATCACCGGCATGCAGGCCGGCGGTCAACTGACTACCACCACCGAAGTCGACAACTGGCCGGGTGATGTTCATGGTCTGACCGGCCCGGTGCTGATGGAGCGCATGCGCGAGCACGCCGAGCGTTTCGAGACCGAGATCGTTTTCGATCACATCAACGCTGTGGACTTCGCTGCCAAGCCATACACCCTGACCGGCGACAGCGCCGTCTATACCTGCGATGCACTGATCATCGCCACCGGTGCCAGCGCCCGCTACCTGGGTCTGCCGTCGGAAGAAGCGTTCATGGGCAAAGGCGTCTCGGCCTGCGCGACCTGCGACGGTTTCTTCTACCGCAACAAGCCGGTCGCTGTGGTTGGCGGTGGCAACACCGCTGTCGAAGAAGCGCTGTACCTGGCCAACATCGCCAGCACCGTGACTCTGATTCACCGTCGCGAAACCTTCCGCGCCGAGAAGATCCTGATCGACAAGCTCAACGCCCGTGTGGCCGAAGGCAAGATCATCCTCAAGTTGAACGCCAACCTGGACGAAGTCCTCGGCGACAACATGGGCGTCACCGGTGCGCGTCTGCGCAATAACGATGGCAGCTTCGACGAAATCAAAGTCGACGGCGTGTTTATCGCCATCGGCCACACCCCGAACACTTCGCTGTTCGAGGGCCAGTTGACGCTGAAAGACGGTTACCTGGTTGTGCAGGGCGGCCGCGAAGGCAATGCGACGGCCACCAGCGTCGAAGGCATCTTCGCTGCCGGTGACGTGGCTGACCACGTTTACCGTCAGGCCATCACCTCGGCCGGCGCCGGTTGCATGGCGGCACTGGACACCGAGCGCTACCTGGACGGCCTGCAGAACGCCACGTTCTAAGACCGCAGGGCACAAAAAAACCGGCCAGAGATTGGCCGGTTTTTTTGTGCACGCTCTTCCTGCTCCAACGCAATTCGATCGTTCCCACGCTCTGCGTGGGAATGCAGCCCGAGACGCTCTGCGTCCCAAAGCGGACGCAGAGCGTCCAATGAGGCATTCCCACGCGGAGCGTGGGAACGATCCGAATCCCGTTGTTAGCGGCGGGTCAGGGGTTGTGCGGTGAATTTCACCCCGGCCAGGCCGTGCTTGATCAACGCGCGGATATTGCCGTGATCGCTGCCCTCAGGCGTCGCCAGCACCGAACGGTAATGCTCGCCGAACGCCAGCAGCGCTTCTTCATCGCTCAGACCTTCCAGCAGTGCCAGACCCAGTGTCTTGCACGAGCCTTCATTCTGGCCGGCAGCGTTTTCCACGCCGCCGTTGTTGAACGTTTGAGGCTGGTAGTCGTAACCGGCGGCGATGAACGCCAGGGTGTCGGCGAAAGCATGCTCGCCACTCTTGAGGCTGGCGCGCAGGGTGTTCAGATCAGTCATTGGGTTTTCCTTTGGCAAACGCTGCTTGCTGCTCGGCGCTGGCTTCTTGCTGGTATTGGGCTTTCCACTCGGCGTAGGGCATGCCGTACACCACTTCGCGGGCGTCATCGAGGCTGACCTCGATCTGGCGTTGGTCGGCTTCGGCCTTGTACCACTTCGACAGGCAGTTGCGGCAGAACCCGGCAAGGTTCATCAGGTCGATGTTCTGCACGTCCTTGCGGCTGTCGAGGTGGGCGACCAGTCGGCGAAAGGCGGCGGCTTCGAGTTCCAGGCGTTGTTGATCAGTCATGGGGGTCTCTTCGAGACAGCTTTGAGCGGCAAGCTTCAAGCTGCAAGATGGGTGTCTGTGAGCAAAGTTTACAGCTTGCGGCTTGAGGCTTGAAGCTAGCGACTCGCCGCGAGCGTAATCGATACCGACTCGGCGAAGCGCAGCGCGTGGGGCTTGTCGACTTCGACTTCGGCGTACAGCACCGATGCATTGGTCATCACCAGGTCGAGCAATTCCTGGGTCAGGCGTTCGAGCAGCGCGAAGCGGTTGCCTTCGACGTGGGCGATGATCGCTTTGGTGATGGTGCGGTAATTCAGTGCGTGGTCGATGTCATTGTCACGCACCGCCTCCTGCGCTGCGTACAGGATGGTCAGGTTGATCAGCACATCCTGCTTGTTGAGGATTTCGTCCTCGTTGATGCCGATAAAGGTGCGCAGGCGCAGATCCTTGACCCGGATGCGCGCCATCCCCGGTTGAAGTTGTGGCATTGATTTGCTCCGTCCAGTCTATTGCAGGCGTTCTGGTGGATCTTACTCGACTCGCGGCCGAAGCGGGACGGCCTATTTGACGTGCCGGCCGCCGTTGACGGTCAGGGTCGTGCCGGTGACATAGGGATTGTCGAGCAGATAGCGCAGGCTCTGGTAGATCACCTCGCTGCCCGGCTCGATGCCCAACGCGGACTTGGCCAGCGCCTTGCTGCGGTAAGCCGCGTCATCGTCGGGGTTGAACAATAACAGCGCCGGGGCGATGCCGTTGACCTTGATGGCAGGCGCAAAGCGCGCGGCAAACGACAGGGTCAGACTGTCGAGCCCGGCTTTGCTGGCGCAATAACCGATGTGCTTGCTGCTGCCTTTGCGAGTGACGTCGTCGCTGATGTGAATGATGTCGGCAGGTGTCGAGCGTTGCAGCAACCCGGCGCAGTGCAGGTTGATCAGGTAAGGCGCGAGCATGTGAATGTTGAACATGCGATTGAAGGCTTGTGCTTCGCTGCCCTGGGTTTCCGCCAGCCATTCGGAGGCGTTGTGCACGACGGCGCGCAAGCTCTCGGTGTGGGCTTTCAGCGCGTCGATGAAGGCAAGAATCCCGGCCTCGCTGGAAAAGTCCGCGAACAGCGCTGTCGCACCAAGATCGCGAAGGGCCTGTACGCCCGGTCGCTCGGTGCGGTAAGTGAAAATCAGCGGGTGGCCATCCTCGATCAAGCGCTGCGCGCAGTGCAAACCGACACGCTGGCCGGCGCCGGTGATGAGGATCGGGGCTGCGGAATCTGGCATGGGCGGCTCGCATCGCGGTTGAAGCGAAAACTATAACAGGCTCGCCGCCCGCTGCAGATCAGCGATTCTGCGCCGACGGTGCGCCAGCCAATGGCCGCGTCGGCGTGCTGTTCAACCAGTTCGCCAGCAGACGCGTCGACAACGGGATGAAGAAATACACCATCAGCGGCGTCAGGCACGCCGTGCCGATCAAGATGCGCGGCAACAGGCTCAGCTCAGCGAGCAGCGGGCCGAGGGCAAAGTTGAATATCAGCGACACCGGAAAAAACGCCAGCCAGATCGCCACGGCCTGTTTCCAGCGCGGCGGGCGTTGGCCGGCAGCACCAAACCAGCCTTCAATGCCGCTGACCCGGTGCTCTTTGGGATGTTCGAAAAGATCGCTGCCACGATTCAGCCAGGCGGTACGCGACGCCGAGTATTCCCACGCGTGCAGGGTCTGCTCATCGACAAAGCGAAAGATAATCTGGAATTCGTTGTCACCTGGCGGTGGCGCAAGGACGCCGGAGCCGAGGTAGCCGGGGAAGTCGGTGGCCAGTTGCTCGCCTTCGCGCAACCATGCAATGAGATCGTGATAGCGGCCATCAGCGACGCGACGCGCTACCATCAACGTAACGGGGGAAGTAGACATTTTGTATCTCCGTATTTCGAGTGCGTCGTTCCGGGTAAGAACTTCGCCTGACGCAGGCCGGGGTAGAGGCTTGCGCTTTGCAGCAAGCAAGGATTATTCCTGATTTTGTCGATTAAACCAGCCACATTCGTCGTAGATCACTACTTGAAGGTTTCCAGTCCATCATGTTTAAAATGGGATCCAATGAACCGACATGGAAGTTGACCGCCAGATGCCTGTAATCACGGACCCTCGCCCGGCTTCGACAGCACTCGGCACGCTCGAGCGCGAAGAGCTGTTTCCCATCCGCGAAGTGGCGCGCCTGACTGGCGTCAACCCGGTGACCCTGCGTGCCTGGGAGCGCCGTTACGGACTCATCCAGCCGACGCGCACCGAAAGCGGGCATCGTTTGTATTCCATGAACGATATCGAGCGCGTGCGCAGCATCGTCGACTGGATTGATCGCGGCGTGGCCGTGAGCAAAGTCGGCAAGATCCTGGCGAAAACAGAGCCTTTGAAGGTGCTGGCAAACTTTATCCCCGATGACCATGTGCAGGCCGATTACAAGCAATGGCAGGAGCAGGTTCAGCAGGCGGTCAGTGCGTTCGACGATCAGCAGCTGGATCGCGTCTACGGGCAGATTTTCTCGTCGTACGCGCTGCCGGTGGTGTTCGAAGCCATTCTGATGCCGTTGTGGCGTCAACTGCTGCAGCGCCAGGACGCTTTCGGGCAAACCAGCGAATGGTTGTTTCTCGACGGATTTCTCAGGGCGCGCGTGCTGCAGCGCATCGTCATGCTGCGGGGGGCTCAACCGCGCCGGGTGGTCGTCAGTGCGCTTGCGGGGCAATGCAGAGAGCTTGAGTTGCTGGTCGCGGCGCTGTTTCTCAGCGGCAACGAGTCTGGCGTGCGAGTGCTCACCACGGGCCAGCCTTTCGATGAATTGACGCTGGTCTGCGAAAAGGTCAAGCCTGACGCACTTGTGCTGTTTTCAAACCATGCCCCCGGTCCGGAGCTGCCCCGGCGCCTGAATCGCCTGGCACTAAGTCTGGATTGCCAATTGATGTTGGCCGGCGATGCCTCGGAACTGGCCGAAGACAGCCTGGCCGGTTCATCGGTGGCATGCCTGGGGAATGAGGGCGCAACAATGCGTCAACGCATGAAGCAATTCATGGCAGGCAAACTGGATACCTGAAACTCAGGCGTGCAGGGCGGGGTGGGTCAGGCGATGCTGTTGCAGGATGAACTGGCGCAAGCGCTCGGTTTCGTCGGCATCGGTCTGGCTCAGTTCGTAGGCGAAGAAACCTTGCTCGGTCTCACGCTCGAAATGGCCGCGCAACGAGATGCGCTCATAACCGGAAGGGCTGAACCACAGGGCGAAATGTTTCGGTGGTTTGGTCTTGTTGCGCACTTCCAGCAACACGCCTTTGTGCGACACCTCGTGTACCCACAGCGTGCCGGGCTGGCCTTTGGCGTTTTCCAGCGCCACGGGCTCTTCAAGAACCAGGCGCCATGGGCGCACCATCGGGCCGTCTTCGTAGATGCTCGGCACACCGAGACGCAGATGCAGCGCGTGGAACTCGTCTTCCACCAGATGCAGCGGAAAAGTCATCTGTTGATTTTCGAAGTTGGCCTGGATCGTCACCTGCTCGTGAGCAGCCAGACGTGTCAGCAGGTCACGGATCTGCGAACCACCATTAACCAGCAGACTCGACGTTGCATCCCGCACGTTAAGTTGCGGGTTGTGCTGCATGGTCTGGATAAAATCCAGCTCGTCCTGAGTGAGGAGGGCGTCGCGCTGCATGGCTAACTCGAAGTGAATAGTTACAAAGTCATTGGTGATTGTAGTTAATGACCATCAGTTCGCGGTTTTGTTTGCGCCGTTCGTCGCTTTCAACGCCGCAAGCTCGCTTTGCAGCGCCGCGACTTGCGCTTCCAGCTGCGCAACCCGCTGCTGCGCCTTGACCTGAAGCGTTACATCTTTTTGCACGCCGATGAAATAAGTCTGCCCGTCATCGGCATTTTTTATCGTCGACAATGACAATTCGTTCCAGAACGGCGTGCCATCCTTTCTATAATTGCGCAGGATTTCCCGGCAGGATCCGCCTTCACGTAATGTCTCGCGAATCAGCTGCAGACTTGGTTGATCACGGTCTCCAGCCTGCAAAAAACGACAGTCCTGGTAGAGGATTTCCTCACTGCTATAACCGGTCATGCGCTCGAAGGCAGGGTTGACGTAAATAAGGATGTTGTCCTGCTCGCCTTCCTTTTCAGCAACCACGATTCCGTCATTCGACGCGTTGATCACCATTTGCAGCAGACTGGCGTTGATCATCCGAGAATCCCTTCCGTTATGTCAGTGGCAGGCATTCTAGAAGAAAGCCGCGGACTGTCTATAGGCCAGCAGCTTGCATTGAGAGCCAATCGCAACTTCGCGGCATGGGCTGTTACTATCGCGGCTCTTTTTTTCAGTTCCAGGATCAGATTGATGAAAGTCGCCATCCTCTCCGGTTCGGTCTACGGCACCGCCGAAGAAGTCGCCCGCCACGCCCAGAACCTGCTGAAAGCCGCCGGCTTTGAAACCTTCTACAACTCGCGCGCCGCGTTGGCCGATATTCAGGCGTTCGGTCCCGAGGCCCTTCTCGCTGTGACTTCGACCACTGGCATGGGCGAGCTGCCGGACAACCTGCAACCGTTGTATTCGACCCTGCGCGATCAGTTGCCGGCTTCGTTGCGCGGCCTGCCCGGCGCGGTGATCGCCCTCGGTGATGCCAGCTACGGCGACACATTCTGCGGCGGTGGCGAGCAGATGCGCGAACTGTTTGCCGAACTGGGGGTAAACGAGGTTCAGGAAATGCTGCGCATCGACGCCAGCGAAAGCGTCACGCCGGAAACCGATGCCGAGCCGTGGCTGGCGCAGTTGATTGAAGCGCTCAAGGGCTGATCGCGGGCAATAATCGCTGCACCTTCTAAGCGTTGTTGCATTGCAACGGATCCAGGCTGTTTGCCCGGCTGACTCGTTCAGTCATCAAGCTGGCTGCCAATGCAACTACGCGATGCCCTGCGCCTGACTAGACTGCTGACACGAGCAGAACAAGAAGAACGCAGAGGTGCATACAGTGAGCGTAGCCCCCGTCCAATCGTCGCCGAACGTCAAAGATCAGGTCAGCGCTGCCGAGTGGCAGACCCGCGTCGATCTTGCCGCCTGTTATCGCTTGGTCGCGCTGCACGGCTGGGACGATCTGATCTTCACGCATATCTCGGCCAAGGTGCCCGGCACCGAAGATTTCCTGATCAATCCGTTTGGCCTGATGTTCCACGAGATCACCGCTTCGAGCCTGGTGAAAGTCGATCAGGCCGGCAACAAACTCATGGACAGCCCGTACGAAATCAACCCCGCCGGTTACACCATTCACAGCGCCGTCCACGAAGTGCGCCACGATGTGGTTTGCGTGCTGCATACGCACACTGCGTCAGGCGTTGCGGTGTCGGCGCAAAGGCAGGGGGTGCTGCCGATCAGTCAACAGTCACTGTTTGTGTTGTCGAGCCTGGCCTATCACGCCTACGAGGGCGTGGCCCTGAACCATGAAGAAAAGGCGCGCCTGCAAGCCGACCTCGGCGACAACAATTTCCTCATGCTGAACAACCACGGTCTGCTGACTTGTGGCGGCACTATTGCCGATACGTTTCTGATGATGTTCACCTTCCAGCGAGCCTGCGACATTCAGGTCATGGCGCAGACGGGAGGTGCCGAACTGATCGCCATCGAACCGCAGATTCTCGCCGGCGCCAAGGCAATGATTGCCGGCGTCACCAAGAGCGCGCAGGGCATGGGCGGCGCGCTGGCGTGGCCGGCGCTGTTGCGCAAACTCGATCTTCAAGACCCGGGGTATAAATTCTAATGCCGCTCGCCGAGATTCCTCTGAGTGTCTGGCGCAAGCGCAGCCGGACATTCGTTTTTCATGGCCAGTCGATCCGCTACTGGACAGTCGGGCAGGGTGAGCCGCTGCTGTTGATTCACGGTTTTCCCACCGCCAGTTGGGATTGGCATTACCTGTGGCAGCCACTGGCGCAGCGTTATCAGGTGATCGCCTGCGACATGCTCGGTTTCGGCGATTCGGCAAAACCGCGCAATCACACCTACAGCCTGCTGGAACAGGCCGATCTGCAACAGGCGCTGCTCGCCCATCTGCAGGTTGAACAAGCGGTGCATATTCTCGCTCACGACTACGGCGACAGCGTCGCTCAGGAACTGCTCGCGCGGCATTACGAAAAACGCATCGAAGTTGCCAGTTGCGTGTTCCTTAATGGCGGTCTGTTTCCGGAAACCCATCGTCCGCTGCTGATGCAGAAACTGCTGCTCAGCCCGATTGGCTGGCTGCTTGGCCGCGCCTTCAGCCGTGAGGCGCTGGTCAAAGGTTTCCGGCAGATCTTCGGCCCGCAGACCCAGCCATCTGAAAGCGAACTGGATGACTACTGGAGTCTGGTCGACAGCAACCATGGCCCGCGCATCCTGCATAAATTGATCACTTACATCCCCGAGCGCCGGGTGCAACGTGAGCGCTGGGTGACGGCCATGCAGCAGGGTGACATTCCCTTGCGGGTGATCGATGGCGCATTTGACCCGATCTCCGGCGTGCACATGGTCGAGCGATATCGCGAACTGATCCCTGATGCAGACACCGTGCTCTTACCCGGCATCGGCCACTATCCGCAAACCGAGGCGCCGGCGCTGGTGCTCAAGCACTATCTGGCGTTTCG
Source organism: Pseudomonas sp. S2_A05 (assembly GCF_054668485.1). Taxonomy (NCBI): domain Bacteria; kingdom Pseudomonadati; phylum Pseudomonadota; class Gammaproteobacteria; order Pseudomonadales; family Pseudomonadaceae; genus Pseudomonas; species Pseudomonas sp. S2_A05. The sequence continues at coordinate 5,759,231 of NZ_CP162775.1, forward strand.
CGATCGTCTGGTATTGCCTCCACGCAAAGTGGCGTACTCCTGATTCTCGCCAAGAGCACAGGCTCTCGGCGACCGGACACTCGATCATCCCTCAGCCTTATCGCGCACCATTCAGCCGCAGCCGTGTTCGTTGTGACCCAAAGCGTCGTGCCTGACACTCGGGTTCATTACCTCTTGGCCTGCTGGAGTTGCCGCGATGAATGAACCTGTGCGTTTCGAAGATAAAGTCGTGATAGTGACCGGCGCCGGTGGCGGCCTCGGTCGTGCGCATGCGCTGCTGTTCGCCAGACAGGGAGCCAAAGTGCTGGTCAACGATCTCGGTGGCTCGACGCAGGGCGAGGGCGCCAACGCTTCGGCTGCCGACCGCGTAGTGGCGGAAATCCGCGAGGCCGGCGGTATTGCCGAAGCCAACCACGACTCGGTGACTGACGGCGACAAACTGGTACAGAACGCCCTCGATGCCTTCGGCCGCGTCGACGTCGTGGTGAACAACGCCGGGATCCTGCGCGACAAGTCATTTCACAAGATGGACGACGCCGACTGGGATCTGGTCTATCGCGTCCACGTCGAAGGCGCCTACAAGGTTACCCGTGCCGCCTGGCCGCATCTGCGCGAGCAAAACTACGGTCGCGTGATTTTCACTGCGTCGACTTCAGGCATCTATGGCAATTTCGGTCAGTCCAACTACGGCATGGCCAAACTCGGGCTTTACGGGTTGACCCGAACGCTGGCGATCGAAGGGCGCAAGAACAACATTCTGGTCAACGCCATCGCCCCGACCGGCGGCACGCGCATGACCGAGGGCCTGATCCCGCCGCAAGTATTCGAGCAACTGAAGCCGGAACTGGTCAGCCCGCTGGTGGTGTATCTGGCCAGCGAGCAATGCCAGGAAACGTCGGGCCTGTTCGAAGTCGGCGGCGGCTGGATGGGCAAGGTGCGCTGGGAACGCAGCCTCGGTGCCGGCTTCGATCCGCGCGAAGGGTTCTCGCCGGAAGACGTCGCGGCGCACTGGCAGCAGATTTGCGATTTCGAAGGGGCGGCGCACCCGAAGGACAATATTGAAGCATTGAAGGAAATGATGGCGAATTTGCAGAAGTATTCGATTTGAAGTTAACGGAGCCACCAACCCTCGCGGCGGGTGGCTCCAGTTTTCAAATGTATCTTTTTTCTGTCATGAACTTGGGCGGCTTCCAGTTAGGTCCTTTGATAGCTAGGCCCTTTTCTCCCTCAAGCAAAATTCCCGCAGCGAAGAGCCGAGAGTACGACGCTTCCAGGGTCCCATACTCGTTGATCAGGTCTCGATTGTGCCGTCTGATCATCATGTCCAGATGTGGCGTTGCCTGAAGTAACGCGAACACAGTGACTATGTCATTTCATCTCCAGTCTCGTCTGGGTTGAAACCACGCCCGCTGTGCTTTCCCTTTTCGGTTGCCCCCTCATAAGGACTGCTGAACACCACATAAAGCGGCTCTATCCCCGAATCAGCCGGAAAAACGATGATGAATCGATCCCAGCGTTCGACCAGGATCGGGTTCAGATCCAGCCGCCCTTCAATCGGAACAACGGAAGCGCCGGAATAGGCGGGCGAACCGGTATCCACTATTGGCAAGGCGGTCGATTGGTCTCCCGGCGAGATAGCCGGAGTCCAGGTCAGCAAGTCGGTGGGCGAGTTCGATAGCGCGACCTGGTATACGTCGTTGAGCAAATCGTATGCGGCATTAAGGACCATCACACTTGAGCGAATATGGAAGTCATCACTCGTAGCGACGAACACTTGCGTGCCAGCCCCGAGTCGCCTGACCCCTAGCCCGACCTGCATCTCCAAAGTGCCCTGCCGGTCTGCGATTTCACGCAGCGTCTCGGCCGGCTCGGACGACAACTCGGCCAGTGGAACGCTCATCGCAAAGCGTTCGCCGTTGCCCAGAGGTGACGGCATCAACAGCGCTGCGAATCCCATCAGTACCGGACTGCCGAACAGCGTCGTGCCCGTCGCTGTCAGGGTCGCTTTTGCCGTACGTAGCGCATTGAGTATTCCCGCCGAGGTAGCCGGGCCGAGCGGGACGGCTGTCGAAGCGAAAGAAACGGCCGGGCCGTTGCGGGCCACTGCTCCATAAGCCGGAAAGACATGCTTGCGTTCCTCCTGTAACCGAGCCTGTTCTGCCGCATTGGCCAGCGCCGCTGCTTCAGCTTTGGCTTGTGCCTCGGCCTGGGCGATTTTCAACTCAGCCAGCCGCTCTTTCTTCCGAGCTTCAGCCTCAGCATTCAGGCGCGCGGTCTCAGCCGCCAGTCGAGCCTGTTCGGTATCCCGACGCTGTTTCTCCGCCAACGCGGCCAGACGCGCCTGTTCGCGTACGCGGATTTCTTCCTGCTCCCGGCGCACCGCTTCGGCAATGTCACGCTGGAGCGGATCCAGTTCTAACGGTGGAGGCTTTGGCATATTCATATCCTTGTGAATGTGCGTTTTCACTCGCTCGAAAGTGCGCACGGGTGGCGATGACATCCGTGTCACCAGCGAATGGTTGAGGTGTTTCAAGTTACATCAGAGTGGCGGTAATCAAATCCGAGAAGCCCGTCGGTAACAGGGCGTTATGTCGAAAGGGTTTTCGCGGGTTTTCATCGATGCAGAGGGAATTCGTCCGAGCTTCGAAGAAATGTCTGACGCGCTGATCGGAAGCGCTCCCGAACCGCTAACCAGCCTTTTTAAACGCCCATAAAAAAGGCCGCTGCAAACGCAGCGGCCAAGGTAAGACGTTGGATCAAGGAGCTACAAATCAACGTCAGTGAACACCGGGGCGGTAAACCGAAAACATCGATTTATCCAGAATCTGTAGCCAGTCGCTGGCGATTCAGCGTGGCGAGCTTGGCGCTTTGCGGCGTGTGCCGAGGAAAGCGCGCTCAGAATAAGGTCTCAAGCCTGTAGGAAAAATACCGATTCCAGACATGCACTGTTACGGGGCGCGCAACAGTGGCGTGCGCATGGATGGCGCTGATGACGCGCTATCCAGCCAGTCCATGAACCGCCCCAGGCCCCGCCGTACAAGGCCATTCATCCTTTCGAGCGACAACGCAAATACCTCCTTGGTGCGCTTATCGACCGCTTCACCCGGCAGTAGGGTGGGGCCTTCTGTCACTCACCGGGGAAGACGCATGACAAAAACAACAATGCGCGCCATCTTCACACCGCAGGCGCTGGCCGCTGCGGTGGCTCTGGGTTGCGGCGCCCAGGCGCACGCGGTCGCCTTCAACATCGGCGAAATCGAAGGCACCTTCGACTCGTCACTTTCGGTCGGCGCGAGCTGGGGTCTGCGCGATGCCGACAACTCGCTGGTCGGCACGGTCAATGGCGGCAGCGGACAATCGTCCACCGGTGATGACGGGCGCCTGAATTTCAAGAAGGGCGAAACCTTTTCGAAGATCTTCAAGGGCATCCATGACCTCGAACTGAAGTACGGCGATACCGGCGTGTTCGTGCGGGGCAAATACTGGTACGACTTCGAACTCAAGGACGAAGACCGCGAGTTCAAACAGATCAGCGACAGCGGCCGCAAGGAAGGCGCCAAGTCTTCCGGCGCGCAGATCCTCGATGCCTTCGTCTATCACAACTACGCCATCGCCGATTTGCCCGGCACCGTGCGGGCCGGCAAGCAGGTGGTGAGCTGGGGCGAAAGTACCTTCATCGGCAACTCGATCAACAGCATCAACCCGGTCGACGTCTCGGCATTCCGCCGTCCCGGTGCCGAGATCAAGGAAGGCCTGATTCCGGTGAACATGCTGTTTGGCTCGCAGAGCCTGACCGACAAACTCTCGGTCGAAGGCTTCTACCAACTGGAGTGGGACCAGACCGTTCTCGACAACTGCGGCACGTTCTTCGGCGTTGACGTGGCGGCGGACGGTTGCAACAACGGCTACACCGTCGGCAGCCCAGCGGTGGCGCCACTGGTGCCGCTGACCACTGCGTTCGGCCAAGGCATCCAGGTCACCCGCGAGGGCGTGGTGATCCCCCGTGGCGGCGATCGTGATGCGCGCGATTCCGGGCAGTGGGGCACGGCGCTGCGCTGGCTCGGCGACGACACCGAGTACGGCCTCTACTTCATGAACTACCACAGCCGTACGCCGACGGTCGGCACCACCACGGCGGGGCTGTCGACACTGGCGGCGTTGCCTGGCCTGGTCGGCATTGCCAACGGACTCGCGCCCGGCAGTGGTGCGGGGCTGGCGCAAAGCGTGATGCTCGGGCGCGGTCAGTATTACCTCGAATACCCGGAAGACATTCGTCTGTACGGCGCCAGTTTCTCCACCACGCTGCCCACCGGCACCGCGTGGACCGGCGAGATCAGCTACCGGCCGAACGCGCCGGTGCAGGTCAACACCAACGATCTCACCCTGGCGCTGGTCAACCCGATTGCCGGCGGCACCGCATCGCCACTCGCCACTTCGCCGGGTGCCGACAACAAAGGCTACCGGCGCAAGGAAGTCACGCAGATTCAGAGCACCCTCACGCACTTCTTCGATCAGGTGCTCGGCGCCGAACGCTTGACCGTGGTCGGCGAAGCAGCGGTGGTGCATGTCGGTGGTCTGGAGTCACGCAGTGAGCTGCGTTATGGCCGTGATTCGGTCTATGGCCAGTATGGTTTCGGCGGCGATACCGACGGCTTCGTTACCTCGACTTCGTGGGGCTATCGCGCCCGGGCGATTCTCGATTACGCCAACGTCATCGGCGGGATCAACCTCAAGCCCAACCTGTCGTGGTCCCATGATGTCGCCGGTTACGGCCCCAACGGACTGTTCAACGAAGGTGCGAAAGCCGTGAGCTTCGGCGTCGATGCCGACTACCGCAACACCTACACCGCGAGTCTGAGTTACACCGACTTTTTCGGTGGCGACTACAACGTCCTCGAAGACCGTGACTTCGTGGCCCTGAGCTTCGGCGTGAACTTCTGATCTGCCCGAGAAGGATGACTGCAATGCGCAAAACGATTCTGCAATGTGGCGTGCTGGCCTTGAGTCTGCTGGCCGCCAACGTGATGGCGGCGGTGTCGCCGGATGAAGCGAACAAACTCGGCACCAGCCTGACCCCGCTCGGCGCCGAGAAGGCCGGCAATGCGGACGGTTCGATTCCGGCCTGGACCGGCGGCATCCCGAAAAACGCCGGTGCGGTGGACAGCAAGGGCTTCCTCGCCGACCCGTTTGCCAACGAAAAACCGCTGTTCACCATCACCGCCGCGAACGTCGAGCAGTACAAAAGCAAGCTCTCCGATGGCCAGGTGGCGATGTTCAAACGTTACCCGGAAACCTACAAGATCCCGGTTTACCCGACCCACCGCACCGTGGGGGCGCCGGCGGAAATCTATGAGTCGGCCAAGCGCAGCGCGCTGAACGTCAACGCAATCAACGACGGCAACGGCCTGGCCAATTTCACCGGCAACCGCTACTACGCCTTCCCGATTCCGAAGAACGGCGTCGAGGTGCTGTGGAACCACATCACCCGCTACCACGGCGGCAATCTGCGGCGGATCATCACTCAGGTCACACCGCAGACCAACGGCAGCTACACGCCGATCCGCTTCGAAGAAGAGATCGCCGTGCCGCAACTGATGAAAGACATCGACCCGGATAAAGCCGCCAACGTACTGACCTTCTTCAAGCAATCGGTGACCGCCCCGGCGCGGCTGGCCGGTAACGTGCTGCTGGTGCACGAAACTCTCGATCAGGTGAAGGAACCGCGTCTGGCGTGGATCTACAACGCCGGTCAGCGCCGCGTACGTCGCGCGCCGCAAGTGGCCTATGACGGCCCGGGTACAGCGGCCGATGGCCTGAGGACTTCCGACAACTTCGACATGTTCTCCGGTGCTCCGGATCGCTATGACTGGAAACTGGTCGGCAAGAAGGAAATGTACATTCCCTACAACAGCTACAAGCTCGACTCGCCGAAGCTCAAGTACGACGACATCGTCAAGGCCGGGCACATCAATCAGGACCTGACCCGTTACGAACTGCACCGCGTCTGGGAAGTGATCGGCACGGTGAAACCGAACGAGCGGCACATCTACGCCAAGCGCCACATGTACATCGACGAGGACAGCTGGCAAGTGGCACTGGCCGATCACTACGACGGTCGCGGGCAACTGTGGCGCGTTGCCGAAGGTCACGCCCAGTACTACTACGATCATCAGGCTCAGGCTTACACGCTGGAAGCGCTCTACGACATCATTGCCGGCCGCTACATTGCGTTGGGCATGAAGAACGAAGAGAAGCACAGCTTCGAATTCGGTTTTGAAGCCAAGGCTGCCGATTACACACCTTCGGCCCTGCGCGCCGAGGGCGTGCGCTAACGGCTCTGCTGTACCGCTGGACAAAAGGCGACCGCACGGTCGCCTTTTTTATGGCCATCAATCAGCGTGCTGAATACTCGTCAACAAGGGCGCGGGAGAGGGCTAGGGTGAGCGCACAACGATAAGAAGGCTCACCCGATGACCGCCATGACCCCGTGCCTGGATCGACCCGGATTTTTGCCCAGGCTTTCTTCGCATCATCAACCTCGCAGCCGTTTGAGCGCACCTTTGCTGACATCGAACGCACGGGTCAGGCTGTTGTGCGCGCCCGCAGGCAGCGGCAAAACCGCACTGCTCACCGAATGTCTCCTTCAGGTGCGCGCGGAGTGCGAGGCAATCTGGCTGCCGCTGGCGGGAGCGGCGCTCAGCACCGAAGAATTCTGCCTGCGTCTGACGCGGGCGCTCGGGCTGGTCGAAGGCCTTGACGATACGCAACTGATGGCGGAGCTGGCCCATTGGTCGAGGCCGACGTCGCTGTTTATCGACGATTACAGTCGGCTGCCGGATCCGGCTGTGGATGCTCTGCTGGATCGCTTGCTGGCGGTCAGCAGCCCGGCGCTCACCTGGTGGATCAGCACTCGCCGCCGGCCGCAGTGCAACTGGCCGCGCCTGTTGCTCGATGACGAACTCTACGAATTCGAGAGTGCCAGCCTGGCGCTGACTCACGATGAAGTTGTATCGGTGTTGCACCATTTGCCGCCTGACCAGGCGGACCGCGTCGCCACCCGTATCATCCAGCGTACTGGCGGTTGGTGCGCGGGGTCGCGCATGGCGCTCCTGCAGAAATGCGACTGGTCGCAAAACCTGCAACCGCAGCAGCGTGTCGACACTCTGCTCGATTATCTGCAGCATGAACTGTTCAGCAACCTGACGCCGGAGCAGGACGAGGCATGGCGTGTGCTGGCTCACCTGCCACGGTTCAACGCGCCGTTATGCGAGCATTTGTTCGGCCCTGGCGAAGGCGCTCAGCTGCTGCGTGATCTGCAAGTGCTGGGCTGCTTCATCGAGCCTTGGCAAGCGTCCGCTGACTGGCTCCAGGTGTTCCGCCCGCTGTCGCGAATCATCCAGGAGTCGCACTGGCCGTGTGCGCGTTCCTGGCACCGGCGCGCCTGTCAGTGGTTCAGCGCGACGCAGGATTGGCGAGCGGCGTTCGAGCAAGCGTTGTTGGCCGAGGAATACGAAACTGCCGTCAGCCTGTTGCAGCATTTCGGCTTCGAAGACTTGTTCGAAGACCAGACCGTCGTCCTGCTGTTGCGTTTGCACGAGCAGCAAAGCCAGCAGCTGACCCTGATGACACCACAGCTGATCGTGCTGGTCACGGGCGCCTTATTGTTTGCCGGCCGGTTCGAACAGGCCGGGCAATGCCTGGCTCATCTCGGCCGCTTCATGCCGCAGCCGACAGCGCAACTGGAGCAGCAACTGCTGGCCCGCTGGCAGGCGCAACAGGGATGGCTGTTTCACCTGCAAGGGCAAATGGAGTCGGCACGCGCCTGCTTTCAGGAGGCTTTGTCTGCGCTGGCTGACGAGGCCTGGCAGGCGCGTTTGATGTGCCTGTCGGGACTGACCCAGCAGGCGTTACTGTGCGGCGAGCTGGATCAGGCCCATGCCCTCAACCGCGAAGCGCTGTGCCTGGCGCGGGCTCACGGCTCCTTGCTGTTCGAAGGCTTGCTTGAGCTTGACCATGCGCAATGGCTCGAGCAGCGGGGCGCGCCTTTGCGTGCCGAAAGCCTGCTGGTGGAGATCGAGCACTTGCTGCGCCAGCGCGCCACGCTGCCCGTGCCACTGCTCGGCCGGATTGCCCTTCGGCGCGGACGACTGGCGCTGTGCATGGGCCTTGAAGCGCAGGCTGCGGAGCTGTTCAGTCAAGGCCTTGAAGATTGCCTGCGCAGTGCAGACAAACGAGTCTTGTATGGCTATTTGGGGCAGGCGCAACTGGCCGGCAATCGCGGCGATTATGCCTGCGCTTTCGAGCGCCTGCGCGAGGCCGAAAGGGTCATGCAGCAGCGGCAGATTCCCGATACGGTCTATCGCGGTGTTGTGTTGCAGGTAAGCAGCCAGTTCTGGTTGCAACAGGGCCGACCGCATCTTGTGCAAGAAGCGTTGAGCCGACTGTTACGGCATTACCGGGGACCTTCGGCGCTGCAGGCGCCACCCGCGACGTTCGAACTGATTATTCGCATCGAATACCTGCTGGCCTGCGCGAATGCGCAATCGGACCCGGACGAAAGCGCTCGGCCCTCCATTGAACGATTGCTGAAACGTGCTCAGGCCAAGGGCATGTTGGCGGCGGAAACGGAATTGTTGCTGGCCTTCGCCCAGTTGGCCGAAGCGCACGGTGACACGGCGGCGGCGCAGCAAGCGTTCCAGCGAGCCGCAACGCTGGCGGAGCGTTGCCGATTGCAGCAAGCCGTGCGCGAGTGGGAATTACGCCGAGGTAGCCTCACTGGGTCTGGCAAGGAGGTTTCTGCCTGGCCACGGGAAAACGATGATCAGGCGCCTGGCCTCAGTCGGCGCGAACGGGAAGTGCTGATGTTGATTGCTCAAGGGGCTTCTAATCAGCAAGTTGCCGAGCAACTGTTTATTTCATTACATACAGTAAAAACTCATGCGAGGAGGATTAACGGTAAGTTGGGTGTAGAACGCAGAACTCAGGCTGTGGCGAAAGCCAAGTTGATGGGGATACTGGTTTAGTTTTGTAAATTTCAGTAGCACAACATGGTGTTCGTTGTTGGGTGGCATGTTTTGTAATTTGTTCGAGCTTCATGTCGGCTGAAAAAGAAACTACCTTGCAATTATCGGCGGTGGCTGCACTTGCAGCTCTGGATAATCAAGTAAGGAAAGTTTGTGGCCAAGTTATATGAAAGTTTGATGCGTGGTTCTTTCGGTGAGCAGGTTACCTGGCCGGAAGAGTGGGAAAAGGCAACACAGGCTAAAACAGATCTGTTCAAGATCATCGACGCCATGCCGAGCGTGCTGGATATTCTGCGCAGCATGCTTGAGGGTGAATTGAAGCGTCTGGGCAAAACAGTTGATATCGACAAGGTCTATATCAATACGGATCCTGCTTTCCCTGCCGATGAAAATCGGCCATCAGGCACTCTTTGGGATGTGACGGTTAATTGTCTGAATAACCATATAAGTCCTGCCTATATTATGGGTGGCGATGGGGTTTTTGTTCTGCCGGATACGTTCAGTGAGCAATTCAAAGTCAAGGTGCTCAATACCATTGTTGTTGAAGATCTGATCGCTGCTGTAACTGCCGGACTGGAAAAAACATTGCGAGCCGAGATCGCAAAGTTCTGGGCTGCGCCAGCGAAACCCGTCCATGCCGACAATGCACCGCTGTCGAACAAACAGGCTTTCATCAAGGCCTATGCCGTGGTCACCGGTGCAGAGCTGTCGCTGTCGGTCATGGCCAACAATTTCGATGCCCGATTGGGCGAGCGATTCGCTCATCTGCTGGAAGCAGATGCCGGTCGCGCAGCGTTTGAAGTCAACCTGCAACCGGCACAGGATTATCTTCTGGTGCGCCAGCCCTGTTTCGTTCTGGACAACGCCGAGCGTGCGGTCGCAGAGATGCAACTGGTCAACGAGTCGACTTCCTATCTGCTGCACACGCCGGAAAACGGCTTCGAGTTCTTTGAAAGAAATACCGATTTGCACAGCAAACTTCAGCAGAGACTTTCCCTGCGTAGCGAGCAGATCAGTTATCCAAAAGCCACGCAAAGTCCTCATGTCTTTTGTGTCGACACTCACCTCAAAGGTCAGCTTGAAAATGTTTCATCCTTGATCAGGGGCCGGGAACAACTGGAAAAACCACTGATCTCCATGCTTCAAGAGAATCAACGCCTGCATGTGCTGCGTTACGGCATCGACACCCGCTTTTATCTGCTTTGGGCAGCACTGAAGCGCACCGACTGGCCGCTTTGGCTGCATGCCGCTGGTAGCGATGTTCAACAACGTTATAGCGAGCTTGAAGAATCCAAAGACCAGTATGAGGCTGCATATTCGAGCGCGTTCGATACGTGTTTTTCTTTCAAGGACTATGTGCTGCGCACGTTCTCCGCATGGGCGCAGAGGGCCTTTGACGAACGCCTGGATCCTGAAGCGATCAGTGTCCATAGCTCGTACACTTTGCAGATTGCCGGACGGACCATCGAGCAGGAAGAAACCCGGACGCTGACGGAGTTTCTTGTTTTCGGTCTGCACGACAATGGTTACAAAGCGACTCTGACCATCATCGGCGCTCCCGACGGAAGTCGGCTGACGGCAGTAGCGCTCGAGCAGTGGCTGGAAAATCGTAATCTGCGCCTGGAGTTTACCGGCAGTCTTGCATACTCGCCGTCGGTTGCTTGGCAGGAGGCCTATCGCAACTATCTCTTCAGCCAGATGGAGTTTGCAGTTTTTGTAGCTCGCCAGTCCGGGAAGCTGGATTCCACCGATGCGAACATCATCGCGCGAGCCATGGCCAACGACCCTGCGGTGACTATTCAGGGCTTGAAAATCAGGCTGCAAGTCCCAGCATTGAAAGATGTTCTGATGATTTCGGCCAAAGAATACGCACCGTCGCTGATGTTGGTCAAAACAGCTGACGGGCAATTCGAACTGCAGAAATTTTCCGATATCTACGCGGCGAACCGCTGGCTGGAGTCGGCATTGTCGGCGGATCGTGAATACGCCGCATTGATGATTCATCCCGACTACCTGCACGAGGCGGGTGAGTTGCTTGGCAGCGCTGGTACTCAACTGAGCTACCGCTACACGCTTGATAGCCGGCCGGTCGATCTTTATCTGAACGCCAAGGCACCTTTGGCGGACTACGTAAATGTCGCCTACCGAGCCGAAGTTGCGCTGCACAAGGCCATTGCACCGGCAGCTTATCGGGCGCTTGGCATTGAGGGGCGCAAGCGCTATTCGCGTCTGACAACCGAACTCAAGGCGCTGTCCACGGTTGATGCAAGAGACAATGGTTTTCCGACATTCGAGCAGTTCACCTATGACGCGGTGAAAGCCCAGATAGAAGACCTATTGCGTTCGCGCGGCAGCAACATTTCGGTCAATCCCGACCAGATCATTATTCAGACCGAAGAGTTTCGTAAGAGCGTTACCGACGTCTTGCTTGAGGGACTCGCTTTCGAAGCGGATCATCCGGCCTATGAAACCAAGTACAGCCCCAAATATTACTTGGTGAATGGACATCCCCTCGTTGAAAAACTGGATATCCGGGATTTGTCTTCGCTATCGAAAACCTTCCGCCCTGGTGACCGATACAGCGCGATGCTGGAAGAGCAATATCTGAACAAGGCTCATCCTGATTACGCTTTCAAGCGCGCGGTACATGCCCGGAAAATCCGCTGTGAGATGTATCGCAATGCGTTTGCCGATTTCACCAACGGCAGATTATCGACAGAGTCTTTCTCTGCTGTCCAAGGGGTCATCGATAACCTGAAAGAGAGTGGCGGTTATCAGTCGGTAGGGACCAGCACCGCCGAAGGTGATATCGGGCTGTATAAATTCAATATTGGCGCGCTGGGTCTGACGACTCCTGGGGACCGCGCGGTTGGCGGCGTTTATATTTTTCGACTGAAGTTGTCGTCAGGTTTCTTCGACTTGCTCTATACGCCTGACGCACCGGATCAAGTCAACTTCCGACCGATCGCTGAGTTCATTCCTTCGATTCGTTTTCGAAAAGGCCCATTCAGGAGCTATTACAGCGAGCGGATACTGCTGGTTGACCAGAAAGTGACCAATGACTACTTCGATAATCTGGTCGCAACGGTTGATACCCGACCGGTCATTCGCACACAGCAGCGTTCGTTACTGCCCGATCTGTTCACTTTCCATGACGAGCGAGTGCGCCGTGTATTGAGTGACATCGACGAACGGACCACCAGTCTCAACGAAATAATCGCCAGTGTGGTTTATGAAAATCTGTTGAAGGCCGCAAACATTGTCAGCCTGCTGGTGCCACCCGTAGGCACTGTGGTGGTGGCTGTGCAGGTGATGAAAAGCATCTACGACGCGTCGCAGTCGCACCGGCGCGGTGATTATTCCGCCGCGCTGGGGCATGTGCAGGATGTATTGAGCGGACTGCTGACATTGGGTCAGGCTGCAGCGGCGGGCGCGCCGGCTAAAGAACTTACCCGTGCGCAACGCTCGTTTCTCAGTCTGTTTGAAGATGCCCGCACGGTCGCGGAGCTGGTTACGTATTACACCGGCCATGAAGACCCGGCCGATGAACTGATCGGGTTCTTCAAGGCACTGATGCAAGAGGCTGAGTCTGCAGTAAGCAAGACCACGGTTCGCTGAGCCGTTTCGAGGGCTCATAGTCTGATTTATCTTTCGTAACCCATGCGCCAACTCACGGCCCGGGTCGCAGCCAACAACCGCTGCGCCGCCGGGCCGTTTTCGTCGGCGTGGAACAGCGAGGTCGGGCCGACGATGGTCAGCACCGCAGCGATCTGCCCGACCGCGTTGAACACTGGCGCAGAAAGCGCATCCACACCCGGCATCAACAGACCATGCACGTGATGCAGACCGCGTTCGCGGATCTGTTCACACAGCGCTGCATAGGCTGTTTCATCCTTGAGCGGATGCTCCGCGACAGCGATCTCCTGCTCGCGCAATTCATCGGTTTCCCGGTGCGGCAGGTAAGCGCTGAACACCAGCCCGGTGGACGAGCTGAGCAGCGGCAGCACCGAACCCAATTGCGTCACCACCGTCACCGCGCGCACCGCCGGTTCAATGTGCACGACGGTTGCGCCCTGATTGCCCCACACCGCGAGAAAGCAGGTTTCGTTGAGTTCATCGCGCAGCTCGGACAGCGGCAGGGCGGCAACTTTCAGCACGTCCATGCTGTTGAGCGCGGCCAGGCCCACGCGCAGTGCTTCGCGACCGAGGCCGTAATGGTTGGTGGCGGTGTTCTGTTCGGCAAATCCGGAGGCTATCAACGCCTGCAAATAGCGATGCACCTTGCTTGCCGGCATCTGCACATGTTCGGCCAGACGCGACAGCGAAGTCGACGGTGACAACTCGGCCAAAGCCTTGAGGATGTCGGTGCCGACTTCGGCGGAGCGGACTTTCTGTTTGCCGTTGCTGTCGCTGGTTTTTTCCATGGGGCTGGCGGTTCCGGTTCGAATGGGCGTCTTTATAGCTTGACGCTGGATAGCGAGCAAATTACGTTATGCGTAATCAGATTACGATAATAACAACCCCGGCGTGCCGAGACCTCTGAGCCAGAGCGATGGGCCACTGCCGACTCCCTGTTCAGGAGGCTCCATGAACCCCGATTCAACCGCGCAGGACCTGGTTTACCAGTCCGGCTTCGGCAACGAATTCAGCACTGAAGCGTTGCCCGGCGCGCTGCCCGTTGGCCAGAACTCTCCGCAGAAAGCCCCATACGGCCTGTATACCGAGCTGTTCTCCGGCACCGCGTTTACCATGCCGCGCAGCGAAGCGCGGCGCACCTGGATGTACCGGATTCAGCCGTCGGCCAACCACCCGGCGTTCGTCAAACTGGAACGGCAACTGGCCGGCGGACCTTTGGGTGAAGTAACCCCCAATCGTCTGCGCTGGAATCCACTGGAGCTGCCGACCGAACCGACGGATTTCATCGATGGCCTGGTCAGCATGGCGGCCAACGCCGGTGCCGAGAAACCGTCTGGCATCAGCATTTATAACTACGCCGCCAATCGTTCGATGGAGCGGGTGTTCTTCAACGCCGATGGGGAAATGCTGCTGGTGCCGCAACTCGGTCGCCTGCGTATCGCCACCGAACTGGGCGTACTCGAAGTGGCGCCGCTGGAAATCGTCGTTCTGCCGCGTGGCCTGAAATTTCGCGTTGAACTGCTCGATCCACAGGCTCGCGGCTACCTCGCCGAGAACCACGGCGCGCCGCTGCGCCTGCCGGATCTGGGGCCGATCGGCAGCAACGGTCTGGCCAATCCACGGGATTTCCTCACCCCGGTCGCTGCCTACGAAAACCTGCAGCAACCGACTACTTTGGTGCAGAAATTCCTTGGCCAGTTGTGGGCCACCGAACTCAATCACTCACCGCTCAATGTGGTCGCCTGGCACGGCAACAACGTGCCGTACAAATACGACCTGCGCCGTTTCAACACCATCGGCACGGTGAGTTTCGATCATCCCGATCCTTCGATCTTCACCGTATTGACCTCGCCGACCAGCGTGCACGGTCTGGCCAACCTCGATTTCGTGATCTTCCCGCCGCGCTGGATGGTCGCCGAAAACACCTTCCGGCCACCGTGGTTCCACCGCAACCTGATGAACGAATTCATGGGCCTGATCCAGGGCGAATACGACGCCAAGGCCGAAGGCTTCGTGCCCGGTGGCGCTTCGCTGCACAGCTGCATGAGCGCCCACGGCCCGGACGGCGAAACCTGCACCAGGGCGATCAACGCCGAGCTTGCACCTGCAAAAATCGATAACACCATGGCCTTCATGTTCGAGACCAGCCAGGTGCTTCGTCCAAGTCGTTTCGCCCTCGAATGCCCACAGTTGCAACCCAGTTACGACGCTTGCTGGGCGACGCTGCCCGCCACGTTCGACCCGACCCGGAGATAACCCATGACACAGAATTCCATTCCCCGCAGCTGGGTCGCTTCGGCCAACGGTCACAGCGATTTCCCCTTGCAGAATCTGCCGCTGGGCGTGTTCAGCCTGCACGGTTCGGCGCCTCGCGCGGGCGTGGCGATCGGCGAGCACATTTTCGATTTGCAGGTGGCGCTTGAGGCCGGTCTGTTCGACGGTGTCGCACGCAGTGCGGTGGAAGCCATGCACGGCGGGCAGTTGAACGCGTTCTTTGAACTTGGCCGTGAGGCGCGGGTTGCCCTGCGCGAACGCCTGATCGAACTGTTCAGTGAAGGCAGCACCCTGCGTGGCAACATCGAAGCGCAAGGCGCGAAACTCTTGCCGCTGGCTGCCGATTGCCAGATGCACCTGCCGGCACGGATCAGCGATTACACCGACTTCTACGTCGGCATCGAGCACGCGCAGAACGTCGGCAAACTGTTCCGCCCGGATAACCCGCTGCTGCCGAACTACAAGTACGTGCCGATCGGTTACCACGGTCGCGCTTCCACGGTGCGAGCGTCCGGCACCGACGTGCGCCGGCCGAAAGGCCAGACGCTGCCGGCCGGGCAGACAGAACCGGTATTCGGTCCATGCGCGCGTCTGGATTACGAACTGGAACTGGGTATCTGGATCGGCCAGGGCAATGAGATGGGCGAGCCGATTGCCATCGGTGACGCTGCCGAGCACATCGCCGGTTTCTGCCTGCTCAACGACTGGTCGGCGCGGGATATCCAGGCTTGGGAATACCAGCCACTCGGCCCATTCCTGTCGAAGAGTTTCATCACCAGCGTCTCGCCGTGGGTGGTGACGGCTGAAGCACTGGAACCATTCCGCACGGCGCAACCGGCCCGCCCTGAAGGTGATCCGCAGCCGCTGCCGTATCTGCTCGACAAGCGCGATCAGGATGGCGGCGCCTTCGACATCGAGCTGGAAGTGCTGTTGCGTACCGAAACCATGCGCGAGCAGAACCTGCCCGCCCATCGCCTGACCCTGAGCAACACCCGCTACATGTACTGGACCGTCGCGCAAATGGTTGCGCATCACAGCGTCAACGGTTGCCAGTTGCAGGCCGGCGATCTGTTCGGTTCGGGCACTTTGTCCGGCCCGGAAAACGGCCAGTTTGGCAGCCTGCTGGAGATTACCGAGGGCGGTAAGAAACCGATCGAACTGGCCTCCGGCGAAGTGCGCAAATTCCTTGAGGACGGTGACGAAATCATCCTGCGTGCCCGCTGCGCCCGCGACGGTTTTGCCTCGATCGGCTTCGGCGAATGTCGCGGCACCGTGATCGCTGCGCGCTGACAGGAGCGGCTTATGGATCTCTATGGCTATTACCGTTCCACTTCATCGTACCGGGTGCGGATTGCGCTGGCGTTGAAGGGCCTCGATTACCAGGCGTTGCCGGTCAACCTGATCGCACCGTCGGGCGGTGAACATCGGCAACCGGCGTATCTGGCGCTCAATCCGCAGGGCCGGGTGCCGACCTTGCGCACCGATGATGGTGCGCTGCTGATTCAATCGCCGGCGATCATCGAGTATCTGGAAGAGCGTTATCCACAGGTGCCGTTGCTGCCGGATGATCTGCTGGCGCGCGCGCAGGTGCGCGGTGTCGCGGCGGTGATCGGCTGCGACGTGCACCCGCTGCACAACGTCAGCGTGCTCAATCGCCTGCGCCAGGCGGGGCAGAATGAGGCGCAAGTGGTGGAGTGGATCAGCCATTGGATCAGCCAAGGGCTGGCGACGGTGGAGCAGTTGATCGGCGACAGCGGTTTCTGTTTTGGCGAATGGCCGTGCGTGGCAGATGTGTATCTGATTCCGCAGTTGTATGCGGCTGAGCGGTTCAACGTCAGCCTGGAGGCGTATCCGAAAATTTGCCGTGTGGCTGCGTTGGCGGCTGAACATCCGGCGTTTATCAAGGCGCATCCTGCCAATCAACCAGACACCCCGTAATTCCTGTGGGAGCGAGCCTGCTCGCGAAGACGGAGTGTCAGTGGCCTTTCATTCAGCTGACACACCGCTTTCGCGAGCAGGCTCGCTCCCACACAGGTTTGTGTGGGCCTCAAGGATGGTGGCAGCCTGCGGAAGGTAGTTAATGCACGACGGAGTTGGGCGGCAGATGGCCGAGGCGTTCGGTCAGGCGCAGGCGCTGGATCGGGTCTTCGCTGAGCAATAATGCATGCTCCAGATCGAAGCGTTCAGCGTTCGGGCAATCCAGCCGTTGATACAGACTGGCCCGGGCCATGTAATCGGAGGCCTTCGCATCGCCCAGTTCGAGCACTCGTTCTGCGTCGATCAGCGCGGCGATGTGATCGTCGTGGGTCAGGTGCAATTGGCGCAGGTTGCGTGACAGACGTTGCAGCATCTGCACCGGCGTTGCGCTCAGCAAATGTTCGGCGCTGAGCTGCATGTTCGGCCCGTATTGGCGTTGCAACAGTTCTCGGCAGTCATTGGGATACAGTCGCCGCCCGCCGCAAGGATCGAGCAAGTGGTCGGCGCCGGGTACCCGCAGCAGAAAATGTCCGGGGAAGTTGACCCCGACCAGAGGAATCTCCAACCCACGCGCCAATTCCAGTGCGATCAACGCCAATGCCAACGGCTGACCGCGTTGGGTGTGCAACACGCGATGCAGCAGCGCCGCCTGCGGGCGCAGCGGCAGGAAATCATCCTGCGCGAAACCGAGATCGACCATGCGTCGCAACAGCGGTTGCGCCAGTTCGCTGACCGGCAGCATCGGCAGCCCATAGCTGACGCGTAGTTGCAGATCCTTGAAGGTGCGCAACCATGCCTCGGGCTCGAGGGTTTTGTCGTGCTCGGCACTTATCCACAGCGCAGCTTCCAGCAGGGCCGGCGGTGAACGATGCAGGCATTCGAAAAAGCGTTGGCGCGCACTCATCAAAATCTCCCTCCAATGCCTCGTTTTAGCCCCGTCCGGGTTGTTCGTCCAGTGCCGGGCTCACTGAGCGCGAGTTATAGCGGCGCAGCATTGTCCGCTCGGCGGCTCATGCCGGTGTGCGCCAGCAATTTTCAGGGGCAAGCCTATACTGGCGTTCTACAAGAAGTGATTCGGGAGCCTGTCGATGTTCGCTCTCATGCAAAGCACTCGCCTGGAATCGCTGCACCTGAGCGTGGACCCGGCCACCGGGTTGAAGGCGGTCATTGCCATTCATAACAGCCATCTGGGGCCAGCCCTGGGTGGGTGCCGTTACCTTGCCTATCCCAACGACGAATCTGCGGTCGAGGACGCCATTCGCCTGGCGCAAAACATGAGCTACAAAGCGGCGCTCGCCGGCCTCGCGCAAGGTGGCGGGGTGGCGGTGATCGTGCGCCCGGCCCATGTCGAGAATCGCGCCGCGTTGTTCGAGGCTTTCGGACGTTGCATCGAGCAACTCGACGGCCGCTATATCACCGCCATCGACAGCGGTACGTCAGTGGCGGACATGGACTGCATTGCCCAGCAGACCCGCCACGTTACCAGCACCACTTCGGCAGGCGACCCGGCGCCGCATGCGGCCATGGGCGTGTTCGCCGGCATACGCGCCACGGCGATGGCGCGCCTGGGCAGCGACAACCTCGAAGGTCTGCGCGTTGCCATCCAGGGGCTTGGCAATGTCGGTTTTGCGCTGGCCGAGCAACTGCACGCGGCAGGCGCCGAGTTGCTCGTCAGTGACATCGACCACGGCAAGGTGCAACTGGCGATGGAGCAGCTCAATGCTCACCCGATCGCCAACGACGCATTGCTCAGCACGCCGTGCGACATTCTCGCGCCGTGCGGGTTGGGCGGTGTGCTCAACAGTCACAGCGTTTCACAGCTGCGCTGCTCGGCGGTGGCCGGTTCGGCGAACAATCAACTTTCCCATCTGGATGTGGCGGATCAACTGGAACGGCGCGGGATTCTTTATGCGCCGGATTATGTGATCAATGCCGGCGGGCTGATTTACGTATCGCTTAAACATCGCGGTGAGGAGTTGCCGACGATTACGGCGCATCTGTCGAAAATCAGTTCGCGGCTGACCGAAGTCTTCGCCCATGCTCAGGCGGAAAAACGTTCGCCGGCGCGGGTGGCGGATGAGTTGGCCGAAAAGGTTTTGTATCGCTGAAAGCAAAAGATCGCAGCCTTCGGCAGCTCCTACATTCCGAGTGCAGGAGCTGCCGAAGGCTGCGATCTTTCTAATTACTTCGGCGCTTTCGCTGGTTTGGCTGGCTTCGCCGGCGCCTCATCAGGTTCTGCCGCTTCAGCTTTTTCGACAGGCTCGGCCGGCGCATTGATCAGCTCCGACAGCGCATCGGGCTGGCTCTTGAACGCTCTGGCGAACACATCGCGATTCTTCGCCATGTAGATCCCGGCTTCTTCCACTTGCTGTTCAGTCAGGGACGGAACGGCTTTTTGCAGCACATCGGCCAGATATTCGGCCAGTTCGAGCATTTTGTCATGACGATCAGCTTCGGCTTTATCCATGAACAAGCGCTCCAGATCTCGGCTGCTGCGGTATACCACTTCGACGGCCATTCACCACCTCACATGCCTTCACATTAAGTTGTCTTGACGACTACTGTATCCATATACAGCTAAAAGGATAAGCGAATCCCTGCGCCATGGGTAGTGGCTTTTCAATGTAGACCGGATTTGGGTTTTGTCAGGGGTACGGTGTGGCTGCTATTCGCGAGCAGGCTCGCTCCCACGGGGATTGTGCAAAGCCGCGAGCCTGCGACCAAACGCCACGGCGCGGGATTTGCGGCGGATCGCCATGATGCGTGGCCCTGAACCTGCATGAAAACCGTTGCTACAAGGCGCGCGCGCAAAACCGTCACGTGCGATACGCATCATCCGCCCGAAACGGGCTAAGGAAACTCATCGTGAAAATAAATTGGGCCGAGAAACTGCGGCGTAACGTGCATCAACTGGCCGAGTCCCTGGGCAACCTGTTCGTCGAAACCTTTCACTATCTGGCGCTGTTCGCCATCGGTGCGGTGACAGCGTGGGCGGCGGTGATGGAGTTTCTCGGGATGCTCGAAGTCGGGCACATCAAGATCGATGACATTCTGTTGCTGTTCATCTATCTGGAACTGGGCGCGATGGTCGGGATTTATTTCAAGACCAACCACATGCCGGTGCGCTTCCTGATCTACGTGGCGATCACTGCACTGACGCGCCTGCTGATCTCCAACGTCTCGCACCACAACCCGCCGGACATGGGCATTATCTACCTGTGCGGCGGCATTCTGCTGCTGGCGTTTGCGATCCTGGTGGTGCGTTACGCTTCGTCGCAATTCCCCTCAGTGAAGATCGAGAACCCGCAGCGCAAGCTCGGCACGGGCTCCAGCGAACATCCTGAAGTGGAGAAGGGCGAGCTTTAAAGGCCCGCCGCCTGGCCGGGCTGGCCCTTGACGCGTGGCGGTGGCGGGGTGAGCCCGGCGCCGCTGGTCATGGCTTCGAGAATCGACATGGCGCTGTGGCCCTGTTCGATGGCGATGCCGAACTGGATGCTTTGCACCAGCCTCTTCAAACGCTCGGGATCGTTGCGCTGTTCGGCACTGATCATGCGCTTGGCCACAATGCGGCCGGCGTTGGACAGGGTCAGCATGATGCTGCCGTCCAGGCCCTGAATGCTCAGATTGATCTGATAGTCCGGCGCGAAAGCATCGGTAATGATCTGAAATGGGTTGTCCATGATGCGTCACCGCCTGATTGAACGTGCAGTTGTTGACCGGCCATGATCTGATTTGGTTCGCAACACCAGACCACTGGCATCTCGTTCGCTGAGGTTTGCAATGTCCGTTTGCCTCAAGGGTGATGTAGCAAGGGGCATGCCGGAAAAATTGTCGAACAATAAACATGGCGAAAAAAACGGCGAGCCTCGGGGCTCGCCGTTTTTTGTGGCGCATTTTCAGGGCAGGAATGAGCGGATGATCGCTGACAGTGCAGTCAGGCCGATCAGCACTCCACCCAGTTCACCGCCAGCCCGCCCCGCGAGGTTTCCTTGTACTTGTCGTGCATGTCGGCGCCGGTGTCGCGCATGGTGCGTATCACCCGGTCGAGGGAAATAAAGTGATTACCGTCGCCGCGCAGGGCCATTTGCGTGGCGTTGATCGCCTTCACCGCCGCGATGGCATTGCGCTCGATGCACGGCACTTGCACCAGGCCACCGACCGGATCGCAGGTCAGGCCGAGGTTGTGTTCCAGGCCGATTTCGGCAGCGTTCTCCAGTTGCTCCGGTGTCGCGCCGAGGACGTCGGCGAGGCCGGCGGCGGCCATTGCGCATGCCGAACCGACTTCGCCCTGACAGCCGACCTCGGCACCGGAGATGGAGGCGTTTTTCTTGCACAAAATGCCGACGGCGGCTGCACCGAGAAAGAACGCGACGACGTCATCGTCAGACGCATCCGGATTGAATTTCATGTAGTAGTGCAGAACGGCCGGAATGATCCCGGCGGCGCCATTGGTCGGCGCGGTGACCATGCGCCCGCCGGCGGCATTTTCTTCGTTGACGGCAAGGGCGAACAGGTTGACCCATTCCATCGCCGACAGGGTCGAACTGATCACATTCGGTTTGCCGATTTCCAACAGGCTGCGATGCAGTTTCGCCGCGCGGCGCGGTACTTTCAGACCGCCGGGCAGGATGCCTTCGTGGCGCAAACCTTGTTCGACGCACTCGCGCATCACTGACCAGATGTGCAGCAGGCCTTGGCGAATCTCGGCATCGCTGCGCCAGGCGCGTTCGTTGGCCATCATCAGTTCGGACACGCGCAGATTGTGTTGTTTGCAGAGGGCGAGCAGTTCGGCGGCGCTGGAAAAATCGTACGGCAACACCACGTCGCTGGTTGGCGCCACGCCAGACTCGGCTTCAGCCGCTTCGACGATGAAGCCGCCGCCCACCGAGTAATAGGTTTGCGCGAACAGCTCGGCGCTTTCGCCAAATGCGCTCAGCGACATGGCGTTGGGGTGGTAGGGCAGGCTCTCGTCGAGCAGCAGCAGATCGCTCTGCCAGTCAAACGCAATCGAGCGTTGACCGGCGAGGGACAATTGCCCGGTTTCGCGCAGTTGCTGGATGCGTGGATCGATGGTCGAAGGATCGATGCTGTCCGGCCACTCGCCCATCAGGCCCATGACCGTCGCGCGATCGGTGGCATGGCCAACGCCGGTCGCAGACAGTGAGCCGTACAGACGAATTTCCACCCGTCGCACGTCATAGAGCAGATGTTGGTCGATCAGGGCCTGGGCAAACGTCGCCGCTGCACGCATCGGACCGACGGTATGGGAACTGGACGGACCGATGCCCACTTTGAATAGATCGAAAACACTGATAGCCATGCTAAACCCTTACAAGCAATGGAGTAGGAATCGCTGCCATTTTTTGTCGGACAAGCGCAATGTCGGCGATACTGCCTGCCTCGGTTCGAGGTGACCAACGAAACCTCCTAAGACAGCCTTTAGCAGGACTAAACAATGAGTCGTCAATTGCATGCCCAGACCTATGTCTGGCTGCAGGTGTTTGCCTGTGCCGCGCGGCACCTGTCGTTCACCCGTTGTGCCGAAGAGCTGCACATCACCCCGGGCGCGGTCAGCCAGCAGATCCGCCAATTGGAAGAGCGCCTGGGCTTTCGCCTGTTTCATCGGCGCGCGCGGGGCGTTGAGTTGAGTGCACAGGGGCAGCGACTGGCGATTACCGTCAATGAAGCGTACGGCAGCATCGATGCGGAATTGCGCCGGCTGGACGCCGGGATGATCAGCGGAACTCTGCGGTTGCGGTCGATCCCGTCGTTTCTCGGCAAATGGCTGACTCCGCGCCTGCCGCGCTTGCAGCAACGCTTTCCGGATATCCAGTTGCGCCTGGTGGCCGAGGACAGCAGCGTGCCCCTGCATGAGGGCGATTTCGATCTGGCGATCGACCTCAACGATGGCAGCTACCCCGGATTGTTATCCACAGCCTTGCTCGACGAGCAGATATTTCCGGTGTGCGCGCCGAGCCTGCTGCGCGGGCGACCGCCGTTGCACGGTCCGGCGGATCTGGTGCATTTCCAGCTGCTGCACGACATTACCGCCTGGCGTGGCAGTTACGAGTATGCGGAATGGGAGTTCTACTTGAACGCGATCGGCTTCGAAGGCGCCGATGTGCGGCGCGGGCACACGTTCAATCGCAATCACCTGACCATTGAAGCGGCGATTGCCGGTATGGGCGTGGCGATTGCCCGGCGCACGTTGCTCAATGATGAGCTGGAGCGCGGCACTTTGATTGTGCCGTTCGGCTTGTCGGTGCCCAACCATAAACGCTACGTGCTGCTATATGCGCCGGGGGCGTTGAGCCATCCGGGCGTGCGCGCTGTGCATGACTGGCTGGTGGAAGAGGCGGGGATTTTTCGCAGCCTGCACCCGCTGAATGAGCAACAGATGTGAGCAGATTTTTCTACGGAGCGGGTCGACCCAACTCCCGACATTAACAGCGCCTCGCTCGGTTGTCCGGCTTTTTTTGCGAATGAATATTTTTCTTTTTTCAGGGGTTGAAATGTTCGTCGCTCGGGCCGATTGTTGTAACCAGGAGGTCAGGAAATTCAATTCAAGGCCTCCAGCGAGCTAGCTGAAATAAGGGATGAACTATGCAAATCCAAGTCAACAGTGATAACCATATTCAAAGCAGTAAGCGACTGGAGGAGTGGGTACGTACAACTATTGAGAGCACGCTCGACCGTTATGAAGAAGACCTGACCCGTGTCGAAGTCCACCTGAGCGACGAGAACGGCGAGAAACCAGGTCCCCATGACTTGCGCTGCCAACTGGAAGCGCGGCCAAAAGGCCACCAACCGATTTCCGTGACCCATAAAGCCGATTCGCTGGAACAGGCGATCGACGGTGCTGCCGAGAAACTCGAGCACAAACTGGATCATCTGTTCGGCAAACTGCGAGGTAAACCACGCGCCGCTGTAGTGCCATTTACCGGCAAAGCCAACGACAAGCTGTTGGCGGAAGAATTTGACGAGAACGAACAGGCAGCGATCAACAGTTGATGCGCTGATTTCACAAGTAACCAAAGGAGAACGGGCCTGCTGATGCAGGCCCGTTTTTTGTTTGTGGTGTTGGTGATTGCTCGCAGGGTTTAAGACCGTAGCCCCTCACCCCAGCCCTCTCCCGAGGGAGAGGGAGCCGATCCCGGTTGTTTTCAAGTCCAGCGTTCGGCTCGATATTGCAGGCGAGCGTAAATCGTAAATACACCTCGGTCAGTCCCTCACCCTCTGGGAGAGGGGGCCGATCCCGGTTGTTTTCAAGTCCAGCGTTCGGCTCGATATTGCAGGCGAGCGTAAATCGTAAATACACCTCGGTCAGTCCCTCACCCTCTGGGAGAGGGAGCCGATCCCGGTTGTTTTCAGGTCCAGCGTTCGGCTCGATACTGCAGGCGAGCGCAATTCGTAAATACACCTCGGTCAGTCCCTCACCCTCTGGGAGAGGGGGCCGATCCCGGTTGTTTTCAAGTCCAGCGTTCGGCTCGATATTGCAGGCGAGCGTAAATCGTAAATACACCTCGGTCAGTCCCTCACCCTCTGGGAGAGGGGGCCGATCCCGGTTGTTTTCAAGTCCAGCGTTCGGCTCGATATTGCAGGCGAGCGTAAATCGTAAATACACCTCGGTCAGTCCCTCACCCTCTGGGAGAGGGAGCCGATCCCGGTTGTTTTCAGGTCCAGCGTTCGGCTCGATACTGCAGGCGAGCGCAATTCGTAAATACACCTCGGTCAGTCCCTCACCCTCTGGGAGAGGGGGCCGATCCCGGTTGTTTTCAAGTCCAGCGTTCGGCTCGATATTGCAGGCGAGCGTAAATCGTAAATACACCTCGGTCAGTCCCTCACCCTCTGGGAGAGGGGGCCGATTCCGGTTGTTTTCAAGTCCAGCGTTCGGCTCGATATTGCAGGCGAGCGTAAAGCGTAAATACACCTCGGTCAGTTCCCTCTCCCTTTGGGAGAGGGTTAGGGTGAGGGGCTTTTGATCTTCGATGGGGTGGGGTCAGAACGCCACCGACGTCTGTACATAAACCGTCCGCGGCTCACCTACGTACTTGCCCTTGTTGTTGTCATCGAACGAGCGTGTGAAGTACTGCGTGTTGAAGATGTTCTTCACCCCCACCGCCACATTCAAATCCGACAGTTGCGGTCCGAAGTCATACCCGGCGCGGCTGCTGAACAGCATGTAACCGGGGATCTTGCCGGTGCTGCCATCGGCACTTTCCTTCGAGGTGTTGGCGTTGTCGGCAAACTGGTCGCTCTGGAAGCTGCTGTCCAGATTCAGCTTCCATGGCCCTTCGGTATAACCGACGCCAATCGTGCCTTTGTGCTTGGAGGAAAAAGGCACGCGGTTGCCCCTGTTCGGCCCGTCTTCGCGAATGGTCGCATCGACATAGGCATAACTGGCGTAGACATCGAAACCGGCCAGCGCCGGGCTCAAGTCGTCGAGCGCGTAATTGACGCTGGTCTCGATGCCCTGATGGCGGGTTTCGCCGCGAGCGATCACCGAGTCGTTGGTCTGGTTGCTTTCGTACTGGTTGTCGAAGTTGATCAGGAATGCGCCGATTTCCGCGCGCAGAGCACCGTTGTCATAGCGCGTGCCGAGTTCCCAGGTGCGGGCCTTTTCCGGCTTCACTTCGCCGCTGCTGACCCGGTTGGGCATCTGGCTGTATTGCACGCTGCCGAACGAGCCTTCGGTGTTGGCATACAGGTTCCAGCTGTCGGTGAGGTGATAGAGCACGTTCAGCGCCGGCAGCGCGGTGTTGTAGTCGCCCTTGTATTTGACGTTGGTCAGGTTGTTGGTCTGTTGCGACTCGATCATCTCGTAGCGCACGCCCGGGGTGATGGTCCATTTGCCGATGTCGATGCGGTCATCGACGAAGAATGCGTTGGCCTCGGTACCACCGCGAGTGTCACGGTCGTTGCGGCTGCTGGTGGTCGGGTATTCGTTGGCGCTGATCGGCGTGCGATAACGCAGTTCGTGGCCGGCCTCATTGATGTAGCGGTAGCCGACTCCGACTTCGTGGCTGCTCGGACCCAAGTCGAAGCCTTGGGCGAAACGGGTTTCCAGACCACGCACCCAATACTCGCGAGGCGACAGCGAAAGAAACGTGCCCTGATCCAGATAACCGCTGCGCAGGGTTTTGGTGAAGAAGGTGTTGGCGGTGAACTCGCGGCGATCTTGCTGATAGCGATAGCCGAAGTTGAACATCGTCCGGCGCCCCCAGAACTGATCTTTCGGTCGCGTCGACTGATACGGATCGGCATCGTAATCGGCGACATTGAGACCGCCGGGCATGTCGGCCTTGCCCTCGTAATACTGGGCCATGGCGTTGAAGCTGTTGGCGTCGTCGAGCTGGTACTTGCCCTTGAGGATCAGGTCGTCGATCTCGGTATCGCTGTGTTCACGCCAGTCACCACCACGGGTGCCGGAGTACAGCAAGGCGCCACCGAGGCCGTTGGCGTTGGTGCCGCCGGCCAGCAGATTGGCGCTGGTCTTGAAACCGTCGTGGCTCGACGATGGGCTTGTTTCAGTCTGCAAACCACCCTTGACCGTTGGCTCGTCGGGAATCGCCCGGGTGACGAAGTTGACCACGCCGCCGACGTTCTGCGGGCCGTAACGTACCGCACCGCCGCCACGCACCACGTCCACGGCATCCATGTTGCCCATGCTGATCGGCGCGAACGAAAGCTGCGGCTGACCATACGGCGCGAACGGCACCGGGATGCCGTCCATCAATACTGTCGAGCGTGCGGCCAGGCGCGGATTCAAACCGCGAATGCCGAAGTTCAGTGCCATGTCGTGGCTGCCGGTGCCGTTGTTCTCCGGCGCATTCACACCGGGGATGCGGTTGAGCACGTCGCGGGCCTGGGTCGCGCCCTGGCGTTCGAACTCTTCGCGGCGGATCACATCGCGCGCGCCGGGGTGTTCGAAGACGTTGATCTGCGCCGCATCGCCGAGCCAGTCGCCGACTACGGTCGAGGTGCCCAGCTCCAGCGCCGCGTCAGCCAGCGGTTGCAGGCTGAAGGCGTTGTCACCCTCGGCGCGGGCTTGCAGGCCGGTGCCTTCGAGCAAGGCATCGAGGCCTTGTTGCGCGGTGTAGTTGCCTTCCAGACCACGGCTCTGCACACCGCTGGTGACTTGCGAACCGAAGGAAATCAGCACGCCTGCTTCACGGCCAAACTGGTTCAGCGCGGTTTCCAGCGATGCCGGGGCGATGTGATAAACCTTGGCTTCGGCACCCATCGCGGCGGGCAGGGCGGTGAAACTCAGGCTGGCGCCGAGCAGAAGATTGCGCAGGCTGCGGGCCAGTGGCGTAAGGCGGTTGGGCTGCATGTGGATGATCCTGAGAAGGTGGAATCAAGGGGGCTTTCCTTCTCTGTCACGCCAGATCCGAAAAACGGCTCATTTATTTTTTCAGAATCAAAAGATCGCAGCCTTCGGCAGCTCCTACAGAAAAAATGCATTCCAAATGTAGGAGCTGCCGAAGGCTGCGATCTTTTGATCTTGCTTTCTAAACCCGCGCTTCGACGCTCACCCAATAACGGGTAAAGCGCTTCACTTGCACCGGCAGACTGATCTGCAGCAGGTCGAGAATCCGCTCGCTGTCATCCAGCGGATACGTCCCGGAAATCAGCAAATCGGCAACCTGACTGTCGCACCGCAGCTGCCCGCGCCGGTAGCGGCCAAGCTCTTCGAGGAAATCGCCGAGGCGCATATGGGCGGCGACCAGCATGCCGTCGGTCCAGGCGCCGCTGTTGGCGTCCAGCGGTTTAGCCTCGCTGACCGAGCTGGCAGTAAAACTCAACTGCCGCGCGACCGGCAGCAGCATGGGCGCACGCTGGTTGGCAATAAGTTCGACTCTTCCTTCAAACAGCGCGATCTGCGTGCGATCGGCAAACTGCCGCACATTGAGGCGCGCACCTTGGCTTTTCAGCACGCCGTGTGCCGTACGTATTTCGAACGGATTCGCAGCGCTCAACAGCATTTCGCCTTCAAGCAGACGAATCAACCGCTGCGCACCATCAACATCAACCGAGCTGGCGGTATTGAGCTGCAACGAATCGGCACCGCCCAAGGCAATCTTGCGTCGCTGGCCGACCGGCGTGCGGTAATCGGCGAGCAGCGACGGCAACGGAGTGTGCTCGCGCATGCCCCAGGTCGCCGCTGAGCCTGCACCGAGAATCAGCAGCATTTTCAGCGCCTGACGACGGCTGCCAGACTTCGGTCCGTTCAACGCGGCGTGGGCCAACGGCGACGACACGCCGCGCAAGCGCTGGTTGACCCGTTGCATGTGTTCCCACGCCCGGCGGTGTTCGCTGTGTGCATCCAGCCATTGTTGCCAGGCCTGTTGCTGGCGCGGGGTGAGCGTGCCCTGCTGCATTTCCAGCAGCCAGTGCACCGCCTGTTCGGCGACCTGAGCGGAAAATTCCGGCACATGATTCATAAAGCGAAATAGCAGCGCATGGCCGCTTTGTTCAAATGGCGTTTGACCGTGGCCACCGAAATACCCAGTTCTGCGGCGATCTGTGGATAAGTCAGACCATCGACCTGCGCGAGCAGAAAGGCGCGTTTGACCTGGCGCGGCAAGCCGTCGAGCAGCTCATCGAGTTCGATCAACGTCTGCAGGATGATCGCTTTGTGCTCTTCTGACGGCACGACCATTTCAGGCATCTGCGCCAGCGTCTCGAGGTAGGCGCGTTCCACATCCTGGCGTCGGTAATGATTGAACAGCACGCGCTTGGCCAGCGTGGTGAGAAAGGCGCGCGGCTCGATGATCACTGGTGGCTCGCGGGCGGTCAGCACTTTGATGAACGTGTCCTGGGCCAGATCCGCAGCGCTGTCGGGGCAGCCGAGCTTGCGCCGCAACCAGCCAGTGAGCCAGCTGTGATGAGCATGGTAGAGCGATTCGACGGGATGGGCGGGCGGCAACGAAATGACTCCGGACGCAAAACTTGCGTAGAGAACGTGCATTAGAGAACAAGAACGGTTCGCATTGTAGAGGCTGGCGACAGTGTCCGCCAATCAGATGCTTTTGCGTATGAGAATATTTATCATTAATATTGCTCGCCTGTAGATTCGGCTTGTCGGCCGAACGTTTCCGTTTCAGGGTCGAAACATGCAAGGCAAACTCGCAACCCTTCCCATGTCCTATCGTCTGGCCGTCACTTCGCGGGTACTGGCGGCGATTTTCGGCGGCTATCTGGTCGCGGCACTGGCCAGTGTCACCCTGACGTTGTGGCTGCCGCTGAACCGCGCCGAAGCGGTGGTCACTGGCATGACCGTGTCCTTTCTGGTCTATCTGGTCGCAGTGCTCTGGTGCTTTGCCTGCCGCAGCGCGTGGTCGGCCTGGGTCGGCCTTTTGGTGCCGAGCGTGATTCTCGCCACCGTTTCTGGCGCCGCACGCGGACTGGGGCTGGCATGAAAGAGGGTTTGCGTCAGTCGATGGCCTGGCTGCACACCTGGGCCGGGCTGGTGTTCGGCTGGTTGCTGTTCGCGATTTTTCTCACGGGAACGCTGGCTTACTTCAAAGATGAAATCAGCCACTGGATGCAGCCGGAGATCGCAGCACATTCGCTTGATAGCGAAGCGAGCCTGGCGCAGGCGCAAAACTATCTGCAACAACACGCCGCCGGTGCCTCGCGCTGGCTGATCGACTTGCCCGATGCCCGCGACCCCGGTCTGACCGTGCGCTGGCAGCAGGCGCCGGGCAAACCCGGCGAGCGCGGCCGCTTCGAATCCCGAACTCTCGACGCTCAGACCGGGGCCGAGGTGCAGGGCCGCGAAAGCATGGGCGGCGAGTTCTTTTACCGTTTCCACTTCCAGTTGCAGATGCCTTACCCGTGGGGGCGCTGGCTGGCGACCCTCGCCGCGATGGTGATGTTCGTTGCGTTGATCAGCGGCATCATCACCCACAAGAAAATCTTCAAGGACTTCTTCACCTTCCGCCCGCGCAAGGGCCAGCGTTCCTGGCTCGACGGGCATAACGCCGTGGGCGTGCTGGTGCTGCCGTTTCACTTGATGATCACCTACAGCAGCCTGGTGATTTTTATGTCGATGGTCATGCCGGCGAGCATCGTCGCCTCTTACGGCAGCGACGTGCGCAAGTTCTACGACGAAGTCTTTCCCGCCTCGAAGACCCCCGAGCGCGCCGATATCGCCGCGCCGCTGACCGCCATGGCGCCGCTACTGGCCAAGGTCAGCGAGCAGTGGTCGGGCGGCCATACCGCGCGCCTGTCGGTGAGCAACCCGGGCGATGCCAGCGCCACGGTAGTGCTGTCCCGCGCGGGCGATCGGGTGGTGCATGATTTCGGCCGGGCGGTGACCTTCAACGGCGTCACCGGGCAGCTTCTGAGCAGCACCCCCGATCAACCCATAGCGATGGCGGTGGGTGGCGCGTTCTACGGTTTGCACATGGGCCATTTCGCCGGGCCGCTGTTGCGCTGGCTGTATTTCATTTGCGGACTGGCCGGCACGGCGATGATTGGCACCGGGCTGGTGATCTGGCTCGGCAAGCGGCAGCTCAAGCACCTAAAAGCGCGGCGCTGCCGTTCGAATTGCGCCTGGTCGAGGTGCTGAATATCGCCAGCATGGCCGGCCTGGTATCGGCGGTGGCGGTGTTCTTTTTAGCCAATCGACTGTTGCCGGTGAGTCTGGCGGGGCGGGCCGATTGGGAAGTGAATGCGTTTTTTATTGCCTGGGGGCTTAGCCTGTTGCACGCGGTGTTGCGTCCGGGACGCAAGGCCTGGATCGAACAGCTGACGCTCGGCGCTGCGCTGTTTATCGCGGTGCCGCTGATCAATGCGCTGACCACACCGTGGAATCTTGGCGCGACCCTGATGCAGCGCGACTGGGCACTGGCCGGATTTGATCTGACTTGTCTGGCGACGGGGCTTTTCCTCGGCTGGGCTGCGCGCAAGATGCAGCGTACGGGCGACCGCGTCAGCGTTCGCAAAGCAAGTTCTTCGCCTCGCTCGAACACAGTTGAACAGGGGGCCAACTGATGCTGCTGGCCCTGTTGCTCACCTATGCCGGCTTCACCGCGTTGTGCCTGTCGATGCCACGCCATCATGCCGAGTTGCTCGGCGCCAAACCATCGACGCGCCGCCGTCAGGGTCTGGCGGTGGCGGGATGGCTGTTGCTGGCGCTTTCGCTGTGGGCGGCGGTGGCGGCCGGTGGCTGGAGTTTCGGTCTGGTCGACTGGTTCGCGGTGCTGATGCTCAGTGCTTTGGCACTGGTGCTGTTGCTGCCGTATCGCCCGCGTCTGGCCATGGCACTGGCCGGGTTGAGCCTGCTGGCGAGCCCGGTCGCCGCATGGGCGCAGTGCTGAAGTGCTGATCGGTCTGCCGCCGGAATCGCGTGACGATGAAGCGCGTGGCGCGCGTGCGCATTTTCTTCAGGTGTTTCTGTCACAGCGTGCGCAAATGGAAGCGCTGGTGAACCGGCGCGTGGGTTGTCGGGCGACGGCGGCGGATCTGGTCCAGGATCTGTTTTTGCGCTTCTGGCGGCGGCCGCTGGTGCAGGTCGAAGAACTCAGCACCTATCTGCTGCGCTGCGCCGGCAACATCGCCATCGATCATTTACGCAGCGAAGGCACGCGCACGCGGGTCAACGAAGGCTGGCAGCCGGACGAACCCGACAGCCACGGCAGTGAGCCTCAGGCCGCGCTGGAAGCGGGCAACGATCTGCGCCATGTCGAAGCCGCGTTGCGCGCCTTGCCCGAGCGTACCCGGCAGATCTTTCTGCTCAATCGCATTCACGGGCGCAAGTACGCCGACATCGCCAAGGCCATGGGCCTGTCCCAAAGTGCCGTGGAAAAACATATGATGCGCGCCCTCGAGGCCTGCAAGGCCAGCCTGCGCGACCCCGCGCCACGCCTGCCAGGGAAAGCACCGTGAAGCCATCCGTTCCGATCACACCGACGCCGGCCCAGGAGCAGGCCGCGCTGGCCTGGCTGAGCCTGTTGCACGACCGCCCGAGCACTGGCGATCAACTGACCTTCAGCCAATGGCTGCGCGCCGATCCGGCCCATGCCGAAGCGTATGCGCAGGCGCAGGTGATCTGGGAACTCAGCGAAAGCCCCGCGCGCACGCTGGCCGATGAAGATGCGTTCGCGCTGCAAGGTTATCTGCAGGCGATGCACGCCCCGCGTCGTTCGCCGATGTTGCGTTGGTCTGGAGCGCTGGCGCTGGCCGCGTGTCTGCTGTTGATGGTCAGCCTTGGCACAGGGTGGCAGGCGCAGCGCTGGCTCGACGATCTGCGCGCCGATCATGTCTCGGCACCTGGGGAAATCCGCACGGTGACTCTGGCCGATCAGTCGCAAGTGACACTGGATGCCGACAGTGCGATTGCTGTGGATTTCAGTCATGGCCAGCGCCGCGTGAAATTGATCAGAGGTGCTGCTTTCTTCAGCGTCACCCACACCGGCGACCCTTTTGTGGTGGCGGCGGAACAGGGCGAAGCGCGGGTGCTCGGCACCCGGTTCGAAGTGCGCCGGCAACTCCATGGCGCGCAAGTGACGGTATTGTCCGGGCGTGTCGCGGTGACGGCCGATGAGCATGGCCAACAGCAGATTCTCACGGCCGGCCAGCAAGTTGCCTACGCCGACGGCTCAGCGGAAAAACTGCATGGCGTGGACAGTGAAGCGCAACTGGCCTGGCGTCAGGGTTGGCTGACTTACTACAAGACCACGCTGGCCGAAGTTGTCGAGGATCTGCGCCGCTATTACCCGGGGCGGATTGTGCTGCTCAACGATGAGCTGGCGGCGCGCAAGGTCAGCGGCAGTTTCCCGAGCAAGGATCCGCAGGCGGTGCTCAATTCGCTGCAAGGGGTATTGGGATTTGAGCAGCATCGGGTGTTGGGGCAACTGATTATTTTGCGCTGAGGCTGCCGGCCTCTTCGCGAGCAGGCTCGCTCCCACAGGGAACGCATTCCAAAGGTGGGAGCGAGCCTGCTCGCGAAGGCGTCAGCCCAGGCAACAAATCCCCCGCAAAATATTTTCAAATTAAAGGTGAGGTAACCCCGAGCCCCATCCGTGTAGTGACTGAAACTGCGAGCCATTCGCATCCGTTGCGGTTCTACACAGGTCATTGAGCAATGAAGTCCAGGGCAAAATCCGGTTCGGTCAAACAGTGGTTAAGCGTGTCGGCGTTGAGTTTTTCATCATTGGCATTGCTGCCGATGAGTATCGCCCTGGCGGCAGAAGCGGTGAGCAATCAGGCGCAACAGCAATTCAATTTTGCCCTCGCCGCGAAACCGTTGCCGCAAGCCCTGAGCGACTTCAGCCGCGTGACCGGGCAAAGCGTGGTCTACACCGATGAAGCGCCGTACGGCCTCAATGCTCCGGCAGTCAACGGCCAGATGAGCGCCGAACAGGCCCTGCAACGTCTGCTCGGCAATTCCGGCCTGAGCTTTCGCCGCACCGACAGTCATACCCTGGCGCTGGAGCCGTTGCCGACCGAAGGGGCGCTTAATCTCGGCGCCACCACCATCACGTCCACGCGCGACGAATCGATGAGCTATCAGCCGCCGGAAACCAGTTCGGTGATGCGTTCATCGGCGTCGCTGCAAGAAATTCCACAGACGGTCAATGTCATCCCGGCGCAGGTCATTCGCGATCAGGCGCCGCGCAATCTCGATGACGCGCTGGCCAATGTCAGTGGCATCACCCAGGGCAACACCTTGGGCAGTACCCAGGACTCGGTGATGACTCGCGGTTTCGGTGACAATCGCAATGGTTCGATCATGCGCGACGGCATGCCGCTGGTGCAGGGCCGTGGCATGAACGCGACCGTGGATCGCGTCGAAGTGCTCAAAGGCCCGGCCTCGTTGCTCTACGGGATTCAGGATCCGGGTGGCGTGGTCAACCTGGTCAGCAAGAAGCCGGAACTGACCCAGTACAACGCCGTGACCGTGCGCGGTTCGACCTACGGTGACGGCAAGAACGGTAGCGGTGGCGCATTTGACAGCACCGGTGCGCTGGGCGATTCCGGCTTCGCCTATCGCATGGTCGTCGATCACGAAGACGAAGATTACTGGCGCAACTTCGGCACCCACCGCGAGACGCTGATCGCACCGTCGCTGGCCTGGTACGGCGAGCGCACCAAGCTGTTGTTCGCCTACGAGCACCGCGAGTTTCTCACCCCCTTCGACCGTGGCACGCTGATCGATCCGCGCACCAACCATCCGCTGGATATCTCGCGCAAACAGCGTCTCGATGAGCCGTTCAACGACATGGAAGGGCGCTCGGATCTGTACCATTTCGAAGCCGACCACGAACTCAACGACGACTGGAAAGCCCACTTCGGCTACAGCTGGAACCGCGAAACCTACGATGCCAGCCAAGTGCGCGTGACTGCGATCGACACCAACAAAGGCACACTGACCCGCAGCATGGACGGCACCCAGAATGCGATCAGCACCGATCGTTTCACCACCGCCAGCCTCGAAGGCAAGGTGAATGTACTGGGCATGCAGCATGATCTGGTGTTCGGCGTCGATGACGAGTACCGCAAGATCTACCGCGAAGATCTGATCCGGCAGAAAAGCCTGAGCACCTTCAGCTATCTCAATCCGGTCTATGGTCGCGAAGTGATGGGCACTACGGTGAGTGCGCCCGACAGCGCGCAGACCGATAAGCTGCGTAGCGATTCGCTGTTCCTGCAGGATTCGATTCACCTCAACGAGCAGTGGATTCTGGTCGCTGGCGGCCGTTTTCAGGAGTACGACCAGTACGCCGGCAAAGGCGTGCCGTTCAAGGCCAACACCGACAGTAATGGCCAGAAGTGGGTACCGCGCGCCGGTCTTGTGTATCGCTACACCGACGCGCTGTCGTTCTACGGCAGCTACACCGAATCCTTCAAACCCAACTCGACCATCGCCCCGCTGAGCGGCAGCAGCACCGTGCTCGACGGCAGCATTGCGCCGGAAGAAGCCAAGTCGTGGGAGCTGGGTGCGCGGCTGGATATGCCGGGCAGCATCACCGGCAATATCGCGTTGTTCGACATCAAGAAACGCAACGTACTGGTGGCCAACTCCGAAGGTCCGACGACGATCTACAGCGCCGCTGGCGAGGTGCGTTCACGCGGGCTGGAAGTCGACCTGAGCGGGCAACTCAGTGAGCGCTGGAACCTGATCGGCAGCTATGCCTACACCGATGCCGAAGTCACCGAAGACCCGGAATACAAAGGCAAGCGCCTGCAAAACGTAGCGAAGAATTCCGGCTCGCTGTCGGCGGTGTATGACTTCGGCAATGTGTTTGGCGGCGATCAGTTGCGTGTCGGGGCGGGCGCGCGCTATGTCGGCGAGCGTGCCGGCAACGCGGTGAATGATTTTGACCTGCCGAGCTATACCGTGGCGGATGCGTTTGCCACTTACGACACCACGGTTGAGGGGCAGAAGGTCAAGTTTCAGTTGAACGTGAAGAACCTGTTTGATCGCACTTATTACACCTCTTCGGCGAGTCGCTTCTTTGTGTCGATGGGGGATGCGCGGCAGGTTTCGCTTTCCAGCACGCTGGAGTTTTGAGGCAAGATCAAAAGCCCCTCACCCTAGCCCTCTCCCGGAGGGAGAGGGGACTGACCGTGGGATATTCCAGAGGTACACCGACTTGAACGTGTTGCTTTGAATCCATAATCGATTCGGTGTTTCAGGTCGACGTACAGTGCAAGACAACTCGGTCAGCCCCCTCTCCCTCTGGGAGAGGGGGGCTGACCGTGGGATATTCCAGAGGTACACCGACTTGAACGTGTTGCTTTGAATCCATAATCGATTCGGTGTTTCAGGTCGACGTACAGTGCAAGACAACTCGGTCGGCCCCCTCTCCCTCTGGGAGAGGGCGCTGACCGTGGGATATTCCAGAGGTACACCGACTTGAATGTGTTGCTTTGAATCCATAATCGATTCGGTGTTTCAGGTCGACGTACAGTGCAAGACAACTCGATCGGCCCCCTCTCCCCTCTGGGAGAGGGCTGGGGTGAGGGGAAAAGGGCTCAACGCAAAAACGCCTGCCGATACTCGCCCGGCGTCCCACCCAAAACCTGCTTGAACCGATTAGTAAAATGACTCGCACTGGCAAACCCGCACGCCAGCGCAATCTCCCCCAAGGGCAACGTCGTCCCGCGCAACAATTCCCGCGCCCGGCTCAAGCGCCGCGCCAGCACATATTGATGCGGCGGCAGGCCGAAGCTCAGGCGAAACATCCGCGCAAAGTGATATTCCGACAGTGCACACAGCCCGGCCAGTTGCCCGAGGCTGATCGGCTCGGCCAACTGGTTGTCGATGAACTCCACCAGTTGTCGGCGCTGATGTGGCGCCAGTCCGCCCTTCAAGCGCAAGCCCTGTCGCGCACCGACCTGGCTGAGCAAGGTGTGGCTGATCAATTCATGGGCGAGGCTGCTGGTCAGCAAGCGCTCGGCCGGTTCTTGCCAGTTCAGGTTCAGCAACTGCCGAAAGCGCTGCGCCTGCTGCGGATCTTCAAGAAAAGTCTGCTCGCGTAATTGCATCTCGCGCGGTTCGCGATCGAGCAAAGTCACGCAACCGAGGGCGAATTGTTCGGCGCTGAAATACAGGTGCGCCAGACGAATATCGCCATTGATTACCCAGCCCGATTCATGCTCGGCCGGCAGGATGCACAGCTTGTCCGGCCCGCCCTTGCGGCCCGGCTGGCCACGACGGAATGTGCCGGTGCCGCCGGCGACGTAGCAGGACAGCGTGTGATGACTTGGCGCTTCGTATTCCTGGGCATCGTGGTGGTTGGTCCACAAAGCCGCAGACATGCCGTCACCGAGCTCGGCGCTGTGCACCAGACGTGCATTCGGCGAGCGGTTGAGGGCTTGAAAGACTTGCAGGGTATCGATAGCAGCCATGTTCTGTTCTCTCCAACGCCTTGCATCCTACTCCGTAGACGCCGCCCTGCCAGCCTGCCGCCAGACAAAAGCGCAAGATTGTGCAAGCGCCGAATGATGGCCGAGGCTGACACTCAAGGCCTGTTTAAGGAGTGTTGGCCATGAACCTGTCGTTGTACCTGCTGACCGTGCTGATCTGGGGCACCACCTGGATTGCCTTGAAATGGCAATTGGGCGTGGTTGAAATCCCGGTGTCGATTGTCTATCGCTTCGGCCTCGCCGCGTTCGTGTTGTTTGCGTTGTTGCTGCTCAGCCGGCGCCTGCAACCGATGAACCGCCGAGGCCATTTGATCTGCGTGGCCCAAGGGCTCTGTCTGTTCTGTGTGAACTTCATGTGCTTTCTGACGGCCAGCCAGTGGATTCCCAGCGGTCTGGTGGCGGTGGTGTTTTCTACGGCGACGTTGTGGAACGCGCTGAATGCGCGGGTGTTTTTCGGCCAGCGCATTGCGCGCAATGTGTTGATGGGCGGTGCGCTGGGGCTGTTCGGTCTGGGGCTGTTGTTCTGGCCGGAACTGGCCGGGCATCAGGCCAGTCCGCAAACCCTGCTGGGGCTGGGTCTGGCGTTGTGTGGCACCTTGTGTTTTTCAGCGGGGAATATGCTTTCGAGCCTGCAACAGAAGGCCGGCCTCAGACCGCTGACCACCAACGCCTGGGGCATGGCCTACGGCGCGGCGATGCTGACGGTCTGGTGTCTTTTCAACGGCATACCCTTCACCATGGACTGGTCGCCGCGATATGTCGGTGCGCTGTTGTATCTAGTGATTCCCGGCTCGGTGATCGGCTTCACCGCGTACCTGACGCTGGTCGGGCGCATGGGCCCGGAGCGGGCGGCTTACTGCACGGTGCTGTTCCCGGTGGTGGCCCTGAACGTGTCGGCGTTTGCCGAAGGTTATCAATGGACCGCACCGGCGCTGGTCGGGCTGGTGTTGGTGATGTTGGGCAACGTGCTGGTGTTTCGTAAACCGAAAGTGCTGTTGTCTGCAGGTCAAGGGAAGTTGGCTTGATAAAGCGAGCGCTGATACTCAGCGCTCAACTTTTAAAGTGATGTAGATCATTACCGGGAAGATGAAGTCGACAATATGTCGCGCCCAGTCCTTGGCATTCCAGGATTGCGAAGTGTCCATGTCGAACCATTCGACACCTACAGTTTGCAGACACACGTAATAAATGAAGATGGCAACCAATATGCCCATGATCGAAAATCTCTTGGCTTCATGAAATGCCGCTGGCGAGGCATCGATGTAGCGATACAACTGGTAAGTACCGATCAGGCAAAGCACGGTATAGGTGACTTCCATAGTGATGATGAACCAGTAGATCCGGTGATGGATCATCGGCGAATCGATCGCGCGGTACATGATGTTTTCGCTGGCGTTGGTGGTGTCCATGCTCAGGATATGTGCAACGTAAGTGTAGTTGGACTCATAGTCAGTGAAGTTATGGATCATCACCAGCAGGCCAAAGAAACTTATATAAGCCATCAAGATGACTTTGCTGTAACGAATGAGTTTGTCGGTGGTCAGGGTGTTCACGAGGTTGGCTCTCCATGGCAATTAATCAATAAGTTGATAAGTTGCGAGAGCTTATATTGCTGTTACTTGGTCTGGCGTTTTTGTTCGGTTGCAAGTTATGTAAGGTGAAGGCCGGCATAATGTTGCGCCGGCCCTTTTTTCAGCCGCGCCAGACTTGCGGGTTGACCAGATCCTGCGGCCGTTCGCCGAGCAGGGCGCTGCGCAGGTTGGCCAGGGCGCGGTTGGCCATGGCTTCGCGGGTCTCGGTGGTGGCCGAGCCGATGTGCGGCAGGGTCACGGCGTTTTTCAACTGGAACAGCGGCGATTCGGCCAGCGGTTCTTTTTCGTAGACGTCCAGCCCGGCGCCGCGGATGCGGTTGTTTTGCAGGGCTTCGATCAGTGCCGGTTCGTCGACCACCGGGCCGCGCGAGATGTTGACCAGAATAGCGCTCGGCTTCATCAGCGCCAGTTCGCGATGGCTGATCAGGTGGCGGGTCTTGTCGCTCAACGGCACTACCAGGCAGACAAAATCGGCTTCGGCCAGCAGTTCATCCAAGCTGCGGAACTGCGCGCCGAGCTCCTGTTCCAGTTCGGTCTTGCGGCTGTTGCCGCTGTAGATGATCGGCATGTTGAAGCCGAAGCGCCCGCGCCGGGCGACAGCGGCGCCGATGTTGCCCATGCCGACGATGCCGAGGGTCTTGCCGTGCACATCACTACCAAACAGCGGGGCGCCGACGCTGGCCTGCCATTGCCCGGCCTTGGTCCAGGCGTCGAGTTCGGCGACGCGGCGGGCGCTGCTCATGATCAGGGCGAAGGCGAGGTCGGCGGTGCTTTCGGTGAGCACGTCGGGGGTGTTGGTGAGCATGATCCCGCGTTCGTTGAAGTAGTCGAGGTCGTAGTTGTCGTAGCCGACCGAGACGCTCGAGACCACTTCGAGTTTTGTTGCGCTTTGCAGTTGTGCGCGGCCGAGTTTGCGGCCGACGCCGATGAGGCCGTGGGCGTGGGGCAGGGCTTCGTTGAACTGGGCGTTGATATCACCGGTCTTGGGGTTGGGGACGATGACGTCGAATTCTTCTTGCAGGCGTTCGATCATGGGCGGGGTGATGCGGCTGAAGGCCAGGACTGTTTTTTTCATTGGGCTTGGGCTCGTCGGGGCTTGATTGCAAGCACGCTAACATTTTCTCGCTCGGGTTGTCTTGGCGGCCTCTGGGCCGGCCATGCCTTGGGTTTGTCTGGTGTGAATATCCGAAGGTTTCGGGGCGGCGGCTGGCGGTTTCGCCTGACGGCGACTTACTTTTTTACAAGCGCCTAAAAAAGTAAGCAAAAAACGCTAGCTCCTGCGTTCGGCCCTCGCAGGCTCGGGTTCCTTCGCTGCGGGATCGATCCGGGCGCAGCGGCTCCGGTTTGCTTCGCTGCACCTACACTCGCTGTGTACGACTGCGTCGTACGGTCGCTGCGCTCCCACTCCCGGATCAATCCCTCCGCTCAGCCTTCCGACGTCGCCGGTGGATCAAGATCAAGAGCACTCGAGCTTGCGCTCATTGTTGAGTGGGGCGGCTGCGCCGCGGGCAGCTGCGCTGCTTTGCCTTTGCTTTTGTGGGAGCGAGCCTGCTCGCGAAGGCGGCCTGACAGTCGACCTGTTTCTCGCTGATGTACTCGATTCAAACTGTGGGAGCTGGCTTGCCAGCGAAGGCGGCCTGACAGCCGACCTGTTTCTCGCTGATGTACTCGATTCAAACTGTGGGAGCGAGCCTGCTCGCGAAAGCGTCTCCACTGCCAACCCATCTCTGCCAGATTCACCCCGTCCCTGTGGGAGCTGGCTTGCCAGCGAAGGCGGCCTGACAGCCGACCTGTTTCTCGCTGATGTACTCGATTCAAACTGTGGGAGCGAGCCTGCTCGCGAAAGCGTCTCCACAGCCAACCTCTCTCTGCCAGATTCACCCTGTCCCTGTGGGAGCTGGCTTGCCAGCGAAGGCGGCCTGACAGCCGACTCATATCTTGCTGATGTATACGATCCAGAATTGTGGGAGCGAGCCTGCTCGCGAAGGCGTCTCCACTGCCAACCCATCTCTGCCAGATTCACCCCGTCCCTGTGCGAGCTGGCTTGCCAGCGAAAGCGGCCTGACAGCCGACCTGTTTCTCACTGGTGCACGCATTCCAACTGTGGGAGCGAGCCTGCTCGCGAAAGCGGTTTATCTGACACCTCGAATGTTGAATGTGCCGAAGCCCTCGCGGTCGGGCTCGCTCCCGGGAGGTCAGCTGCGTGACGGGAGCTGATGGATTTCGTAGTTATCCAGCACCCGGTTCACCGCCAGTTCCGCCAGCATGATCACCTGCTGGATGGCCAGTATGGTGTGTCGTTGTGGGCTGTCGACGTGGGCGGCGATGTCGCTGCTCATGATGCTGGCCGAGGCGAGGGATTCGCAGGCGTGGGCCAGCAGGCTTTCGTTGTCCTGGTCCGGGGCGACCTGGAACATGGTGCTGGGTTTGTGGTTTTGCTGCGCGCTGGCGGACGGTTTGAGGTAGTGATCCAGCGCACGCTCGGCGGCGTCGTGGAGTTTTTTCGAGTCGGGGGATTGGTAGGGGGAGGTGCTTGCGGATTCGGGGGGATTGGGTGTGGGTTTGAACATGGCAAAGATCCTTTTGGATTTATGGAGCTGCCATTTTTCGTTTTCCAGGCGAAAGGGGTGGCAGCTGTACGCGGACTGGAAAAACCGGCAAAGGATCAAACCCGGCAGACCCGAAGGTCTCCCACGTACAGCCGCCATAACTGAATACCGGCGCTGAAAGAGCGCGGCATTATGTCATGCGCTGTGATCCTGCGGGTTTTCCAGACCCGGTCGCTGATTCGTCAGCAACCGCCAAATCCTAGCCAGCGCTCTTCCGACGGACAACCTGCAAAACCTGTCGGAAACTTCCCCGTAAACACCGCGATGTAGGAG
This sequence comes from Pseudomonas sp. S2_A05, assembly GCF_054668485.1. NCBI lineage: Bacteria > Pseudomonadati > Pseudomonadota > Gammaproteobacteria > Pseudomonadales > Pseudomonadaceae > Pseudomonas > Pseudomonas sp. S2_A05. Next base: position 5,800,496 of record NZ_CP162775.1, read on the forward strand.
CTGCCGTAGGCTGCGATCCGTTGATTTTTAAACAGCAAGATCCAAAGATCGCAGCCTCGTTGCACTCGTCAGCTCCTGCACGAAGTCAGCGGTGTTTAAAGTCAGGTGGCGACGCGCGCGCCAGCCAGACTCCCGCTCAACTCATACGCGACCAATTCCGCCTGATGCGCCGCCAATATCTCCGGCAACGACCCACGCAAGTACTCCACCCAGGTTTTGATCTTGGCATCCAGGTACTGCCGCGACGGGTAGATCGCGTAGAGGTTGAGTTCCTGCGAGCGGTAGTTCGGCATCACGCGCACCAGGGTGCCGTTGCGCAGGCCTTCGATGGCGGCGTAGACCGGCAGCACGCCGACGCCCATGCCGCTGGTGATGGCGGTTTTCATGGCGTCGGCGGAGTTCACCAGGAACGGCGAGCTGTTGATGGTGACCGTTTCCTGGCCGTCCGGGCCGTCGAAGGCCCATTTCTCCAGGGGGATCACCGGGCTGACCAGGCGCAGGCAGGCGTGGTTGAGCAGGTCGCTGGGTTTCTGCGCAGCGCCGTTGGCTTTCACGTACGCCGGCGAGGCGCAGACGATGCTGTAGGTGATGCCCAGGCGCTGCGAAACGAAGCCCGAGTCGGGCAGTTCGCTGGCCAGCACGATGGACACGTCGTAGCCCTCGTCGAGCAGGTCCGGCACGCGGTTGGCCAGGGTCAGGTCGAAGGTCACGTCGGGGTGGGTCTTGCGGTAGCGGGCGATGGCGTCGATGACGAAGTGCTGACCGATGCCGGTCATGGTGTGCACTTTCAACTGGCCGGCCGGGCGCGCGTGGGCGTCGCTGGCTTCCGCTTCGGCTTCTTCGACGTAGGCGAGGATCTGTTCGCAGCGCAGCAGGTAGCGCTTGCCGGCTTCGGTCAGGGCGATGCGCCGGGTTGTGCGATTGAGCAGACGGGTTTGCAGATGGGCTTCGAGGTTGGAGACCGCGCGCGAGACGTTGGCGGTGGTGGTGTCCAGTTGCACGGCGGCGGCGGTGAAGCTGCCCGCTTCGGCAACACAACTGAAGGCGCGCATGTTTTGCAAAGTGTCCATGGGGTGCTCTCAAGGGAGATGGCAAATTGTGACACGAAGTTTCAGGGGCTGAGACCCCCGACCAAGGGATTATCTCGTTAACCGTAACAAAGATTCACAGAAATCCCAGCTTATCGCCGCACAGGCAGCTCCATAGAATTGCGCCGATCCCTGTAGGAGCTGCCGAAGGCTGCGATCTTTTGATGTTGTCTTTAAAAAGATCAAAAGATCGCAGCCTTCGGCAGCTCCTACACAAGTCCCTCGATTGATCCCTTTCTCAGGAATTCGCAGCTGTGCCGCGTCGCATCAACAGAGCGCTTTTGCCGCTCAGTGTTCTGGCTTTAACCCTGGCTCTCGGCGGCTGCATCTCTACCCAAGGCATTGCCCCTCACGGCGAGGCACTCGCGGCCGATTCACTGGCCACCGACGCGGCCATTGCCGAGGCCGCCAAAGACGCCCACTGGCCTAGCGCCCAATGGTGGCAGGCGTTTGGTGATGCGCAACTTAATCGCTGGATCGACCTCGCCGTGCAAGGCAGCCCGAGCATGGCCATGGCCGCTGCGCGGGTGCGTCAGGCCAAGGCCATGGCCGGTGTTGCCGAAGCGGCCGAGGCGTTGCAGATCAATGGCGAGTCGACCCTCAAGCGACACAACTGGCCGACCGATCAGTTCTACGGCCCCGGCGAACTGGCCAATACCACCACATGGGACAACAACGCCGCGCTCGGCTTCAGCTACGCCCTCGACCTCTGGGGCCGCGAGCGCAATGCCAGTGAACGCGCGGTGGATCTGGCCCATGTGAGCGTGGCCGAGGCGCGACTGGCGCAGCTGGAACTGCAGAGCAATCTGGTCCGCGCCTACATCGAGTTGTCGCTGCATTACGCCCAGCGCGACATCGTCGCGGCGACGCTCCAGCAGCAACAGCAGATTCTCGATCTGGCGCAGAAACGCCTCAGCGGCGGTATCGGCACGCATTTCGAAGTCAGCCAAGCCGAAACGCCGTTGCCGGAAACCCATCGCCAACTCGATGCGCTGGACGAGGAAATTGCCCTGAGCCGCAACCAGATTGCTGCGCTGGCCGGTAAAGGCCCGGGCGCGGCGGCGCAACTGCAACGGCCGACGCTGTCCCTCGCGGCGCCGTTGAAGTTGCCCTCGGCATTGCCCGCCGAACTGCTCGGCCAGCGTCCGGACGTGGTCGCCAGTCGCTGGCAAGTGGCGGCGCAGGCGCGCGGCATCGATGTCGCCCACGGCGGTTTCTACCCCAACGTCGATCTGGTCGGCAGCCTCGGCTACATGGCCACTGGCGGCGGCGCGCTGGAGTTTCTGACCGGCAAGAAACTCAACTACAACGTCGGCCCGGCGATCTCGTTGCCGATCTTCGACGGCGGTCGACTGCGTGGCGAATTGGGCGAAGCGGCGGCCGGTTATGACATCGCCGTGGCGCACTACAACCAGACCCTGATCAACGCGCTGAAGAACATTTCCGACCAGTTGATCCGTCGCGAATCGATGGATAAGCAGCAGGACTTCGCCGCCGAATCCGTGGCTGCCGCGCAGAAGACTTACGACATCGCGATGATCGCCTACCAACGCGGCCTCACCGATTACCTCAATGTGCTGAATGCGCAGACCTTGCTGTTCAAGCAACAGCAAGTGCAGCAGCAGGTCCAGGCGGCGCGCTTGAGTGCGCATGCCGAATTGGTGACGGCATTGGGTGGCGGCCTCGGTGCCGGTGATGACGTGCCGACAGCCGAGCAGACCCAAGCCCCGAAAACCCCGGCGCTCCTGCGTTGAACACAGCATCCATTGTGGGAGCGAGCCTGCTCGCGAAGAGGGCGTATCAGTCAATGAACATGTTGCCTGACACGCCGCTTTCGCGAGCAGGCTCGCTCCCACAGGTTTCGAGTCCGCATTGCATGCCTGAGTATTTTCAATGACCTCCTTGCCCGCCCCCCTGCGCTGGCTCCACTCCCTGGAATGGCGTCGCGGTTTTTTCGACTGGGCACGCAGCGATGGCGTGACCTGGGTGTATATCTTCAAGGTGTTGCTCGCCGCGTTTCTCACCCTGTGGCTGGCGATGCGGCTGGAACTACCGCAACCGCGTACGGCGATGATCACGGTGTTCATCGTCATGCAGCCGCAGAGCGGTCAGGTGTTCGCCAAAAGTTTCTATCGCTTGCTCGGCACGCTGGCCGGGTCGGCGATGATGGTCACGCTGATCGCTTTGTTCGCGCAGAACACGGAGCTGTTTCTCGGCTCGCTGGCGATCTGGGTCGGCATCTGCTCGGGCGGTGCCGCGCGTTGCCGCAACTTTCGCGCCTATGGTTTTGTCCTCGCCGGTTACACCGCAGCGATGGTCGGATTACCGGCGCTGGCGCACCCGGACGGCGCGTTTATGGCGGCGGTGTGGCGGGTGCTGGAGATCTCGCTGGGGATTCTCTGTTCGACGCTGATCAGCGCGGCGATCCTGCCGCAGACCGCCAGCGCGGCGATGCGCAACGCCTTGTATCAGCGCTTCGGTGTGTTCGCCTTGTTCGTCACCGATGGCTTGCGCGGGCGCAGCAAAGCCGAGGCGTTCGAAGCCAGCAACGTGCGCTTCATTGCCGAAGCCGTCGGCCTGGAAGGCTTGCGCAGCGTGACAGTGTTCGAAGACCCGCACATGCGCCGGCGCAACGGTCGTCTGAGTCGTTTGAACAGCGAGTTCATGAGCATCACCACGCGCTTCAACGCCTTGCATCAGTTGCTTGAACGCCTGCGCGGCAATGGCGAAGAGCATGTCGTGGCGGCGATCAAACCGGGCTTGCAGGACCTCGCCGAAGTGCTCGACAGCTTCAGCGGTCGCGCCCTGACCAGCCCCGATGCGGCACGTTTGGCGACCGCGTTGGCCACCTATAAGGAAGGTCTGCCGGCACGTGTCCGAACCCTGCGCGGGATCTTTCAGGACACTGCTCCGAGCGAAGCCGAACAACTGGATTTCCACACCGCCTACGAATTGCTCTACCGCTTCGTCGATGACCTGCACAGCTATGCACAGACCCACGCGTCCCTGGCCGAGCACCGCCACGAACGCGAGCGCTGGGACGAGCCGTTCACTCCGCAAACCAACTGGTGGGCGGCGGCCGCGTCGGGGATTCGTGCCTCGTTCATCCTGATTGTGTTGGGCAGTTATTGGGTCGCCACCGCGTGGCCGAGCGGGGCGACCATGACCCTGATCGCCGCCGCCACCGTCGGCCTTTCCGCCGCGACACCGAACCCCAAACGCATGGCCTTTCAAATGGCCTGCGGCACGTTTCTCGGCGCACTGATCGGCTTCGTCGAGATGTTTTTCATCTTCCCGCTGATCGACGGTTTCCCCTTGCTCTGCGTGATGCTCGCGCCGGTGATCGTGCTCGGTTCGTTCCTCGCTTCACGACCGCAATACGCCGGTGTCGGCCTCGGGTTGTTGATCTTTTTCAGCACCGGTTCAGTGCCGGACAATCTCACGATTTACAACCCCTACACCTTCATCAACGACTACATCGCCATGGTCATGGGCATGCTCGTGTGTGCGGCGGCGGGGGCGATCATTCTGCCGCCGAACAGTCGCTGGCTGTGGCAGCGCCTGGAGCAGGATCTGCGTGGCCAAGTGGTCTACGCGATCAGCGGCAAACTCAAGGGCCTGGCCTCGCGTTTCGAGAGCCGCACCCGCGATCTGCTGCATCAGGCCTATGGCCTCGCGGCAGGGCAACCGAAAGTGCAGAAGAGTCTGCTGCGCTGGATGTTCGTGGTGCTGGAAGTCGGCCACGCGATCATCGAATTGCGCAAGGAACAGGCGATCCTGCCGGTGCACCCGGCGTATGCCGAATCGCAGCCGTGGCGCCAGGCAATCCGCGTGATGGGGCGTGCGTTGGTGCGGCTGTTTTTGCAGTCGAACGCGAGCAATCTCGAACGCGCACTGGTGGCGGTCGATCACGCGATCAGCCGCGTCGCCGCCACCGACGAGCCGTTCGCGCCGCACTTCGATACCTCGGCGTTGCGCCGGGTGAAAAGCTACCTGCATTTCATCCGCACCTCGCTGCTCGACCCGCAATCACCCCTCGCCGAATTCGCTTCTGCCAGGCCCGAAGGACTCGCCCATGCCTCGTGAAATCGCCTTCCACGGCGTGTACATGCCGACCATGACCCTGATGTTTTTCATTGCTGCGGGACTGGCCTGGGCAGTTGACCGCTTCCTCTCGGGGTTCGACCTGTACCGTTTTTTCTGGCACCCGGCGCTGCTGCGTCTGAGCCTGTTTACCTGTCTGTTCGGCGCCATGGCGCTGACTGTCTACCGTTGAGAACATCTTGATGAAAAAGTTTTTCAGCCTGCTCGCGACCCTGCTGGTTCTGGCCCTGGCGCTGTGGATCGGCCGCACGTTGTGGGAGCACTACATGAACACGCCGTGGACCCGCGATGGTCGCGTGCGTGCCGATATCATTAACGTTGCCGCCGACGTCACCGGTGAGGTAGTCGAAGTGCCGGTGCGTGACAACCAACTGGTGAAGAAGGGCGATCTGCTGATGCGCATCGACCCCGAGCACTACCGCATCGCGGTCAAGCAGGCGCAGTCACTGGTGGCTTCGCGCAAGTCGACCTGGGAAATGCGCAAGGTCAACGCGCACCGCCGCGCCGACCTCGACAATCTGGTGATCTCCAAGGAAAACCGCGACGACGCCAGCAACATCGCTGACGCCGCGCTGGCCGATTACCAACACGCCCAGGCGCAATTGGAAGCCGCCGAACTCAACCTGAAACGCACCGAAGTGCGTGCGGCGGTGGACGGTTACGTGACCAACCTCAATGTGCATCGCGGCGATTACGCACGTATCGGCGAGGCGAAGATGGCCGTGGTCGACATGAATTCATTTTGGGTTTACGGCTTTTTCGAAGAAACCAAGTTGCCGCACGTCAAAGTCGGTGACCAAGCCGACATGCAATTGATGAGCGGCGAAGTGCTCAAGGGTCATGTCGAAAGCATTTCGCGCGGGATCTACGACCGCGACAACCCGGAAAGCCGCGAACTGATTGCCGACGTGAACCCGACGTTCAACTGGGTGCGGCTGGCGCAGCGCGTGCCGGTGCGGATTCATATTGATGAGGTGCCAGAGGGCGTGTTACTGGCGGCGGGGATTACTTGCACGGTAGTGGTGAAGCAGGACCTGGCAGGCAATTGATCGACCGCGTCGCCCCTGACCAGGGCGACGCGGTGATGCTTCCAGCTACTGGGAAATGTTGTAGCGATACAGACAACCCAGAGGGTTTTCTGGATTGATGTTGAGGGCAACAATCAATTTGCCTGGGGCCTGCTGATAATGAAGCCTGGAGAGAGAGTCGGTGGTCTCCTCGCGGGGGATGACGCCACCCGCGTCTGAAAAATCGGAGTTGTAGCCACCGCTGCGTGCTTTCACACAGGCAATATAATTGCCCTTCTCGTCTCCACCAGAAACTACGATGTTATCAGCGAAAGGAACATGGTCCGCCCAGTTGACTCGCCTGTCGCTGCCGAGATCTGCTGGAAGCGGCATGATATTCGGATTGCCGAAAACGTCAAAATCGGGCTTACCTTTTTCATCGAAGGCGAACAACATGCCGTATCGCTCACTGACACCGCTGCCCATGTTGGTGTAGCCAGATGCCGTAAATCTATCAGGGGCTCGCTGTCTCACAGTATTGAGTTCGGCACCCATGAAGTTGTACCGGACTACCACAACCCCGGGTCTTTCCGGGAGGCCGAAACTCTCATGGAGCGCGCCACTGTCTGAATTCAACATCACGAGGAGACCGTCCGTGTTCACGTCGGGCTCGTATTTTTCGTAGCCTGCAAATAACAAGAGTCCATTGTCGAGCACGCAACCGTCGCTGAGTGAAGTCGATGCATGCGGCATCCCGTGATTAATTTCAACTCGGCCATCTGTGCCGAATGCCTTCACGGGTGCGCCTTGCGCATCGAATTTGTAAAGGTGCGCCCTGAGCACGTCAGGCGTGTGGTAATCAACGCCGACAATAACGCTGCCATCGGGTAGCGCGAAGACGAATGCCGGGCCTTTTTTCGTAAGCCGTTGTGTGTTTGGGGGATCGATGATGACTTGGCCATTCTCGCCAAAGCTGCTCACTCGATTGCCTTTGCTGTCAAGGCAGAGAATCGCAGCGCTAACCTCGTTCGATTGCTCATTGGCTGTGCTGCCTGCCATGAACAGCCGCCCATCGGCACCTTCTGCAATCGGCCCGCCAGAGGCCTGCTCATTGGCCAGGAACGAACCCGTGACACGCCCTGCGACCCCAAACGCCAGGTCTACGGCACCCAAGTGGTTCAGCTTGGAAATGAAGAAGACGCCTTTGTCGAAGGTACTGGTGACCAGCAACGATTTATCGCTCAGCAGCGTCGACCCCGTGAGGGGCCGGGACTTCGTCGGGTCATCCTGGAATATATCGTCAAGTTGAAGTTTGCCTTGGCCGCTTCCCCATGTAGCGTCGATTGTCGCCCTGATGTTCGCGGCCTTCTCTGCGATTGCCATATACGTCCCTGCGCGGTTGTCGTGAGGTCGGTTGATTCGCCGGGCGCTAACACGGTCTTAACACTGTTCACCTGGCTTGAACTCACGATAGGCCTTCGCTTAGAGGGCGCCTACTGTCAACTCTGACAGGTCTGGCTACCGATGGTCGCAACGACTGGGGATCAGAGCCTGGCGCGCAACCCGAACCGCTTCATCAACGTCGATTCCAGCAAACCCTTCGGCAACAACGCCGCCAATAACGGCAACGCCCGGCTGCCGTTGCCGATGCGAACCAGCCGTGGCGGCTTGCTCTGCCGCACCGCTTTCAACAGCTCAGCCGCAAACTCACTGGCCGGTGTTGGCTTGTCCTGCGATGCCTTGGCCCGTGCCCGAATGCCTTCACGCAGGGGAAACCACGGCGATTGCTCGTTGATCAACTGCTCGGCTTCATGTCCGGCATTCTTCGCAAAACTCGATTCAATCGCACCGGGCTGGACTTCCATCACACGGATGCCAAACGGTGCCAGCTCCATGCGCAACGCGTCGCTAAGCGCATGCACCGCCGCTTTCGACGCGCAGTAGGCGCCGGCAAACGGTGTGACCAGCACACCCGACACACTGCCGATATTCACTACCAGCCCCTTGGCCGGACGTAGCAGCGGAAACAACGCGCGGGTGACGCCAACAATCGAAAACACGTTGGTCTCGAACTGGCGCTGCATCGCCTGCACGCCGCCGTCGAGCAGCGGCCCCATCGCGCCGTAACCGGCGTTGTTGATCAGTACATCGAGGCCGCCATGTTGCTGGCGGAGGCGCTCGGCGAGTTGTTCCAGCGCGGCGCCATCGTTGACGTCCAGCTCGATAGCGGTGAAACCGGCAGCGCTCAGCGCGCTGACATCTTCAGCCTTGCGCGCACTGGCCCAGACTTCGTAGCCAGCGGCTTTGAACGCGTCGGCAAGGGCGCGGCCGATGCCGCTGGAACAACCGGTAATCAACGCAACGGGCATGGCGCATTCCTTGTGCAAACAGTCGGGGGAGGGGATCAGTCGGAGAAACTACCTTGCAAATGCTCGGCGCGAAACTCCAGGGTTTGCGGACGATAGCCGGGGCGCAGCGGCGGCAGTGGCAAGCAGTCTTCCCAGGTCGCGCCGGCCTGCAATTCGCCGGGGCCGCGATAGCGTGGGGCAGTGTATTGATTGTCGGCCAGGTTGACCGTATCGCCCGGCGCATAAGCGGCGATGCGCCAGCGCAGCTCGGTCAGCGGCACATTGTTGCCATTGTTCATTTTCAATTGCAGCGGACGGTCGGCCGGGCATTGCTCGGGAGCGTAGGCAATGCGCAGTTCCAGGCGCGCCAGTTGCTTGATCTCGCGGTTGTCCAGCCACACCACCCACATGGCCACGAAACCCAGGCCAATCGCAGCGGCTACCGAAACCGGCAAGGCCTTGGCCGGGTAGCGCAGCAGCAGGATCAACCAGGTAATGACCAGCAGGATGCCGATGAACATGCGTGAGCGCTCCGTGGGTGAGTGAGCCCCATCCTACCGAAGGCTTGGCGCAATGGGTATTCGGGACGAGTTTGTGCGCACCGTTGGTCGGGACTGTAATTTCTGACAGTAGGAATGCGATTCCGCGCTTGCTCTCATGAGCCAAGGGCACACTGGGACGTTGACGCACTATGGGCATCCACAGCAATACGCCAACGCTTGCCGTGAACGATCCGCGCGGGTTGGCCATCCTCAGCGTCAACTACTGGCGCGCCGATGCGGCGCTGGCAAGCGAGCCCCGGATCGAGCGGACGTTGCGCGACAACGCCGGCCGTGCAGTCAAACAATGGGATGCGCGATTGTGGGCGTTGCAGGCGAATGATCCACAAGCGCCCGCCAGCCTCACCACTGTCCATGCCTTGAACGATATCGCGCTGCGCTCGGACAGTACCGATGCGGGAGTCCAGGTCCAGTTGCCCGGTTTGGCCGGCCAGACGTTGTGCAACTGGGACAGCCGTGGCACATGCCGCGAAATTGCATACGATGACTTGTTGCGACCTGTCGCGGTGTTCGAGGAAGGCACCGGCGTACCTCGCCGTTGTTCCGAGCGCCTTGCCTATGGCCGCCCCGGCGCGGGCGATCCGCTGCGCAATCAGCTCGGTCAAGTGATTCGTCATGACGATCCCGGTGGCAGTGTTCTGTTCTCGCAGTTTGCGATCACCGGGCAGTGCAGTGAAAACATCCGTCACTTCACGCTTGAGCCGGTTGCCGCGGATTGGCCAGAGGCTATCGCCGATCGACAGAAGTTGCTCGAACCTCAAGGGGCAACCACACAATGGCGCTATGCCCCGCTGGGACCTGTGCTCGAACAGTTCGATGCCGGTGGCAATCGGCAGGCCTTCGCACTGACTCTCCACGGCCAGTTACGCGCAGTTGAAATACGGCTCAAACTTCAGACTCAGAACCATTCGGTCGTCAGTGATATTCGCTACGACGCTTACGGACAAGTCACTCATGAACTGGCAGGCAACGGCGTGCTGACTACGCTGAGCTACCGTCCCGAAGACGGCCGCCTGCTCACGCGCCATGCTCAGGACAATCTAGGCAATGTGCTGCAGCATCTGATCTACGCCTACGACCCGATGGGCAATGTAACGAGTATCGAAGACCAGGCATTGCCCGTGCGCTGGTTCGCCAACCAGCGTATCGAGCCGGTCAGTCGTTACCGCTATGACAGTCTTTATCAGTTGTCCCATGCCACTGGCTGGGAGGCCGGCGTTGGCGGTGGCGGGCCGACCGCTGTCGCCAACTACAGCCAGCGTTATCATTACGACGTCGGCGGCAATTTGCGCGGGCTGACTCACGTCGGCCAACAAAGTCCAGGTCATCAACTGCAGGCCGCACGCTTTAGCAATCGGTGTTTGCCGTGGCATGACGGTAAGCCGCCCTCTGAAGCAGAGATCGCTGCAGCTTTCGATTCGCGGGGTAATTTGCTGTTGCTGGATCAGGGACGCCGGTTGCAGTGGAATCTGCGTTGCCAGCTGGACTCGGTCGTGGTCGTCTCACGCCGAACAGATGCCGATGATCGTGAAAGCTATCTCTATGACGGCGCCGGTCAGCGGGTATGCAAGACGCGTTCGTCACGGGCCTCTGCACGCAGTCTTCTTGCACAGGTGCGTTATCTGCCAGCGCTGGAATTACGCACCGATACCGGCACCGGTGAGAGCCTGCAGGTGATCATCGTGCGGACCGGACTCAATATCGTACGCGTCCTGCATTGGCAAAGCGCACCGCCGACCGGCCTCAATAATCTCTACCGATACAGTTTCAATGATCATCTGGGCTCAATCAGTCTTGAGCTGGACGCGGATGCGCAACTGATCAGCCGCGAGCATTTTTATCCATTCGGTGCAACGGCGTGGGCCGAAGAACCCGACGTCAGCTACAAGACCGCGCGGTATTCGGCAAAGGAACGTGACGCCACGGGACTTTACTATTACGGGTTTCGCTATTACGTCCCGTGGCTGCAACGCTGGCTGAACAGCGATCCTGGTGGAGCGATCGACGGCCATAATCGCTACCGCGCGCTGCGCAACAACCCAATGACTTACAGGGACAGCGACGGGCGCAAGCCCGACAAGCCCGACAAGCGTGCTGGCGACCGGGTGTATCACGATCTTGCCGACCAGAAACTGGTCAATCCCGTGCAAGCCGCCGGCATGCAGCCAGTGCGCCGTTACTTCGAGAATGACCCCAATCCCGACGTCCAGGCCTATCGCCGCGAAATACCGGTAGCGCTGGCAGAGCTGGGAGCCCGGGACAACTCCGTGCTCAACACACATCAGGCACATGTCATTGCCGCCGCGCGGACGCACACCGCGCCACCTTCGGGGGCCGTGCTGTACCACTCCGGTGAATTCGTTTCTTCGACAATGAATCGGGTGTTGGGGGAGGAGACCACCAGCCGGATCATGGGACCCATGTCCGTTGCGTTCAACAGCCCTGTCGAAGAACCGCAAGTGCTTGCAGCCAGGCGCGGTGCCGTGGCCAAAGGCTTCCAGATCGGCGGAAATCTGCTGATGCACGCCGCTAACCCCGCAGTTCAGTTGGTGGGCTCACTGAGTGTGGCAATGGGCAATGCCATGCAGGTTTCCGAGGCTCAGACGCGGATTCAGTACAAACTGCTCAGCACACCCGTTGCCGTGCCTCTTGCCATCTCCTCGAACAGTCCGGCGGTCGACTTGCAGTCCTTCAATCGATCGACCCGGCGGCAGCCGTTGTTCGCAGAACCGGAATCAACGCCCACACCGTTGGCGCAGCAACTGTTTGCAGCCGCGTTTACACAAGGTCCAGCGGGGCTGGCGCAGGCGACGGAAGGCGAGTCGGTCGATGAAGATTCACCACTGGCGAGACGCCGCAATTCAGTCTTCGGCTAGACAAAAAAAGCCCCCGCCCAGCCCGCTGCGGATAGGGAACGCAACGGGCTGGACGAGGGCTTCTTGTTTCAGCAGGCGATTACTGCGCGATGGTTTTCACCGACACGCCGCGTTCGATCGGGGTGGAGCGGCCGTAGATATCTTCGAAACGCTCGATATCGTCTTCACCCAAGTACGAACCCGACTGCACTTCGATGATTTCCAGCGGGATCTTGCCCGGGTTGCGCAGGCGATGCACCGAGGCGATCGGGATGTAGGTCGACTGGTTTTCGGTGAGCAGGAACACGTTCTCGTCGCAGGTCACTTCGGCGGTGCCGCTGACCACGATCCAGTGTTCGGCGCGGTGGTGGTGCATCTGTAGCGACAGGCACGCGCCCGGCTTGACCGAGATGTGCTTGACCTGGAAACGCCCGCCCATGTCCACCGAGTCGTACGAGCCCCACGGACGATAGACTTCGCAGTGGTTCTGGGTTTCGCTGCGGCCCTGGGCGTTGAGGGTGTTGACCATCTGCTTGACGCCCTGGACCTTGTCCTTGTGGGCAATCATCATCGCGTCCTTGGTTTCGACCACGACGATGTTTTCCAGACCGATCACCGAGACCAGTTTGCCGTTGCCGTGGATCATGCAGTTCTTGCTGTCCTGGATGACCACATCGCCTTTGCTGACGTTGCCGTTGGCGTCTTTCTCGTTGACTTCCCACAGCGACGACCAGCAGCCGACATCGCTCCAGCCAGCGGTCAGCGGCACCACGCAGGCGCGCTGGGTTTTTTCCATCACCGAGTAGTCGATGGAGTTGTCCGGGCAGCAGGCGAAGGTGGCTTCGTCGAAAGTGATGGTGTCGGCGTCCTGCTGGCTGCGCTCAAGGGTCAGCAGGCAGGTGTCGTAGATGTCCGGATCGTGCTTTTTCAGTTCTTCGAGGAAGCGGCTGGCGCGGAACAGGAACATGCCGCTGTTCCAGTAGTAACCGCCGGATTCGACGTACTCGGTGGCGCGCTTCACATCCGGTTTTTCGACGAAGTGCGAGACGCGGCTGACGCCTTCGGGCAGCAGCGAATCAGCAGTGGATTTGATGTAGCCGTAGCCGGTTTCCGGTTTGGTCGCCGGTACGCCGAACAGGACCATCTCGCCGTTCTCGGCAGCGACAGTCGCCAGGGCCAGCGCACGTTGCAGGGCTTTCTGGTCTTCCAGCACGTGGTCGGCCGGCAGCACCAGCATCAGTTCGTCACGACCTTCATTGACCAGCATCATCGCGGTCAATGCTACGGCCGGCGAAGTGTTGCGGCCGAACGGTTCCATCAGGATGCGCTGGCATTCCAGATTGCGCGCGGCCAGTTGCTCGTTGACGATGAAACGGTGCTCTTTGTTGCAGACCACGATTGGCGTGTCCATGCCCTCGAACACCAGGCGCTCGAGGGTTTGCTGGAACAGTGTGTGTTCGCCGGTCAGGGCGAGGAATTGCTTGGGGAATTGCTTGCGCGAAAGAGGCCACAGACGCGAACCGCTACCACCTGACAAGATCACCGGAATCATAGTGTTTACTCCATAAAATCAATTTGGTTAGAGCCCTGTGGGAGCGAGCCTGCTCGCGATGGCGATGGCTCAGTCGACATTGATGTTGCATGTCAGACCGTATTCGCGAGCAGGCTCGCTCCCACAAGGGGTACTGCGTCAGTTCACAAAAGGATTAGCGAGTCGACACCGGGCGTTTCACCCAGACTGGCGACAGGTTGCTGCCGTTGCCGGTGACGTACAGCACGGCTGCCTCACCACGCTCCAGAGCGACCGGTTTCACGTCGCCGACTTTCTTGTCGCCTTCGTACAGTGCCAGGCTGACTTTCACCGGGTTGATTTCACGTTCGCCACGGCCCTTGGCAGCGACGTTCGGCACCACTTCGGTCTTGCCGTCGGCGGTTTTCAGGGTCAGCGGCTTGTCGCTGAGGTTCTGCACACGCACCAGGGATTTCTGCTTGTTCTTGAACGGCGGCTCTTCGATCAGTTGTGGCGCGCCGGAAGCGTTGTTGACCAGGGTGTAGTAGTGGTCGCCGGCGAGTTTGACCGGCAGGGTCTGGCTGCCAACCTTGGCGCTGTAATCGCCGCCCGGCATGAAGCTGAAGTCGCTGCTGGCCAGTGGCGCGATGTCGCTCAGGTTGGTGCTGCCGACAGTCGCGCTGACTTCAGCGTTGCTGGCGTTGTAGACACGCACGAAGGTCGAGCCTTTCGGAGCGGTCGGGCCGTACAGCGCGGCGTCGCCGCCGGCGAAGGCTGGGACGGAAAGTACGCTGAGGCCAGCAACCAGTGCGAAGCTTTTAGCGAGACGACGAGGAGTAGTAGTGAAAGTCATGGTGTACCTCTCTTTCAGTTTTGCGCCCGATCGGGCGTCTCGGATTTAGTGTTGATGGCTACGTTTTGTTGGCGGGCGCCGGCTTGTTTGAGCTCTGCGACCCACTGCGGGTCGGCGTCGCCGATTTCGTTGTTCACAGGCAGATATCGTTCAGGAAACTCCCAGATCAGCACTTGTGGCGGGCTGTTCTTGAAGTCATCGCTTTTCAGGTAGCTGAGCATCGGCAGAATCGGGCCGTGGCCGTCTTCGGCGTAGTTGACGACGTCACTGTGCAGCGCTTGTTTGAGCGCACCGACGAAGTTCCAGTTGGGGTTGGCGCTGTAGCTGGTGCCGATCAGCGCGACCGGTACTTCGCTGTTGGCGAACAGGGCGTCGTCACCGGCAGGCTGTTCGGCGGCAACGGTGTTGCGTTTGAGCAGTGGCTCAGGCGCCGGCATCATGTTTTCGAACAGCGGGTCGAGTGGCAGGAACAGACGCAGATCGCCCTTGTGCGTGACCTTCTCTGCTGGCGTGGTAACGAAGCGCTGTGGCTCGCCGCTCAGCGGGAATTTCTCGGCAATGGTTTTCGCCAGCGTGTTGGCGGCGATCTCGGCGCCCTCCGGCGTCCAGTGGGTGTCGGTGCGCAGGAACACTTGCTGACCGTTCTGCTTGGCCTGTTGCAGCGGGCCGAGCAGGTCAGGGGCGAGGATCTTGTCGGCCGCGACACGGGCGTGGAAATCCTGATACAGGTTCTGGTGAATGCTCGAAGGCTTCACTTCATCCAGATGCTCCGGATACAGACGCACCTTGGCCGGGACGATCGCCATCACCAGTTTCACGCCTTTCTCTTTCAGGGTCTGGCGCACGCCTTCGACCAGCGCGTAGTTGCCTTGCAGGTTCTGCTGTTCGTTGACGATCGGGTTGAATTCCTCATCGCTGTACAACCACTGGTCGCGGCCGAGCACGACGCCCGGACGACCTTCGTTGAACAGTTTGAAATCCAGCGCGGCCCAGAGGTTGGTGCCCAGACGCTTGATCGGGAATTCATCGTCGTAGTGGGTTTCCACCGCCTTGGTCCAGCGGCCGTTGAGCACCGTCGCATCGGCGTTGGTGCTGAAGCCGAAGAAGCTGCGAACCGACCACAGACCGAGGACCAACAGCGTCACCAGGAACAGGGCGATGTAGAAGATGCGTAATGAGCGGGTCATGTCAGATCCCTCAGAACTGGAAGTAAAGGAACGGCGAGAAGCTTTGCGCCGAGAGTTTGAGAATCGAGGCGATGAACAGCAGCAGGATCAGCCCGCGCATCACGTAGCGCGACCAGTCAGCGGTCCAGTAAGCCGGTTGCACCTGGGCTTCGACGCCAACGGTGTAGCCAGGTTCGTGGATGCTCGCCGGATTTTCCCAGGCGCTGCCTTGATCATTCCCGGCGTCGCCGTGGCAGGGCCATCGGCCTCGACGTTGACTTCAGATTTGGTCTTGGCTGGCGGCTGATTGGTGTACAGATCACGCAGGCCGAAGAAGGCCAGGGTCACGTAAGCCACCACCAGGGTTGCCACTTGCAGGCCGGTGAGGCTGGCCTGATTGAGTTCCGACAGCGACCAGTCGCCGAAGCTGAACATCGCGCCGTACATGCGCCCGGCAACGTGCAGGTTCTCGGCACGGAAGATCACCCAGCCCATTACTACCAGCAGGAAAGTCAGTGCCCAGCGGATCGGGTTGAGGCTGCGCGGCGAAGTGTTCAGGCCGAGCATTTTTTCGATCGCCAGCCACATGCCGTGCCAGGCGCCCCAGATGATGTAAGTGATGTTCGCACCGTGCCACAGACCACCCAGGAGCATGGTCAGAAACAGGTTGCGATAGGTCATCAACGTGCCTTTGCGGTTACCGCCGAGGGTGATGTACAGGTAGTCACGCAGCCAGGTGGACAGGCTGATGTGCCAGCGGCGCCAGAACTCGGTGATCGACTGGCTGATGTACGGCTGTTTGAAGTTTTCCATGAAGCGGAAACCCATCATCAAGCCCAGACCGATGGCCATGTCGCTGTAACCGGAGAAATCGAAATACAGCTGTGCGGTGTACGCCAGTGCGCCGAGCCAGGCGTCACCCGTGGTCGGGTTCTGCAGGGCGAAGCAATGGTCGGCGACCACGGCGAGGGTGTCGGCGATGAAGACCTTCTTGATGAAACCCTGCATGAACCGCGTGCAGCCCTCGGAGAACTTGTCGAGGGTGTGCGTGCGGTTGTTGAACTGATCGGCGAGGTCGCGAAAACGCAGGACCGGGCCGGCAATCAGGTGCGGGAAGATCGCCACGAATGCCGCGAAGTCGATCAGGTTGCGCGTGGCCGGAGTGTCGCCACGGTACACGTCGATGATGTAGCTGATCGATTCGAAGATGTAGAACGAAATACCGATCGGCAGCAGCACGTGGGTGAGGATGAACGGCTCGAGACCGAACGAAGTCATGATCTCGTTGATGCTGTCGACACCGAAGTTGGCGTACTTGAAGTAGCCCAGTATGCACAGGTCGACGGCCACGCCGAGCAGCAGCCAGCGCTGCGCCGGTTTGGTTCGTACGCCGGCGGCACCGACCTTGAGGCCGATCCAGTAGTTCCACAGCGTGACCGCTGCGAACAGCGCGAGGAAGTCCACCCGCCACCAGGCGTAGAACACGTAGCTGGCGATCAGCAGCAGCAGGTTGCGATAGCGTTGCCCGCTCAGGTAGTACAAGCCGAGAAAGATCGGCAAGAACAGAAACAGGAACACGTTGGATGAAAATACCATCCCGATCTCTCCATGTTTGAACCAACAGTCAAGGGCCAAAGCCCCCCCCAAACCCCCCGTGGTAGTGGGGGGTGAAACAGTCCTGCGATCGTTCCCACGCTCTGCGTGGGAATGCCTCAATGGACGCTCTGCGTCCGCTTCGGCATGGGACGCGGAGCGTCCGGGCTGCATTCCCACGCGGAGCGTGGGAACGATCAGCCATCAGTGTTTTCAGGAACCTTTGTTGCCCTTTTCATGCGACGGGTCGTAGACCTTGGTCAGGTCGCCGCCAAGACGGAAGGTCTTGAACGGTTGCATGTCGCGCTTCTTCTCCATCACATCCGGCGCACAGGTGTAGAGCGTGCAGAACGGTTCGAGCCAGGCGAATTTCATGTCCTCTTTCAGGTCGGTCATGTCCTGCTTTTTGCCGTTCTTTTCTTCGAACTTGTCAGGGTCCTTGACGCCGGCCAACACGCGGTCACCCAGCCGCTTCAGTGCGCCATTGTTTTCCTGACGCAGATCGACACCGTTGACCTGAGCGAAACTGGCGATCATCGCCAGCGGCGGCAGGGCGTAGTTGTGATAGGCGAGGGCGCGTTGCTGGCGCTTGAGTTCGTTGGGCAGGAAGCCATCGGCATCGACTTGATTGACGCCGACCTTGTATTCCTTGACGGCCCAGTCGAACAGGTCGCGGCGGTTGGTGGCGACGGCGGTGGCCATCACCGACCAGGCGGCCCAGTACGAGTGGTTGTTGGTTTTTTCCAGCGGCAGGTTGTCCCAGTCGCTGACCACCTGATCAGCCATTTTGCTGAACCAGGCTTCGATCACCTGCGCTTCCTGCTGGTGCTGGGCCAGTGGATGCGAGTCGGAAAATTTCAGGCGAATGTACGACGAGGCCATGCTGCCCAGCGCCCATTTGCGCATCGACTTGCCGGTGTGGTTGAAGTCTTTGGACATCAACGCGTCAGCCTTGGCCCACGCGGTCAGCCAGTTGAGCGTGCATTCGAGCTGCTCCGGGCGACCGTCACGCATGAACTGCATGACGCGCTTGGCGGTGCCGCGCTCCAGCGTGGTGATGTCTTTGGTGGTGTCGCGAAAGGCTTTTTCCGACTGCACGTTCAGCGTCGCGCGGGCCTTATCCGAACCTTCGTACTTGCTGCGAAATTGCAGCGGACCGGTGTATGGCGCCGGCATCGCGTCGCAGCCATCGCTGTTGTCGCCGGTCTTGAATTTATCCACCGGGGCGAAGTAGCCCTGCGGTGGACGCAATGGCGCGGCAGCCTGAGTTGCCCCGGCGAACATCGCCAGGCTCAGGAGTGTCGGTGCCAACAGGTTTTTCAGTTTCGGATTTCGCATAGCAGACCTCATTGCCCGAGCTGCGCGGTCTGTTGACCGACGCCCGGGAATACGTTGCGTTTGCAGATTTTCGCTTCGACTTTTTGTGGCGTGGCGCCAGGTCCGGCTTCAGGACCCCGGACTTCAACGGCCAGCAGGTTTTGCGAGGCCCAGTCTTCGTCCGTGCGCAGCTCAAAGGCGAAACGACCGTCGGTGTCGGAGGTTTCCGGTTTCTCGATCTTGATGTCCTCGTGGCGACCGTTCATGTACCAGAGGGTGGCTTGCAGGGTTTTCACCGAGGTGTCGGCGAAGCGGATGTCGACCTGATGGTTGGCGTTCTGCAGGTTCAGGTTCTTGCTGTTGACCAGCAGTTCTTGCTTGCTGCCCGGCTTCAGCGTGGCGCTGGCGGACATCTGCGCGTCCTTGCCTTCGCAACCGTTATCGAGCAGCGCCATCATCTGGCGATAGATGGTTTCCTGGTCGAGGCGATACAGCGGCGAGAATTCCCAGATGAGAATCTTCGGCGGGGTCTTCTGGAATTCTTCGCTGCCCAGGTATTGCAGCATCGAACCTTCGAAACCGCCGCCGGGGAAGGCCACGTTGAGGATGTCGGCGCCGATGGCTTCTTCGAGGAAACCGGCGAAGTTGTAGTTCTTGCCGCTGTGCGATGTACCGACCAGAGTGATCTGCGGATTGCCGGAATCGCCGAACAGGTCGCCGTCACCGGCCTCGCCTTTCGGCTCGGTGGTGAACTGGTCCATGTACTGGATCGCGTAGCTGGTGCCGCACAGTTGCCCGGCCATGTTGTGCAGAGTGCCGGTCTTGCCCATGCGCCCGGAGCGCTTGGTCTCGAATTCACGCTTGGGAATGTCGGCGAAGGCCGGGATCTGCTTGACCTTTTCGGCGACGATTTTTGCCGTGCGCTGGGCACCGTAAGGTGTCCAGTGCTGGTCGCCACGGAAGTAGAAATCGTGGGCGGGCAGGGTGTCCGGCAGCGATTCGTTGGTCAGTGGCGACAGGTCCGGCACCACATAGCCCATCTTGGCGAAACGGCCAAGCATGGTCTTGTAGTTGCCCAGCGCTTTCTCGTAATCGAACGCGGCTTTTTCCTGCGGGTTGAGCTTGTTGCGGTTCACCAGGCCACGGGTCGGCTGGTAAACGATCACCAGCTCGACGCCTTTGCTCTTGAACGCATCGTGCAGTTGTTGCAGGCGCTTGTAGCCGGCCGGCGTGGTGTTGAACTCGGTGCGCAGGTCTTCCTGGGTTCGGAACAGCCAGTCGCCCTGGGCCTGTACCAGGGTGGTGAAGTTCTGCTGATAACGCGTGGTGTAGTTCTTCGCGTCATGGGCCGCCGGGCACAGGTTGCAGCACGGCTCGGCGGTGAACTTCGGTGGCGTGACGCTTGCGCCTTCAGCGTCGGCGCGAGCGTTGCCGGCAGCGAGAATGCCGAGGGTCAGGGCCGAGAGGCTGAGCAGTTTGATCATGTGTGGGTGCATAAAAATTATCCTCAGTCCTGCAATTCGGTCTGGCGTTCGACAGGGTCGATCAGCACGGCTTTCTGCTGGCGCACCAACAGATCGAGAATTTCATCCTGGCGCTCGCCGAGGATGCCGTTGAAGCTGATCCCGCTGGACTTGGTCGGCGCCAGCATCGACACGCGATACAGCTCGACACTCAGCGGCGAGTCGATCGACAGCGGGCCGCTGCCGTTGGCTGCCAGCTCGCCGCCGACGACGATCAGCGAGACCTGCGCGTCGAACGGGTCGAGCTTGATGTCACGGTCGGTGTCGGTCAGGTCCTTGATGTGGCCGTAGATCCCGGTCAGGCCGTTGGTCATGGCAACGTTTTCGTAGAGGCGGATGTTCACGCTGTTACGGATACGAATGCCGTGACGGGTATTGCTGATGACCTTGTTGCCCCACAGCAGGTTGTCGGCAGACTCGTAGAGCGTGATGCCGTCGGTGTGGTTCTTGTAGATCTCGTTGTAGGCAATGATGTTGTTGACGCTGTTACGGTCGATCACCAGGCCCGACAACTTGTTGTCGAAACTCTTGTTGTTGAAGATGAAGCTGTCGTTGACCTCACGGGAAATAATGATCCCGTGCTTCTTCTTCGTGCCGTGAACGGTGTTCTCGGCAATGATCAGACGGTGCGAGCGGTCATGCGGGTCGATGCCGTAGACGATGTTGTCTTTGTAGGTGTTGCCCTTGACCACAAAGTCGCTGGTTTCGTAGCAGTAGAAGCCGTACCACATGTCCGAGAACTCGGAGCCGACGATCCAGCCGGTCGGTTCCGGGCGCTTGAGGACTTTGGCCATGTTCGGCGTGTACTGGGAAATACTCACCCCGTACGACTTACTGTTGGCGTAACCGAAACTGGCCATCTTGCTGTTGACGATGTAGGTCTCGGTGCCGCCCCAGGAGAGCAGGAACGGACGGAATTCCTTCGGCGAACGGAAGGTCGCCGGGCCGTTGTCCTTCTCGCGCCAGCCGGTGACTTTGGTGTCACGCACGAACAGTTTGCCGTCGTTGACCAGGAACGAACCGGCCTCTTGGGACAGGCGCAGTTCCTGGGTCTGGCCATCGATTTCGAGGATGCCTTTCTCGCCGACCACGATCGGCAATTTGGCCAGGTACACGCCCGGAGTGGTCTCGCTGAAATACTGCTTGGGCAGTTTTTTCGCCAGATCCTTGAGGTTCATGTAGCCGTCGTCGATGAAGATCGCCTGCGGGATGCCGTGCTGACGCACCACCCATTCGGCCATCTTGTTATCGCCGCCGATGAAGTCCTTCAGAGCGTTTTCCTGCATCATCCGGCGCACGCTGATCTTGCCCGGCTTGCTGCGCACGATCTTCGCCGCAGCGGCTTCGGCGGTGAAGCCGGAGAGGTCGGGCAGTGTCGGCTTGGCCAGTTTCAGCGCGTCGGTCGGCGCGCTGCTGACGGTGTAGGTCTTGGCCTGTTGCAGTTCTTTGGCCACGTTCGCAGGTTTCGCCGGTTCAACATTGGCGAAGGCGCTGGCGCTGGCCAGCAGCATCGCGCCGGCCAGCAGGCTGAGTGAGCCTGTTCTGGTGCTGATCATGTCGGGCACTCCCTTGGCGGTTTGCATCAGAAGCGCCAGATCACGTCAATGAATGCGCGGTGCATGTAGGAATCAACCTGGCTACCGTAGGCATCGCCCGGTTTGAACACACCGCCACGGAAACGCACCAGTGCCGAAGGCTCGTCGATCGACTGGCTCAACGCCGCCGGCAACAGGCCTTGCTTGAAGTACTTGGTGACGACCAGGTCCATTTCCTGACCCAGGTCCTTGTTGCCATCTTCAAGCGGCAAGGATGTGCTGGAGAGGATCGCGCCGGTGACGTCGTCGGTGTTGTTTTCCACCGCATTGATGCCGTTGCTGCCGACCGGCTTGTTGCCGTCGACACGCCAGAACTTGTGGTAGATCAGGCTGGCGTCGTACTCGTCGTTGACCATCCACGAACCGAACAGGGTGGCGGTCTGCATGTTGTTCATTTCGCCACGGAACGCTTCGCCGAAACGGTGCACGCGCGAGCGGGTACCGGTGTAGTTGGAGCGGTTGCTCTCCAGACCGTTCTGCTCGTAATCGGCACTGGCGCGGGCGTAGGCACCGCCGACTTGCCACTGCGGATCGAGGCGCAGACGCACGCCGACATCGGCTGCCCAGCCGCTGATGTCATCGCTGCGCTTGGCTTGTGTCGGGCGCGTGCCGTCGGCGTTCAGCGCGTTGACCGTGTCGCGGTCGCCGCTCATGCCGGTGATGCTGCCCCAGTAGTTGACGGTGTTGGTGTTGCGCCAGTTGTAGGCGTCACTGTCGGCAGTCAGGCCGATCCAGCTGATGTCGCCGTTCTCGGTCTTGTCCAGCGAGTCGCGCGGGACGCCCGGCTCGGCGTAATCGAGTTTGCCGTCATCGTGAGTGTGGTGGCCGCGAATGCCGACCCACTGGCCCGGTGTCCACTGGTAAGCAGCGTCGGCGTAGGCGTGCAGGCGATCCTTGTCTTTCGGCGCCAGCTCTTTCAAGTCGGTGCGGTATTCGCTGAAACGCTCGGCAACACCGGCATTGGCCCGCAGCAGGGTGGTGTCAAAGGTCCAGTTCAGCGCTTCGATGTTGGTGTCGCGCCATTGGCCGTCGTCATTGCGCAGACGCTGACGACCGAACTTGAGGATCTCGCCAGGGTAGGGTGTGAAGCCGCTGTAGCCGACCCAGAACTCGCGCATCGCCAGGTAGTTCTTCTTGGTTTCGCGATCACTGTTGTCGGTGGCTTGTTCACCGTCGGATTGTTGCAGGGTGTCGGTCTCGATGATGTCGGTCGAGGTCACCGCCTGACCCATCGCGTAGGCGCTCCACGCGCCGCTTTCGCCGTAGATCCACGGACGCAGGTCGAGGCCCACGCCATTGACGTCACCGCCGCCGGCAGTGCCGAGGTCACGGTCGTCTTCGGACTGGCCGGTGAGTTTCACTTCCAGACCGAAGTTCTTGGTTTCAGTCATCGCAGCCAGTGTCGGGCAAGACCAGATCAGCGCGAAGGTGAGACCAATACCGGCCTTCACGAATGGGTTCAGCTTCATAGTTTTTCCTCGCCGTCTTCTTCTTGCAGGGCGTGCAGTTGCAGCGTGTTCGAGTTCAGGGCGCCACGGCTGGCCTGTTCCTGTTGCAACAGGCGGCGGGCTTCGGGCAGGCGCTCGGGCGGCAGTTGCGCCTCGAGGGTCGCTGCCAGTTCATCGGCTTGCGGGGTGTTCTGGGCCTTGGCCAGTTGGCTGAACACGTAGGCGTTCAGCGGGTCGGGCTTGGTGCCCTTGCCTTGGGAAAACAACTGGGCGATGGCGAAGTCGGCACTGTTCTGGCCGTTGCGCGCAGCGGTCAGCAGATGGTCCAGAGCCTTCTGCGGATAGACCTTGCCCAGGTAGCCACGACGGTAGATCTGGCCGAGGTAGTAATCGGCGGCGACTTCGCGGCCGACGGCTTTCTGGAAATGATCCTCGGCGACTTTCGCGTCGGCCGGGACCAGTTTGCCTTCGTAGTAGACCTTGCCCAGCAACAGTTCGGCGCGCGGCTGGTCGGCAGCGCGACCGTTGTCCAGGTACTTCATCATCTGGTCGACGTCGCCCAGTTCGGGGAAGTCGTAAAGCAATTGCGCGAGGGTGACCCACGACGCCGGGTAGCCCGGAGCGATCGGCTCGAGCAGCGCCTGCGCAGTTTTTTCGTCGGTCTTGCCCAGGGTCGAATCGGCCAGCACGCGGGCCACGGAATCGACACGCTGCGCGGTGACGGTGCCACGGCTGTAACCAGCCTGCATCTGCTTGATCAGCTCGGCCTGTTGCTCCGGCTGGCCACGTTTCTGGTAGACGGTGGCCAGTTCGACGTAGCAGATGTCGGTGGTGTTGAGCGCGGCCTTGCAGATCTTTTCCACGTCATCCAGATGCTGGTCGTAGGTGCCTTGGGTGCGATACAGCAGCACCTGCGCCAGACCGGCTTCCGGGTAACCGGATTTGCGCCACTGATCGATCTGCTGCTGGGCGTTGATGTTCGGGAAGCTGTGCGGGTATTGCAGATACAGCATCGCCAGCGGGATCAACGTGTTGCCTTCACCATTGGCGGCGGCTTTTTTCAGCAGGGTTTCGGCTTCGTGGTGCTCGGCTTCGGTGGAGCCCGGCTTGGCCACCAGCAGACGACCCAGACGTGCCTGGGCACGCGGCGACACGCTGGCCGCTGCGCGGTAAGTCGCTTCGGCCTGTTTCATCTGCGCCGGGTCGCGGCTGTCGACCTGGATATCAGCCAGGCCTACTTGCGCCTCGCTGTAACCCAGATCGGCCAGTTGCTGGTAATTCTGCGCAGCGGTGGCGGTGTCGCCACGCTTGAGCGCTTCGTTGGCCAGACGCTGATCGGGCAGCCCGGCGCAACCGGCCATAGAAACTGCTAGTGCCAGCGAGCACACCATCAATCCCATGTGGGAGCGAGCCTGCTCGCGAAGCAGTCGACTCGGTACTTCAGACAAACCGCGCTGGCCCTTTCGCGAGCAGGCTCGCTCCCACAGGGTCGGCGGTGTGTTCAAGTTATGCGTAGTCACAGGCATGTCCTCGACTTAAAGACCGGCAGCCATGGCTTTGTCGATCAGCCAGTTCAGGTTCGGGCCACGGTCGCTGTTCACTTCCACCGGGCGGCCGGCCAGGCTGCTGTCGAGCGGCTCGTCTGGCTGGATCTGCACGCGAATGTCGGAGGACAGGTCGGCGCTCTTCAGGCTGGTGCTGCTGACGATCTTGCCGGTGCGGGTCTTGTCTTCGCCGGCGATCTGGAAGCTCACCGGAGTGCCTGGACGCACGTCGCCGAACTGGCGATAGGAGAAGCGTGCTTCAACGTTGGCCTGGGTGTTGCGCGGCACCAGTTGGAAGATCACGTCGCCCTTGCTCGCGTACTGACCGTCAGCCACCAGTTGCTGGGCCACGGTGCAATCGCACGGCGAGGTCAGGGTGCCGGTCATTTGCTTGCCGAACAGTTCTTCAACCTTGGCCGGGGCCAGTTGGTCTTCGGCCAGATGGCCCTTGAGCACGTCGAGCATGCTGGTGCTGAAGGTCGCCAGCGGTGCGCCTTTGGCGGCAACGCCGTCGGACTTGACCAGGCTCTGCACGGTGCCGTCACGCGGCATGGTGATGTTCATCCCCGGCACGCTGACCAGACCGGCCTGGGCGTGGCTGACGAAGTACATGCCGTACACCGACTTGAAGATGAAACCGGCAGCGACCAGGCCAATGGCGAAAATACCGGCGCTGAAGGTCACGGCTTTCAGACGGCCGAACGGGGTCATGCCGGTGTCGTTGGTCTTGTTCTTGCGCGCCTTGGTGAAGTTGTCGCGCTGCAGAGTCGCCAGCACTTCGCCGATGCTGACGATGTCGCCGGCCAGGTGCGAAGTGATCAGGTGGCGCAGGGTGGAAATGTCCTGCGGCTCAAGGTTCTGGAACTGGCAGCCAGCGCGGCCGGTGGCGCGATCGAAGGAACGCACCTGCAGTTCAACGTCCATGGCCAGGCCGAGGTTGTCGATGACAAATTGCAGACGCGCCTTGTACACCTCGCCGATGGTCAGCGGCATCTGCCCGGCGTTGAACGCCAGACCGCCAGCCGACAGATCGAGGACCCGCGCTTCGAGCGGAGTCCGGTCAGGGCCGAAGAAACGCAGTTTGGCCGGGATTTTCACGCGAGCGTGCTGGCGCTGGGCTTCGGATTCATGCACTACGTTGACGTTGACGGCGGTATTCATAGGGGCGATTTCCTTGTTAATTCAATAGGAGCGGGTCAGACCATCATCAGCAGCACGGCGACAAAAATGCTGCCGGCGGAGAAGGTCATGGTCCGAGACGACCAGGTGTTGAACCAACGTTGAAAGCTGGCGAGATCACGGGTCAGGGATGTGGGCTGGCGAGTCCAGGATTGTTGGTCGAGGCGGAAGAACACGTAGATCTTCACCAGGGCGCCAACGATCTGGTTGTAATACAGAATCGCCGGGTAAGCAGGGCCGATGCGGTGGCCGGAACACGACAGCAACAGCGTCAGGATCAGGCGGGTGATGCCGATCCACAGCAGGTACACGAGGATGAACGCGGTGCCGTACTTGAAGCTGGCGATCAGTGCGACGGTCAGGCCGAGCAGCGAAGTCCACATCGACACGCGCTGGTCGAACAGCACCACCGAGGTGAACGCGCCGAGGCGGCGGATACCCAGACCCAGTGCACGGGAGTTCTGGCGCAGGTTGTTGCCGTACCAGCGGAACATCAGCTTGCGGCTGGCCTTGATGAAGCTCTTTTCCGGCGGATGTTCAACGGTGTTGATCGCGGCGTCCGGCACGTAGAAGGTGTCGTAACCCAGGCGCATCAGGCTGAACCAGCTCGACTTGTCGTCGCCGGTCAGGAACTTGAAGCGGCCCAGACGCCAGTGTTGCAGCGAGTCGCTTTCAACGTCGGCGATGAACTCCGGATTGGTCACCACGGAGGCTTTGAACACCGACATCCGACCGGTCATGGTCAGAACGCGCTTGGACAGGGCCATCGAGCACATGTTGATGTGGCGCTGGGCGAAACGCAGCTTGTGCCATTCGCTCATGATGTAGCCGCCGCGCACTTCGCAGAACTCGTTGGTGGTCAGGCCGCCGACATTGCCGAACAGCTGGAACCACGGCACGGTCTTGCGCACGACGCCTTCGCCGAGCACGGTGTCGCCGTCGATCACGGCCACCACGGCACGGTCGTCCGGCAGGTGACGGGAGATCGCGCGGAAACCGAAGGCCAGACCATCGCGCTTGCCGGTACCGGGAATACGCACGAAGTCGAGCTTGACCCGCTCCGGCGGATTCATCCGCGCCCACAGCGCCTTGACCAGCAGCTCGTCGGACATTTCCACGATCGAGCAGACAATGGTGGTCGGCAGTTCGCAGTCGATGGCTTCGCGGATCACCGAGCTGTAGACCTGCGCGGTTGTCAGCGCGTCAATACGAAAGCTGGTGACCATCAGAAACACATGCGACGGATCGGCCGCTTTACCCAGCTTGCGTACTTTGCGACGCAAGTGCGGGTAAACGATGTAGAGAAAAATCATGCCGCGCACAAAGTGCGTTGCACCCATCGAGTAGCGCCAGATACCCACGGCGCCAATCAGGAAAATGAAGTCCTTCGACTCGGAGTCGAATGTGGACGTGGGCAGCATCAAGGCCAGGCCCATCAGCAGACTGAGATAAAAAAGCCAGCCGGCTGATTGCAGAAAAAAATGTTTGAGCTTGGTCATAACCGTCATCCGAAGGTGATGGAGGCTTCAAGCCGCAAGCATGTTGCCTTTGCTTGCGGCTTGAAGCTTGAGGCTTGCCTTACCAGCAAATGCCTTCGGTGCGGCTACCGGCGCTGGTGGCCTTGGACATGAAGCCCACCAGGTCGATGACTTGCTTGCCCTGCGGCGCTTCCTGGGCCAGCGAACGGAATTTCTCGTCGCGGTTGCCGAGGATGATCACGTCGGAGTTGTCGATCACCGAGTCGAAGTCGGAGTTGAGCAGGGACGATACGTGCGGAATCTTCGATTCGATGTAGTCCTTGTTCGCACCGTGGACACGGGCGTATTCGACGTTGCTGTCGTAGATGCTCAGGTCGTAACCCTTGCCGATCAGCATTTCCGCCAGTTCGACCAGCGGGCTTTCGCGCAGGTCGTCGGTGCCGGCCTTGAAGCTCAGACCGAGCAGGGCGACTTTGCGTTTTTCATGGCTTTCAACGATGTCGAAAGCGTTCTGCACTTGCGATTCGTTACTGCGCATCAGCGAGTTGAGCAGCGGTGCTTCGACGTCCAGGGAACCGGCGCGGTAGGTCAGCGCACGCACGTCTTTGGGCAGGCACGAACCGCCGAAGGCGAAGCCCGGGCGCATGTAGTACTGGGACAGGTTCAGGGTCTTGTCCTGGCAGACTACGTCCATCACTTCACGACCATCGACGCCGACGGCTTTGGCGATGTTGCCGATCTCGTTGGCGAAGGTCACTTTGGTCGCGTGCCAGACGTTGCAGGTGTACTTGATCATCTCGGCAACGGCGATGTCCTTGCGGATGATCGGGGCGTCGAGTTCTTCGTACAGCGATTGCAGAACGTCGCCCGACGCGGTGTCGAACTCGCCGATGACGGTCATTGGTGGCTGATCGTAGTCAGCGATGGCGGTGGATTCGCGGAGGAATTCCGGGTTGACCGCAACGCCGAAATCGACGCCGGCTTTCTTGCCCGAGCAGTCTTCCAGAATCGGGATGACCACGTTGGCCACGGTGCCTGGCAACACGGTGCTGCGCACGACGATGGTGTGACGGGTGGTTTTTTCACGCAGGACAAAACCGATCTCGCGGCACACAGCCTCGATGTAGTTCAGTTCCAGGTCGCCGTTCTTCTTGCTTGGCGTGCCGACGCAGATCATCGACAGGTCGGTATCACGAATCGCCTCGGCGAAATTGGTCGTACCGCGCAGACGAGCGGTCTGGACTCCCTGTTGCAGCAGTTCGCCCAAGCCCGGTTCTACAATCGGCGATTTGCCGGCGTTAATCATGTCGATCTTGTCTTTGGCAACATCGACGCCAACTACGTCATGGCCCCGTGCAGACAGGCAACCGGCACATACTGCGCCAACGTAACCCAAACCAAATATGCTGATGCGCATCGCAATTACCTCTGTATATATCAGGCCTTAGAGGCCGGAGTTAATGGTGTTCAGCGGTCACTAGTGCACTCGGAAGTGCGGCTTACAGGCGCCACAATGCCGTGTGCAGGCATACAAAGTTCCGAGTGTCTAATAAGTGCACTCAAGATGTGCGCAACTAGGCCTTGTTGTTATGACTTGCCCTGTTATGCAGCCGATCTTCCGTGCGGGAAGACTCTAGTGCAGTCGTGTAGCCTGCTCGACGTCCGGTAGGGAGCCGGTAAATCAAGCAGTTAGGTGCTCAGGCGAGCACGTTTATAGGGGCGCGGCCTTGGCCTTTGTAGGGGATATTAATGGTGCGTATCTCCTGTCCTTCGATTGTTTTGAGACTAGTTAGTCACTCAGGCAAGTTGCTGTGACAACTTGGTTACATGGCTATCAGCTCTGCGTAAGTTATCTCGTACAAACTCGGCGAGAATCGTTACCGGTGGTATGAGCAATGCATTTGGACATAGTTCCAGCCCGCTCATCGTGCCAGTCGAAATTTTTGAAATATTGATGAAGATGGCACTGGGTGCAAATTGATAGCACTAACGATTTCGCCCTTTAGTTATCGGGGCGAAACCGGGGCCGATAGTTTTGTGCCACTACGGGTAAAAAATTTAGGTGCCACTACTGAAAAAAAACTTCAGTGTCGAGTGAAACTAAAATTAGAAAATAGAGTGTGGTTTTATTGGCGCCATTAAATTGGCGATATGTCGCGAGGGGATTTTGACTTCGGGCGGACTGCACGACTCTTGAGGAAAAGAGTCGTGCAAAGGGCATGCTTTATTCCGGGGCGTGGTCGCGCAAAAACACCAGATTGTCGGGTTTCGACTGCTCGGCGCTGTAGCGATAACCCTGTACATCGAATTGCTTGAGTTGAGACGGGTCGTTGATGCGTTCCTGAATCACAAAACGGCTCATCAGGCCGCGCGCTTTCTTGGCGTAGAAACTGATGATTTTGTACTGGCCGTTCTTCTGATCCTTGAACTCGGTGTTGATGATCCGCGCCTTCAACGCGCTGCGCTTGACCGCGGAAAAGTATTCGTTGGATGCAAGGTTGAGCAGTACGTCATCGCCTTGCTCGGCCAGCGCTTCGTTCAGCCACTCGCTGATGCGCGTGCCCCAGAACGCATACAGATCCTTGCCACGGGCGTTGGCCAGTTTGGTGCCCATTTCCAGGCGATAGGGTTGCATCAGGTCCAGCGGCCGCAGCAGGCCATAAAGGCCGGAGAGCATGCGCAGGTGTTTTTGCGCGTAATCGAATTGCGCCTCGCTGAAGGACTGCGCATCCAGGCCGGTGTACACATCGCCCTTGAAGGCGAGCAGCGCCTGTTTGGCGTTTTCCGGGGTGAAGGCCGGCGTCCAACTGCCGAAACGCGCGGCGTTGAGGCCACCGATCTTGTCGGACACGTGCATCAACTCGCTGATCTGCGCCGGACTCAGCTCGCGCAGCTGCTGGATCAATTCCTGGGAATGGTCGAGGTACTGCGGCTGGGTAAAGCGCTGGGTCGCCGGCGGTGTTTCGTAGTCGAGGGTCTTGGCGGGGGAAATCACCATCAGCATGAAGTCGTCTCCTTTAATCGTGGGGGCGATTCTAGGGGGTTGTCCGGGTTGACTCCAGCTATCAAGCCCATAGGTGATCGACGGCTTAACTCAAACCCCTTGTGGGAGCGAGCCTGCTCGCGAAAGCGGATTTACATGATCGTTCCCACGCTCCGCGTGGGAATGCAGCCCGTGACGCTCTGCGTCACAGTCGTCGGACGCGGAGCGTCCGGGGAGGCGTTACCACGCAGAGCGTGGGAACGATCATCCGTGGCTGAGGGGGAACAGGACAGGATCAGCTATAGTGCCGCGCGGGTTTTGTTATGGAGACATCCCTTTGCGCATTGTTCTTTTATTCACCGCGTGGCTGCTGAGCTTCGGCGCCATGGCGGCGCCCGGTGATGCGGCGACGCTGGATCGCACGACCTGGCCGGAGCAGCTCAGCAACCCGACCCTGTTCGACGTCGCGTCGCGGGCGGAAATCCTCATGTTCGCTCGCGGCCTGCTCGGCACCGAGTCCATCGACGAGGCGGCACTGGCCCAGCGCCTGGGCCTGCGCACGGTCAATATCGATGCGGTCAATCAGCTGCGCCAGCGCCTCTGGCAGCGCTTGCTCGCCAACTACAACCACGCCCAGCAAAGCTGCGATCAGGACGCCTCGTTCTGCTTCCTCGTCGAAGACCTGCCGACCCTGCGCGAGCAGGCGGCCAAGTTCGTCGTCAGCGACGACAGCTATTACACCAAGTGGGCCGAGCCGAGCCGGATCTTCCATTTGCAGTACCTCGACGAGCTGATGCGCAAGGCCGCGCTGTCGCCACAAACCAGTAGCGAATTCGATCGTTTCGGCGACTACGAGCGCAACGGCGACGACATGCACGACCGGCTGTTTCTGCTGACGTTCGACAGCGCCGCCAACGTGCAACCGGACAACACCGACTGGCTGACCGAATACCTGCGCAAGTCCAATCTGAGCGGGACATTCTTTGTCTTGGGCAAGGATATTCAGGCGCGACTCGCTGGCCGTTCGGTCAGCAGCCTGCAGGCGAGTTTCTCCCGGCAGTGCGTTGGCGTGCAGGGCTGGGAGTTCCGCTCTCACAGCCATTGGCAGGACTGGCAGGATTCGGTGCGGCGCAGCGCCGATCTGGTGAAGAACAAACTGCCGGAAAACTACGTGCCGCTGTTCCGTCCGCCGGATGGCCAGCGCCGCAGTGACGCACAAGGTTTCTTCAATAGCCAGGGCCTGCAAGTGGCGCTGTGGGACATCGATGCCCAGGACGGTGCCGGCAAACTCAAAGGCCCTGCAAGCGCGCAGCGGGTGCTGACCCTGATGCTGCTGTGGCGGCACGGGGTGATCAATTTCAACATGAAACAGGATGCGGTGAAGACGTCCCTGCCGTGGCTGATCACCCAGACTGCGCAGAGCGGCATCGGCTGGGAAGACTGTCAGGACGCGTTTCGTTGAGAAATGAGAAAAAGCCCGTAAACATTGGGCTTTGGGTGATTTTCAGGAGGAATTCGATGCGGGCGGACTTCCGACTTTAGCGGGGTACGGGGAGTCCGCCAAGGGCTTTTCGTCACTCTGCAAAATAAACTTAAAAAAACCGTCAAAGAGCTTTTTTATGTCATCGGTTTTGGAGTATTACGAAGACAGACCGCCGAAACCTGCAACACAGGTGGCGTCTTCCCAGACTCCTATTGTGTGCAGTTCATCCAGGCCCTCGTGGATGAATTCGGCAGTCACCTCGAGGCGCAGCACTGTCACGGTATTGCGTCGAATGGCTCCCACAAAGGTGACCGAGTATGGATGATCACGGACGCAGCCCTTCCTCCAACCAGCCAATCCTGTATGTACTCGATACCAACGTATTGATTCACGATCCAAATGCCCTGCTGAATTTCGAAGAACACCACGTCGCCATCCCGATGACCGTGCTGGAAGAGCTGGACAAGCTCAAGAGCGGCCATCACAGCGTGGCCGCTGAATGCCGTCAGGCGATCCGCCTGATCGACAAGACCCTGGGCGATGCGTCCCCCGAGGACGTCGAACTGGGCGTGCCGATCCAGCGCGGCAAGGGCGGGCCAAAGGGCTTGCTGTCAATTCTGATGAGCAAGCAGGCCGAGTCGAACCTGATTCTGCCCGAGCATCTGAACGACAACAAAATCATCAACCAACTGATTGATCTGCATACCCGCGATCCGCAAAAACCGGTGGTGCTGGTCACCAAAGACATCAACATGCGCCTCAAGGCGCGCGCCTGTGGGATCGACGCCGAGGACTACAGCACCGACCAATTGGTCGATGACGTGTCCCTGCTGCCCAACGGCTACCACAACATGACCGGCTCCTTCTGGGACCGCGTGAGCAAGGTCGAAACCCGTCAGGACCACGGCCGCACCTGGCATCAGGTACAACTGATCGACAACCTGCCGGCCGTGCACATCAACGAGTTCATCATCGACGAACAGGGCTTTGTCGGCTGGATCAAGGAAATCCAGGAAGACCGCCTGCTGATCCTCGACCTGCACCAGGAACCGCTGTTGCATCAGGAGGCGTGGGGCCTGAAACCGCGCGACATCTATCAGAGTCTGGCGCTGTACGCGTTGCTTGACCCGGACATTCATCTGGTCAACCTGTCCGGCGCCGCCGGGTCCGGTAAAACCATTCTGGCGCTGGCCGCTGCGATCGAGCAGACCATGGTCAGCAAACGTTATCGCCGCATCATCGCCACCCGCAGCGTGCAGGGTCTGGACCAGGAAATCGGCTTCCTGCCCGGCACCGAAGCGGAAAAAATGGAGCCTTGGCTGGGCGCCATCACCGACAACCTCGAAGCCTTGCACATGGATGACGAAAACACCCATGGCAGCGTCGACTACATCCTCAGCAAAGTGCCGTTGCAGTTCAAATCGCTCAACTATATTCGTGGTCGCAGCTTCCAGCAGAGCCTGATCCTGATCGACGAATGCCAGAACCTCACGCCGCATCAGATGAAAACCATCATCACCCGTGCCGGCGCCGGTTCCAAAGTGGTGTGCCTGGGCAACCTGGCGCAGATCGACACCCCATACCTGTCCGCGACCAGCTCCGGGCTGACCTACCTGACCGAACGCTTCAAGAACTTCCCCAACGGTGTGCACATCACCCTGCAAGGGGTGCCTCGCTCGATCCTGGCCGAATACGCCGAATCGCATTTGTAACCTTTAACCCAGAACCGGGCGGCCCTTAAAGCCGCCCGGTTTTTTTATGGATAAATGCATATCTCCTGTGGGAGCGAGCCTGCTCGCGAGTGCGGTGTATCAGTCGACATCTATAGTGAATCTGAATCCGCTTTCGCGAGCAGGCTCGCTCCCACAGGGGGCAACGGTGATTTCATAATCAGTGATGCGGATATCTGACCCACAGGTTTACAATCCACGCTCCTGATCAGGAGTAATCCCGTGCTGACTCATCTCGATTCCCAAGGTCGCGCCAACATGGTCGACGTCACTGAAAAAGCCGTGACGTTCCGTGAAGCGACCGCTCAAGCGCTGGTGCGCATGCTCCCCGCAACCTTGCAGATGATCGTCAGCGGCGGTCATCCCAAGGGTGATGTGTTCGCCGTGGCGCGCATTGCCGGAATTCAGGCGGCGAAGAAGACCAGCGATCTGATTCCCCTGTGCCACCCGCTGATGCTCACCGGCGTCAAAGTCGAACTCAGCGCCGAAGGCGATGACAGCGTGCGTATCGTCGCCCGCTGCAAGCTGTCCGGGCAGACCGGCGTCGAGATGGAAGCGCTGACCGCCGCCAGCGTCGCCGCCCTGACCATTTACGACATGTGCAAAGCCGTCGACCGGGGCATGACCATCGAAAGCGTGCGTCTGCTGGAGAAAGTCGGCGGCAAGAGCGGCCACTTCCAGGCGGAGCAGCCATGAAACTGACCGTGAAATTTTTTGCCCGCTACCGTGAAGCGCTGGGCGTGGATTCGGTTGCGGTTGAAGGCGATTTCGCCACCGTCGATGACGTTCGGGCACTGTTGGCAGAACGTGATGGCGCCGAAGTGCTGAGCGAGCAGAACCTGATGTGCGCACGCAACGAAGACCTCTGCCAGCTCGACGAGCCAGTTGTCGATGGTGATGAAGTGGCGTTTTTCCCCACCGTGACCGGAGGCTGAGCATGGCGATTCGCGTGCAGGCCACGCCGTTCGATCCGGGCGCTGAAGTCAATGCGATGCACGCGGCCAATGTCGGTGTGGGCGCGGTGGTGAGCTTTGTCGGTTACGTGCGCGACTTCAACGACGGGCTCGACGTGGCCGGGATGTTCCTTGAGCACTATCCGGGCATGACCGAAAAAGCCCTCGGCAAGATCGCCGTCGAAGCCGAGCAGCGCTGGCCGCTGTTGAAACTGGAAGTGCTGCACCGCATCGGCGCGCTGGAGCCGGGCGAGCCGATCGTATTCGTCGGTGCCGCCAGCGCCCATCGCCAGGCCGCGTTCGACGCCTGCGCCTTCGTCATGGACTACCTGAAAACCCGCGCGCCGTTCTGGAAAAAGAAAACACCAGTGACGGCCCGCGTTGGGTCGAAGGGCGTGACAGTGATCATGCGGCTGCGGATCGCTGGAAGAAGTAGTTTCTGTAGCGCCCTCCGGTCAGTCTTCGCGAGCAGGCTCGCTCCCACAATTGGAAAGCGTTCCCCTGTGGGAGCGAGCCTGCTCGCGAAGGCGTCATCTGTGACACCGAAAATCCTTCCCTCTCTACCCGATTGACGATTTGTACCTGAGAGTCCAGTATGGATTTCCAAGTACAAAAAAGCTTCTGTCTTGCAGCTATCAGGTTGCCGCTTGTAGCTGCTCTTCTTCGCCAAACCAACAACAACCCGCGAGAGAACGAACATGAAGAAACTTCCCCTCATCACCGGTCTGGCCCTCAGTCTGCTGGCCTGCTCCAGCGTCTTCGCCGCCGAGAAAACCCTGCGTATCGGCATCGAAGCGGCCTATCCGCCATTCGCGTCGAAAACCGACAAAGGTGAAATCGTCGGTTTCGACTACGACATCGGCAATGCCCTTTGTGCGCAGATGAAGGTCAAGTGCGTGTGGGTCGAAGGTGAGTTCGACGGGCTGATTCCTTCGCTGAAAGTGAAGAAGATCGACATGGCGCTGTCGTCGATGACCATCAACGAAGATCGCAAGAAGTCGGTGGATTTCAGCCACAAGTACTATTTCACTTCTTCGCGTCTGGTCATGAAGGAAGGCGCTACGGTCGATGATCAGTACGCCAGCCTCAAAGGCAAGAACGTCGGCGTGCAGCGCGCGACCACCACCGATCGTTATGCCACCGAGGTGTTCGAACCCAAGGGCATCAACGTCAAGCGCTACAGCAACAACGAAGAAATCTACATGGACCTGGCGGCGGGGCGCCTCGATGCGATTTTCGCCGACACCATCCCGCTCAATGACTTTCTGTCGATGCCGCGTGGCAAGGGTTATGAGTTTGTCGGGCCGGAGCTGAAGGATCCGAAGTACGTCGGCGAGGGTGCCGGGATTGCCGTGCGCAAGGGCAACGGTGAACTGGTCAGCCAGTTGAACCGCGCCATCGACGGAATTCGCGCGAATGGCGAGTATCAGAAGATTTCCGAGAAGTATTTCAAGACCGATATCTACGGCGATTGATCAAGCGCTTTCGCGAGCAGGCTCGCTCCCACAGGGGTAACGCATTCCAAATGTGGGAGCGAGCCTGCTCGCGAAGAGGCCAGCGCTAGCGATGCAAATCTTCAGCCCTTCAATTCCTTCAAATGTTTGTACACCGTCGCCCGCCCCATGTTCAGCACATTGGCCACGTAGTTCGAGGCGCTCTTGCCCTTGAACGCGCCCTCGGCGTGCAGCGCCAGCACCAGTTCGCGTTTGTGATCGCGGGTCAGCAGGTTCAGGCTCAACTGCCGCTCGCGCAACCAGGCGTGGAGGAAGGTGTTGATGCGTTCCTGCCAGTCATCACGGAACAGCGAGTCCGGCTGCGGAATCAGCTTGCTCGGCGAGAGAAACAGGTCCAGCGCCGCTTTGGCGTTCTCGAACAGGGAAATATTCAGATTGATGCACAGCACCGCCAGCGGCCGACTTTCGCTGTCACGCAGCACGGTGCTCAGGCTGCGAATTTTCTGACCGTCCCAGTTGAGCTTTTCGTACGGGCCGATGTTCCTGTCGCTGACATCCTCGCTGAGCATGTCTTCGAGTGACGAGTCGTCGCCGATCTCGCGCTTGGACAGGTTGTTGGCGATGTAGTCGACCTTCTGCGTACGCAGGTCGTGCAGCACCACCTCGGCATGGGGAAAGAACAGCGTGGCGATGGCGTCGGCGATGGCGCGGAAGTTATCCAGCGCCGGGTCGAATTCGGGGGCAGTCATGACAGTGGAGCTCCAGGCAGCGTCAGCGCCCCTTGTGCCGGGGCGCTGCGAGTGTGCCGCAATCTTTTCGACGAGTCGATGCGATCAAGCCAGTCGGGCCGGGGAGAGCATGGCGCTGTCCAGGCCGAATTGATGCAGGTGCTCGGGGAATGGCTCGCCGCGCACCAGCGCCGCACTGGCCTGGCCCATCGCCGGCGACGTCTGAATGCCGTAACCGCCCTGCGCGGCGACCCAGAACAGCCACGGCACCTGCGGATCAAAGCCGCTGAGCAAATCACCGTCGGCAACGAAACTGCGCAGACCGGCCCAGGTGCGGGTCGGACGGCGGATGGTCAGCGTGGTGGCCTCTTCGATCTGATAAATGCCCATGGCGATGTCGAGTTCTTCCGGCTGTACATCGTGCGGTTCGACCGGATCGGCGTTGGCCGGCGAGCCGAGGAACATGCCGGCGTCGGGCTTCATGTAGAAGGATTCGTCGAGGCTGACCAGCATTGGCCAATGATGAGTGTCAACGCCTTCCGGGCCGGCAAAGATAAATGCGGCGCGGCGCTTCGGTTGCAGCCCCAGCGGCTGCGCTCCGGCCAGGGCAGCGATCTTGTCGGCCCAGGCACCGGCGGCGTTGATGAGCACCGGTGCGCTGAATGTCTCGCCGTTGGTCTGCACGATCCACAGGCCATCGGCATCGCGGCTCAAGCCGAGCACCTCGCAATCGGTGCGGACTTCGCCGTGATTGCGCCGAATGCCGCGCAGGTAGCCTTGATGCAGCGCGTCGGTGTCGATGTCGCAGGCCGATGGGTCGTAGATCGCGCCGTGGACTTTGTCCCGGCGCAGGATCGGCAGGCGCGCGCAGGCTTCGTCGGCGCTGAGCAGTTGCATCTGCGGCACCGTGGCTTTGGCGCTGAGGTATTGGTTGTTCAGTTCGGCGGGATCTCCGATGAAGTCGACGGTCATTTCGCCGCGTGGGGTCAGCAGCGGGAGCTCGCAAAAGCCGCTCGGAGGACTGTCGAAAAACGCGCGGCTCGCCTGAGTCAGTGCGCGGACCTGTGCGGTGCCGTAGGCGGCGGTGTACAGCGCGGCGGAGCGACCGGTGGAGTGATAGCCGGGATGGGTTTCACGCTCGAGCACGATCACTTTGCCGTGCGGCGCCAGCCAGAACCCGGTGGAAGCGCCGGCA
Organism: Pseudomonas sp. S2_A05; assembly: GCF_054668485.1. Lineage (NCBI taxonomy): Bacteria > Pseudomonadati > Pseudomonadota > Gammaproteobacteria > Pseudomonadales > Pseudomonadaceae > Pseudomonas > Pseudomonas sp. S2_A05. The sequence continues at coordinate 5,838,190 of NZ_CP162775.1, forward strand.
ATCCCGCCGCCGATGATGATGAAATCTGCGTGGCTCATGTAGGTCTCCAGTGGGTACGCAATATCAAGGCGTTCGCTAGTCCCTTGTGGGAGCGAGCCTGCTCGCGAAAGCGGTGTATCAGTCGACATCTTCGCTGAATGTCAGACCGCATTCGCGAGCAGGCTCGCTCCCACAGGGGATTGTTGGCGTTAGTGGGTTAAGTGATAAACCGCATTGGCGAGGGCAATGTCTTCCAGGCCCAAGCCGATTGAACGGAAGAACACGTGACGGTCGTAACCCGGGCGCGGCACTTTTTCGCTGAGCAAGTCGGCGAGGTCGCCGACAATCGAATCCTTGTTCCAGCCATGCTGTTCGGCGGCAATCAGCATCTCACCTGCCGAACCCGGCGTGGTCAGACGATAGTCGCAGAACACCTGCATGTCGTTGAGACTTTGCGGCGGTACTTCATGGGCGCGCGGGGCGTTGGTGCTGATCGAGGTGATCAGCGCCGGTTTGCTTAACGTTGCAGGATCAATCACCGGCCCGGCCGACGAGGTGCAGAGCATGATCACATCCGCATCGGTAACGGCGGTCTCGCGGCTGTCAGCAATCTTCAGTGACGGCGCGATGGACTTCAACACAGCCTGTGTTTGCGCATCTTCCAGCAGCGATGGCGAATACAGGCTGATGCTCTGCCAGTCGCGCAGCGCTTTGGCGTAATGCAGATGCGCTTGAGCGACCTTGCCGCTGCCGATGATCGCCAGTCGCTGGGCATTCAACGGGGCGAGGGCGTCGACCGCCACGGCCGTGGTCGCGGCGGTGCGCGCGATGGTCAGTTCGCCGGCATCGCAGAGCAACAGCGGCTGACCGGTTTTCATCGACATCAGCAGGGTCCATGCCGTCACCAGCGCTCCCTGCTCACGGACGATGTACGGCGAAGTCTTCACTCCGTACACGCCGTCCTCGGCCAGCACGCCCAGATAATTGATGAAGTCGCCGGCACCCTGCGGAAACTCGACCCATTGCTGCGCCGGCTGCACGGCGTTCCCGGCCGCCAGATCGCGGAACAGCTTGCGCAGGATTTGCGGAACATCGATACGCGCCAATAGCTCATGGGCCTGGGCCTGATCGATCACATAGGGCGTACTGGACATTTCGCGCTCCGAAACTAAACTTATTTTTCCATTATGGACTTTTAGTTCTGGCGAGCAACCATCGGGCATAAAAAAAGCGCAGTCCGTTTCCGGCTGCGCTTTTTCATATGGCGGGGCTTACTGTGGACGCTTGCGCTCAACCGCACGCAGTAGATGCGTCGGCGGGGTTTCACAGCTGATCTTGCGACCAAGCTTTTCTTCGATCGACGGCAACTGGTAAGAGTCGTCCTCGCCGGCAAAGCTGATCGACACGCCATCGGCGCCAGCACGACCGGTACGGCCAATGCGGTGCACGTAATCGTCCGGGACTTCCGGCAGGGTGAAGTTGATCACGTGGCTGATGCCGTCGATGTGGATGCCGCGACCGGCGACATCGGTGGCCACCAGCACGCGAATCTTGCCTTCGCGGAAACCTTCCAGAGTCTTGATGCGCTTGTGCTGCGGCACATCACCGGAGAGTTGCGCGGCGTTGATGCCGTCACGCACCAGACGCTCTTCGATGCGGCGTACTTCGTCCTTGCGGTTGGCAAATACGATGACTCGCTCCCAACCGTTATCGTTGACCAGGTTGTAGAGCAGCTTGTATTTGTCGGCAGCGGCCACGGCGTAGATGTGCTGCTCGACGTTCTCGTTGGCGACGTTGGTGATTTCGATTTCGACAATCGCCGGGTCGGTGGTCCATTGCTTGGCCAGATTCATCACGTCTTCGGTGAAGGTCGCGGAGAACAGCAGGGTCTGGCGCTCGGATTTCGGCGGGGTCTGGCGAATGATCTGCCGTACCTGCGGGATGAAACCCATGTCGAGCATGCGGTCAGCTTCGTCCAGGACCATCACTTCGACCATGTCCAGGTGCACATCGCCGCGCTGGTTGAAGTCGAGCAAGCGGCCCGGCGTAGCGACGAGGATGTCGCAATGCCGCGCTTCGAGGTGCTTGAGCTGTTTGTCGAAGTCCATGCCGCCGACGAACGTCATGACGTTGAGGCCGGTGTACTTGGTCAGGTCAGCGGCGTCCTTGGCGATCTGCACCACCAGTTCGCGGGTCGGCGCGATGATCAGCGCACGCGGCTCGCCCATATAGCGCTCTTTCGGCGGCGGCGTCTGCAGCAACTGGGTGATGATCGAGATCAGGAACGCGGCGGTCTTGCCGGTGCCGGTCTGCGCGCGGCCAATGGCGTCTTTGCCGGCGAGGGTGAAGCCCAGCACCTGCGCCTGGATCGGCGTGCAGTAAGGAAAGCCCAGGTCCTGAATGGCGTGCATCAGTTCCGGAGCAAGCTTGAAATCGTGAAAGCGGGTTTTGCCTTCCTGGGGTTCGACGACGAAGTCTTCGAGTTTCCATGGAATGACAGGTGCCTTGGGCTTCGGTTCGCGACGCGGTCTGGCCGGTTTCGGCGCTTCGCCGGATGCAGGCTCTACGGCCATTGGCGCTGGCGCAGCGGGTATTTCTTCTGGCTTCGGTGCGGCTGCGGGAGCGGGGCGGTCGGCCTGCGGGGCATCGGTGCGATGACCGGGGGCGTGCGACGGCGCACTGGGAACTGGCGCGAGCTGCTCAGCCTCGCTTTTACCGAACATTTTCTTGAGTGCTTTGAGCACGGTCATCTCATCAATTGGTTAAGGAATGTACGCCGGCCAGTGTAATGCAAGTATCGGGCGCGGCGTAGTAGGAGGGATCAATGGGCAGGGATTGGTCGACAATCAGCGCAGTCGTTCGCTCAACCAGACACCAATGTCGCGAATCTCTTCAGGTAACACTTCGTGCTCCATTGGGTATTCCTGCCATGTCACGGTGACACCATGCTTCTTCAAATGCTCGTAAGCACTGCGGCCCATCGAGTTCTGCACCACGTTATCGAACTGGCCGTGCAGCGAGAGCACCGGAATGCGCTGCTGGCTGGCGGATAACTCCAGTTCGTCGCTGAACGTCGGTGCGTAAGTCGACAACGCCAGCACGCCACCCAACGGCCCCTGCCACTTCAGAAATGCGGTGTGCAATACCACCGCGCCGCCCTGGGAAAACCCGGCGAGAAAAATCCGCGAGGCGTCTATTCCGCTGGCGCGCTCGGCTTCGATCAGTTCGATGATGCGCTTTGCCGAAGCTTCCAACTGGTCACGGTCGATCGCCCGGGCCGGGCTCATGGCCTTGATGTCGTACCAGCTGGGCATGGCATATCCGCCATTTATCGTCACTGGACGCGTCGGCGCCTGCGGCAGCACAAAACGCGTGCTCAGCAGGCTTTCCTGCAACGCCTCGGCCACCGGCAGGAAGTCGTAACGGTCGGCGCCGAGGCCGTGCAGCCAGATCACGCAGGCGTCTGCGGGCTTAACAGGCTGAAGAATCAAGGGCTCGGTCATGTCTGCTCCAAAAATGTGCGGGCGCTCTCATTGAGTGCGTGATTGAAGTGCGCGCCCGGTTGATCCGTTAACAAGATGTCGCAAGGTTACAAGTTTAGCTATTGACGTGTCGCGCAATCACTTTCGCAAGCGGTGTGGTACGGCGTTTGCTATGGAGGTTTGCGTACGAAGCGTCCTACGCGTGGCGGTAACACTATCAGTGTCAGTCGCGTGATGGGATAGCAACGAATCCGGTGATGGATGTTCGCCAATGGCCGCTACGGGCTTAGCGAACGTGAAAGGGCTACAGCCCGTTCGGCCGATTGGTGAGAAGTGAGTGATCCATGATGTGGATTTTCTCCTACTAGACTCATAGCGAAGGTCTTACGTCGGTTGACCCCAAAAAAAGCCAACACGGGTCAACAACGCCTCAAAAGGGTGCGACTGGACTCAAGCTCCGACACAACAAGAGCAAAACTGGAGGTTTGAATGAAGATGTTGAAATCCACTCTGGCGGTCGTGACTGCTGCAGCAGTACTCGGCGTCAGCGGGTTCGCTCAGGCGGGTGCAACCCTGGATGCGGTACAGAAAAAAGGTTTCGTGCAGTGTGGCGTGAGCGACGGTCTGCCGGGCTTCTCGGTACCGGATGCGACCGGCAAGATTCTCGGCATCGACGCCGACGTCTGCCGCGCTGTGGCCGCAGCCGTTTTCGGCGACGCCAACAAGGTCAAGTTCAGCCAGTTGAACGCCAAGGAGCGCTTCACCGCGCTGCAGTCCGGCGAGATCGACATCCTGTCGCGCAACACCACCATGACCAGCTCCCGTGACGCGGGCATGGGCCTGAAATTCCCGGGCTTCATCACCTACTACGACGGCATCGGCTTCCTGGTAAACAACAAGCTGGGCGTGAAAAGTGCCAAAGAGCTCGACGGCGCGACCATCTGCATCCAGGCCGGTACCACCACCGAACTGAACGTTTCCGACTACTTCCGTGGCAACGGTCTGAAATACACCCCGATCACCTTCGACACCTCCGATGAAAGCGCCAAGTCGCTGGAATCCGGTCGTTGCGACGTGCTGACCTCCGACAAGTCCCAGCTGTTCGCCCAGCGCAGCAAGCTGGCCTCGCCGAAGGACTACGTGGTTCTGCCGGAAACCATTTCCAAAGAACCATTGGGCCCGGTCGTACGTAACGGCGACGACGAGTGGCTGGCCATCGTGCGTTGGGTCGGCTACGCGCTGCTCAATGCCGAAGAAGCCGGCATCACTTCGAAGAACGTCGAAGCTGAAGCCAAGTCCACCAAGAACCCGGACGTGGCCCGTATGCTCGGTGCTGACGGCGAATACGGCAAAGACCTGAAGCTGCCCAAAGACTGGGTTGTGCAGATCGTCAAGCAGGTCGGCAACTACGGCGAAATCTTCGAGAAAAACCTCGGCAAGAGCACTCCGCTGGAAATCGACCGTGGCCTGAACGCCCTGTGGAACAACGGCGGCATTCAGTACGCACCACCAGTGCGCTAATGGTTCTATCGCCCGGCGGGCCAACCGCCGGGTGATGTTCTTGTTCCATTTCTTCCGGGGCACTTCATGCAAAATTCTATCGGCGCACCAAAGCAGAGGCTCAGCCTCAGCGATCCACGAGTGCGTGCGTGGCTATTCCAGATCATCACCGTTGTGGCGGTGATCTCGCTTGGCTGGTACCTGTTCGACAACACGCAAACCAACCTTCAGCACCGGGGTATCACTTCCGGTTTCAGCTTTCTGGAGCGCAGTGCCGGGTTCGGCATCGCTCAAACCCTGATCGACTACACCGAAGCGGACAGTTATGCGCGGGTGTTTGTCATCGGCCTGCTCAACACCCTGTTGGTGACATTTATCGGCGTGATCCTGGCGACGATTCTCGGTTTCATCGTCGGTGTAGCGCGGCTGTCGCAGAACTGGATCATTGCCAAACTGGCGACGGTGTATGTGGAAGTATTCCGCAACATTCCGCCGCTGCTGCAGATCCTGTTCTGGTACTTCGCGGTGTTCCTGACCATGCCGGGGCCGCGCAACAGCCACAACTTCGGCGACACCTTTTTCGTCAGCAGCCGTGGCCTGAACATGCCGGCCGCACTCGCCGCTGACGGCTTCTGGGCATTCGTGATCAGCATCGTGCTGGCGATCGTCGGCATCGTGCTGATGTGCCGCTGGGCCAACAAGCGTTTCGAAGAAACCGGCGTACCGTTCCACAAGTTCTGGACCGGCCTGGCAATTGCGCTGGTGATCCCGACCCTGTGCGCGCTGATCTTCGGCGCTCCGCTGCACTGGGAAATGCCTGAGCTCAAGGGCTTCAACTTTGTCGGCGGCTGGGTGTTGATCCCGGAACTGCTGGCGTTGACCCTGGCGCTCACTGTGTATACCGCAGCGTTCATCGCCGAGATCGTGCGTTCCGGGATCAAGTCGGTCAGCCACGGTCAGACCGAAGCGGCGCGTTCGCTTGGCCTGCGCAACGGCCCGACCCTGCGCAAGGTGATCATCCCGCAAGCCCTGCGCGTGATCATTCCGCCGCTGACCAGCCAATACCTGAACCTGGCGAAAAACTCCTCGCTGGCCGCCGGCATCGGTTACCCGGAAATGGTTTCGCTGTTCGCCGGCACCGTGCTCAACCAGACCGGGCAGGCCATCGAAGTGATTGCCATCACCATGAGCGTGTACCTGGCGATCAGTATCAGCATTTCCCTGCTGATGAACTGGTACAACAAGCGCATTGCGCTGATCGAGCGGTAAGGAAAAGCGCATGAGTACTCATACTTTCAAACCCGACATGCCTCCACCGAACAGCAGCATCGGCGTGGTGGCGTGGATGCGCGCGAACATGTTCTCCAGCTGGCTCAACACCCTGCTGACGCTGTTTGCGTTCTACCTGATCTACCTGGTTGTGCCACCGATCCTCAGCTGGGCAATCGTCGACGCCAACTGGGTCGGCACCACCCGCGCCGACTGCACCAAGGAAGGCGCCTGCTGGGTGTTCATTCAGCAGCGGTTCGGCCAGTTCATGTACGGCTACTACCCGACCGAACTGCGCTGGCGCGTCGACCTGACCGTGTGGCTGGCGGTCATCGGCGCAGCACCGCTGTTCATCTCGCGCGTGCCGCGTAAAGCGGTGTACGGCCTGAGCTTCCTGGTGCTGTACCCGATCATTGCCTTCACTTTGCTGCATGGCGGTTTCGGAATGACCACCGTGCCGACCAGCCAGTGGGGCGGCCTGATGCTGACCCTGGTGATCGCCACCGTCGGCATCGCCGGGGCGTTGCCGCTGGGTATCGTGCTGGCGCTGGGACGACGTTCGAACATGCCGGCGATTCGTGTGGTCTGCGTGACCTTCATCGAGTTCTGGCGCGGCGTGCCGTTGATCACGGTGCTGTTCATGTCCTCGGTAATGCTGCCGCTGTTCCTGCCTGAAGGCATGAACTTCGACAAGCTGCTGCGGGCGCTGATCGGCGTGATCCTGTTCCAGTCAGCCTACGTCGCCGAAGTGGTGCGTGGTGGTCTGCAAGCGATTCCCAAAGGGCAGTACGAAGCGGCTGCGGCGATGGGCCTCGGTTACTGGCGTTCGATGGGCCTGGTGATTCTGCCGCAAGCCCTGAAGCTGGTAATCCCGGGCATCGTCAACACGTTCATTGCGCTGTTCAAGGACACCAGCCTGGTGATCATTATCGGCCTGTTCGACCTGCTCAACAGCGTCAAGCAAGCCGCCGCCGACCCGAAATGGCTGGGCATGGCCACCGAAGGCTACGTGTTCGCCGCCCTGGTGTTCTGGATTTTCTGTTTTGGTATGTCGCGCTATTCCATGCATCTGGAACGCAAGCTCGACACTGGCCACAAGCGTTAGGAGTTCTCTGTAAATGAGCGAAGCAATCAAAAAGCCTGTGGGTCCGGAAGGCATCATCCAGATGCAGGGCGTGAACAAGTGGTACGGCCAGTTTCACGTGCTGAAAGACATCAACCTCAATGTCAAACAAGGCGAGCGTATCGTCCTGTGCGGCCCGTCGGGTTCCGGCAAATCGACGACGATTCGTTGCCTTAATCGCCTGGAAGAACACCAGCAGGGCCGCATCGTCGTCGACGGCGTGGAACTGACCAACGACCTCAAGCAGATCGAAGCGATCCGCCGCGAAGTCGGCATGGTGTTCCAGCACTTCAACCTGTTCCCGCACCTGACCATTTTGCAGAACTGCACCCTGGCGCCGATGTGGGTGCGCAAGATGCCCAAGCGCAAGGCCGAAGAAATCGCCATGCATTACCTGGAGCGCGTACGCATTCCGGAGCAGGCGCACAAATATCCGGGGCAGCTTTCCGGCGGTCAGCAACAGCGTGTGGCGATCGCCCGCGCCTTGTGCATGAAGCCGAAAATCATGCTGTTCGACGAGCCGACTTCAGCGCTTGACCCGGAGATGGTGAAAGAGGTTCTGGACACCATGATCGGTCTGGCCGAAGACGGCATGACCATGCTCTGCGTGACCCACGAAATGGGCTTCGCCCGCACCGTGGCCAACCGCGTGATCTTCATGGACAAGGGCGAAATCGTTGAACAGGCGGCGCCGAACGACTTCTTCGACAATCCGCAGAATGATCGGACCAAGTTGTTCTTGAGTCAGATTTTGCATTGATGCCCGTCAGGCACTGAAACAAACCCGGACTCAGTTCCGGGTTTGTTTTATCTGGGCTCATCTGGCCAGAACAGGTTCCCGCTCCGGGTAACGAGTTTCCAGAAGCTGTTTGAGACCGTCGTCTGCGTGAAGTGCCTGAATTTCCTCTAGCAGATCGGGATGACGATCCAGAAGCCGCATCAGTGTGAACAACGGCTGCGGCGGAGCCAGTTCGCCGCGTTCATATCGTGAAAACGCATTATGCCCACCTCCTGACAGCCACTTCACCGCACTTCTTTGAGTGAGATGGAGCTTTCGGCGAATACGCCTCATTTCGGTACCGATCAGCCGAAGTACGTCTTCGAGTAATTGATCGCCGGCATCTACGTAGCGCTCGGCACTGTCGGTACCACTGTCAAAAATGATTTCGCCACAGACCCTGCACTCCCAGCCGGCAAGAAGGTGTACGGGCCGCGAAAACTGTTTGTAATTGACGTCGAGACTGCGATCTTGAAAGTGGTGCATTGCGTGTTCGCTGCCGCAACTCAGGCATTGCCTCTTGCTCATGTGTTTTTCTCCTTGAAGGAGATCACCGGAGAACCACCGCTCGTGCAGTAGGTCACTTTGATGTAGATCTCCCGATTTCGAAACGATACGTGATAGACGTCGTGCCAGTTACGATGGTTGGAATAAGAGGTCATGGATTTGTAGAGCATCCGCCGCTCAAGCGTTGCCACAACCTGCATCATCACTTTCCATGACATGCCCATGTCCCGGCCTGTCTCAAGTGCATAACGTGTAAAGGCTTCTTTGCCTCGTCTAATTACTTCGGCCTTCACGACTGCCAAGTCGTAATGGGGTGTGTTCTTTTCCATAAGAAGCCAAAACCCTGTCCCTGAAATTACCCTTAAAGGGTAATTTTGACCAATCGAAAATGCCGCTCCATGTGTCTCCGATTGACCCTAGGTGGTTGCCGTCCTACATGGGTCTGACTAACATGTCGGAAAATTCATCCTATGATTGGATGAAAAGGTGGGTTTCATGTCCGACATTTCCCCTTTGATCAAGCGGTCCCTAGTCGATCAGGCTTTGGATCAACTGCGTCAGCGCATCAACAGCGGTGCGTGGCAAGTCGGCGAGCGTCTGCCGACCGAGCCTGAGCTGTGCGCCGAGCTGGGCATCAGCCGCAACACCGTGCGCGAAGCCATGCGTGTTCTGGCATTTTCCGGTCTGATCGAAATTCGCCAAGGCGACGGCAGTTATTTGCGCGCCGTGGTCGATCCGCTGGATACGCTGAAGGCGTTGTCCCGCTGTTCCCCGGAGCAGGCTCGGGAGACCCGACACATCCTTGAAGTCGAGGCCATCGGCCTGGCGGCGTTGCGTCGTACCGATGACGATCTGGCGGCCCTGCGCGAAGCGCTCGGCACCAGCGGCAGCCACTACCATGGTGATCTCGACACTTACATCGCCTGCGATCTGGTGTTCCATCGCCGACTGGTCGACGCCGCGCACAACCCGACCCTCAGCGAGCTGTATCGATATTTCTCCAGCATCGTCGGCGCGCAATTGCGCCAGACCTTGAATATCTCCCCGCGCCGTCAGGAAGTGTTCGATCTGCACATCGACTTGCTCGATGCGGTCGAGCAACGCGACCCGGAGCGGGCCAAAGCCTTGTCGAGGCAGTTGATCAATGAACCTTGAAACCGAGAAATCCATGTCCCGCAGTGAGTTATCCACAGTGTCGAAACGCACCCCCGAACTTGAAGAGCTGCTGATCGATGCCGAGGCTGATGACGAGCAGGTCCAGCAAAGCCACCCATTGGTAAAACGCCCGTGGCTGTTGCTGCTCGGGTTGATTCTGGTGGCGCTGAACCTGCGCCCGGCGTTGTCGAGCATGGCGCCGTTGCTCAGCGAGGTCTCCAGCAGTCTCGGACTGTCTGCGGCGCAGGCGGGATTGCTGACCACGTTGCCGGTGCTGTGCCTGGGCCTGTTTGCGCCGCTGGCGCCGATTCTGGCGCGGCGTTTCGGTGCCGAGCGCGTGGTGCTGGGAATTCTGCTGACGCTGGCCGGCGGCATCATCCTGCGCAGTAATTTCGGCGAGATCGGCCTGTTCGCCGGCAGCGTGCTTGGCGGCGCCAGCATCGGCATTGTCGGCGTGCTGTTACCGGGCATTGTCAAACGCGATTTCGCCAAACATGCCGGGACCATGACCGGCGTCTACACCATGGCGCTGTGCCTGGGTGCGGCGATGGCGGCGGGTTCGACCGTGCCGCTGAGTGAACACTTCGGCAACAGCTGGGCGATGGGCCTGGGCTTCTGGGTGATTCCGGCATTGGTGGCCGCAGTGTTCTGGCTGCCACAAGTCGGCTCCAAACATGGCGCACACAACGTCGCCTATCGCGTGCGCGGGTTGCTGCGTGATCCGCTGGCCTGGCAGGTGACCTTGTACATGGGCCTGCAATCGTCGCTGGCCTACATCGTATTTGGCTGGTTGCCGTCAATCCTCATCGGGCGCGGGCTGACACCGACTCAGGCCGGATTGGTGCTGTCCGGTTCGGTGATCATTCAACTGGCCAGTTCGCTGGCCGCGCCGTGGCTGGCGACCCGGGGCAAGGATCAGCGCCTGGCGATTGTCGTGGTCATGGCGCTGACCCTGGCCGGCCTGTTCGGCTGCCTGTACGCACCGATCGAAGGTCTGTGGGGCTGGGCGATTCTGCTCGGACTGGGGCAGGGCGGCACGTTCAGTCTGGCCCTGACCCTGATCGTGCTGCGCTCGCGTGATTCCCATGTCGCGGCGAACCTGTCGAGCATGTCCCAGGGGTTTGGCTACACGCTGGCGTCCATGGGGCCGTTTGCCGTGGGCGTGGTGCATGACTGGACCGGCGGCTGGAATGCCCTGGGCTGGATCTTCGGCGTTATCGGCGCTGGTGCGATCCTGGCCGGGCTGGGTGCCGGGCGGGCGTTGTATGTGCAGGTGCAAAGCGAAAAGATCTGAATGCACTGGGTGCAAATGTGGGAGCGAGCCTGCTCGCGAAAGCGGTGTTTCGGTCAACATGGATGTTGAATGTTGAATTGCCTTCGCGAGCAGGCTCGCTCCCACAAGGGTTTTGCGTATTGCCGATAGTGTTTCTGCGCGCGGCAGATTATGGTGCTGGCAATCTGTACCTATTTCTTTGGAGATTGCCTTGAGCGAAGCCCATAGCGCCCTGATCACCCGCTTCTACCAAGCCTTTCAGCGCCTTGACGCAGAAGCCATGGCGGCCTGCTACACCGATGATGTGGTCTTCAGCGATCCGGCCTTCGGCGAGTTGCGCGGGCGCGATGCCGGCGACATGTGGCGCATGCTGACTACCCGCGCCAGGGATTTTTCCCTGACTTTTGACAATGTCCGCGCCGACGAGCGCACCGGCGGCGCGCATTGGGTGGCGACTTACCTGTTCAGTCAGACCGGCAACGTCGTGGTCAACGACATCCAGGCGCGCTTCGTCTTCCGGGACGGCAAGATCTGTGAGCACCACGACCACTTCGATCTGTGGCGCTGGTCGCGGCAGGCGTTGGGTTTCAAAGGCCTGCTGCTGGGCTGGACGCCGCTGGTGCGCAACGCGGTACGTGCCCAGGCGCGCAAGGGACTGAAGGCATTTCAGGCCGGGCGCTGATAAGATCGCCGCCTGTTTTCCTACACGTTCAGATCCCGAAGTGACCAGCCTTAGCGAAAAATCCGTCGATGCTGCCGAACCAGTGAGTAAATCCTGGTTCGTCTACCTCGTGCGTGCCGCCAATGGCTCGTTGTATTGCGGAATCAGCGACGACCCCGTACGCCGTTTCGCCAAGCACCAGAGCGGCAAGGGAGCGCGGTTCTTTCTTTCCAGCCCGGCGATGGCGTTGGTCTACACCGAACTGTGCCGTGACAAAAGCGATGCCCTGCGACAGGAACGGCTGATCAAGAAACTCAAGAAGAGCGCCAAGGAATGCCTGGTCGCGTCTTATCAATCTGACTGATTGGTTCCCATCAGGCAGATCGGTAGGCCTGTCAGGCAATGCGCGCTAAGCTGCGGATTCACTTTTCCAGCGGCGGAGCCGAGCATGTCCGAGTTGATTCTGCACCATTACCCGACCTCTCCATTTGCCGAGAAGGCGCGCCTGCTGCTGGGCTTCAAAGGCCTGTCCCGGCGTTCGGTGCATATTTCCCCGGTGATGCCCAAGCCTGATCTGACGGCATTGACCGGTGGCTACCGCAAGACTCCAGTGTTGCAGATCGGTGCCGACATCTATTGCGACACCGCACTGATCGCTCGACGCCTGGAGCAGGAAAAAGCCCTGCCGGCGTTCTTTCCCGAAGGCCAGGAAATGACCAGCGCCAGTTTCGCGGCGTGGGCCGATTCGGTGGTGTTCCAGCACGCGGTGAGCCTGGTGTTCCAGCCAGAATCGGTAGCCGTGCGTTTCGGCAAATTGCCGCCGGAAGCGATCAAGGCCTTCCTGGCCGACCGCGCCGGGTTGTTCAGCGGTGGCAGCGCCACGCGTCTGTCCGCCGAGCAGGCCAAACATCAGTGGCCGACGATTATGGCGCGGCTGGAGCAACAGTTGCAGCGCGAGCAGGGCGACTTCCTCTTCGGCGAGCCATCGATTGCCGACTTCGCCCTGGCGCATCCGCTGTGGTTCCTCAAGGCGACCCACGTCACGGCGCCGCTGGTGGATGAATATCCGGCGGTTGCGGCGTGGCTGGGTCGGGTGCTGGGGTTCGGCCATGGCGCAGCGAGCGAGATGTCCTCTGCCGAGGCATTGGAGGTCGCGCGTAACGCGACGCCAGCGGCATTGCCGGATGAGCGGTTCGTTGATCCGAACGGCTTCAAGACGGGACAGCAAGTGGCAATTGCCGCTGTCGATTACGGCGTTGATCCGGTGGCAGGCGAGTTGTTGTTTGCTGGCAGTGAAGAGCTGATCATTCGCCGTGAAGACGAACGTGGCGGCGTGGTGCATGTGCACTTTCCGCGTTTTGGTTTCCGTATCGAAGCGCGCTGATTTATCAAGCAGCTGCAAAACCTGTGGGAGCGAGCCTGCTCGCGAAGACGATGGATCATTCAACATGGTTGTTGGCTGATGCAGCGCTTTCGCGAGCAGGCTCGCTCCCACATTGGTTATTTCAGGGCTGCAAGGATTTCGTCCGGATCGAACCCGCGAATCAACGTGCCGTTCACATCGATCAGCGGAATCCCGCGTCCACCCAGTGCCTCATACGCCTTGCGCGCATCGGCATCCTTCTCGATGTCGAACTCCTTGAACGGTATGCCCTTGCTGTCGAGAAAGCGTTTGGTCTGTTTGCAGTAGCCGCACCAGTCGGTGGCATAGAGCACGACATTGGCTTGCGCCCGGGTCTGCGGCGAGACCATTTGCGCGGGATTGAATACCCGCTCGATCTTGCCCCAGTTCTGATAGACCACGACCACCAGCAGCACCAGGGCGACCTTTTTCAGCACATTGCCGAGCATCAGTTACGCCGCTTCAACTGATCGGTCAGCGAAGTCGGCAGGCCTTTGATGATCAGGGTGCCGTTCTCTTCGTCGTACTCGATCTTCGAGCCCAGCAGGTGCGCTTCGAAGCTGATCGACAAACCTTCGGCGCGGCCGGTGAAACGACGGAATTGATTGAGGGTGCGCTTGTCTGCCGGAATCTCTGGCGACAGGCCATAGTCCTTGTTGCGGATGTGATCGTAGAAGGCTTTCGGGCGTTCCTCGTCGATCAGCTCCGACAGCTCCTCAAGACCCATCGGTTCGCCGAGCTTGGCACTGGCTGCTGGCATAGTCGACCAGGGTCTTGGTTTTCTCGCGGGCCGAGTCTTCCGGCAGGTCTTCGCTCTCGACAAAGTCACTGAAGGCCTTGAGCAGTGTGCGCGTCTCGCCGGGGCCGTCGACGCCTTCCTGGCAACCGATGAAGTCGCGGAAATACTCCGAGACCTTCTTGCCATTCTTGCCCTTGATGAACGAGATGTACTGTTTCGACTGCTTGTTGTTCTGCCACTCCGAGACATTGATCCGCGCTGCCAGATGCAACTGGCCAAGGTCGAGATGGCGCGAGGGCGTCACGTCGAGCTCGTCGGTCACCGCCACACCTTCGCTGTGATGCAGCAGGGCGATCGCCAGATAGTCGGTCATGCCTTGCTGATAGTGGGCGAACAGCACGTGGCCACCCACCGACAGGTTGGATTCTTCCATCAGTTTCTGCAGATGCTCGACCGCCACTTTACTGAACGCGGTGAAGTCACGGCCGCCTTCCATATACTCCTTCAGCCAGCCGCTGAACGGGAATGCGCCGGATTCCGGATGGAACAGGCCCCAGGCTTTGCCCTGTTTGGCGTTGTAGCTTTCGTTGAGGTCGGCGAGCATGTTTTCGATGGCTGCGGACTCGGCCAGTTCAGAGTCACGGGCGTGCAGAACTGCGGGCGTGCCGTCGGGTTTTTTGTCGATCAGGTGGACGATGCAATGACGGATCGGCATGGGCTTCTCGGCTGTTGGAAGGGAGGAGGGCAGGCTCCCCGAAAAAGCGCTCAGTGTACCGCAACCACTGGTTTTGGCGCGGGTTGCAGGGCAAAACCGGGGCGCGCGCCCGGCCTTAAGCGGTTTTTTACCGATTTAGCGCAATAAAGCTGACCAAATGGGTAGCTAGAGGCGGATATTTCCTTGTCGCTGTGCTAGTTTTGCCCGGTCTTACGCGAAGTCACTGCGTTAAGCGTGCATTCAGCATTTGTCAGGTCGAACCAAACCCTGATTTCGGCATCTATAACCCGACTCGTCGTGGTTATCGCCGAGGGTGCCAGATCCAGAAGATCGGGCTCGATGGCTGACACTGCACTCTGCAATCCATATGAATTTGATAGGGAAGGAACACTACATGGCTCTTACTAAAGACCAACTGATCGCCGACATCGCTGAAGCTATCGACGCGCCGAAAACCACCGCGCGTAACGCTCTGGACCAACTGGGCCAAATCGTTGCCGATCAGCTGGAAAACGGCGGCGAAATCACCTTGCCAGGTATCGGCAAGCTGAAAGTGACCGAGCGTCCTGCCCGCACCGGCCGTAACCCTTCGACTGGCGCTGCCATCGAAATCCCTGCAAAGAAAGTGATCAAGCTGGTTGTGGCCAAAGGCCTGACCGACGCTGTGAACAAGTAAGACGCAGCGATAAAAAAACCGTGCTTCGGAGTGATCCGGGGCACGGTTTTTTTGTGTCTGTGATTTAGCGACTGAATCGCAGTGCCAATGTGGGAGCGAGCCTGCTCGCGAAAGCGGTAGGTCAGTCGATATTGAAGCTGACTGACACGCCGCCTTCGCGAGCAGGCTCGCTCCCACAGGGGATCTGCTGTGTGTTAGCGAACCCAGCGCTCGCGTCGCCAGATCTGCTGCTCGGACTTGGTCTGGAAGGTCCAGGCAACAAAGCGGCTCTGCTTCTGGCCCTGCGACATCTCCACGACCTGGCTCTCCAGCACGCCAGCCTTCTTCAGTGCGGTCTCGATGGCCGGCAGGTTCGAGGCCTTCGACACCGGGGTGCTGAACCACAACACTTTGTGCTGGAAGTTCGCACTTTCGGCAATCAACTGCGTCACAAAGCGCGCTTCACCGCCTTCACACCACAGCTCCGCCGATTGCCCACCGAAGTTCAGCACCGGCAGCTTGCGTTTCGGGTCGGCCTTGCCCAAGGCGCGCCATTTGCGCTCGCTGCCCTTGGTCGCTTCTTCCATCGAAGCGTGGAACGGCGGGTTGCACATGGTCAGGTCGAAGCGCTCGCCCGGCTCCAGCAAGCCGATGAGGATGTGTTTGCGGTTTTCCTGCTGGCGCAGCTGGATCACCTTGCTCAGATCGTTGGACTGCACGATGGCTCGCGCCGCCGCCACGGCTGTCGGGTCGATCTCCGAGCCGAGGAAGTGCCAACGGTATTCGCTGTTGCCGATCAACGGATAAACGCAGTTGGCGCCCATGCCGATATCCAGCACATTGACGATCGCGCCGCGCGGGACCTTGCCGTCGTTCATGCTCGCCAGCAGGTCGGCGAGAAAGTGCACATAGTCGGCACGCCCCGGAACCGGAGGGCAGAGGTAATCCGCCGGGATGTCCCAATGCTGGATGCCGTAGAACGCCTTGAGCAGCGCCCGATTGAACACACGTACCGCGTCGGGGCTGGCGAAGTCGATGCTTTCCTTGCCGTACGGGTTGGTGATCACGTACTTGGCCAGTTCCGGCGTGGTCTTGATCAGCGCCGGAAAGTCGTAACGACCCTGATGGCGATTGCGCGGGTGCAGGCTGGCCTTCTCGCGCGGCTCGACGGCTTTGCTCGGGGAGGCGGCGTCAGGCTTCTTGCGCGCAGGTTTGGGTGTGCGGGGGGCGGTCATGGGCGTGGTCGATTCGGGTATGGCTGAAAGTGGCGGGCATTGTCCCACATCTGAAGGCAACACCGTTCAAACTGTGGGAGCGAGCCTGCTCGCGAAGGCGGTTTCACATCCGGCAGATTTGTCGGCTGACACAGCGCTTTCGCGAGCAGGCTCGCTCCCACAGGGGACTCAAGGTTTTTCAGGAATAAAAAAGGGAGGCCACTTGGGCCTCCCTTTTTCAGTGCGGTTTGCCGTTACAGACTGGCAATCCGCGCGTGCTGCTCGGCCAGCTTGCCCAGGGCTTGTTCGGCCTCGGCCAGTTTGGCGCGTTCCTTCTCGATGACTTCGGCCGGGGCCTTGTCGACGAATCCTGCGTTGGAAAGCTTGCCGCCAACCCGCTGGACTTCGCCCTGCAGACGCAGGATTTCCTTGTCCAGACGCGCCAGTTCGGCGCCCTTGTCGATCAGACCGGCCATCGGCACCAGCACTTCCATCTCGCCGACCAGTGCGGTGGCGGACAGCGGTGCTTCTTCGCCAGCGGCGAGTACGGTGATCGATTCCAGGCGCGCCAGCTTCTTCAGCAGCGCTTCGTTCTCGGTCAGGCGGCGCTGGTTGTCAGCGCTGACATTCTTCAGGAAGATCGGCAGTGGCTTGCCCGGGCCGATGTTCATCTCGCCACGAATGTTGCGCGTGCCGAGCATCAGTTCCTTGAGCCATTCGATGTCGTTTTCCGCCGCCGGATCGATGCGCTCTTCGTTGGCCACCGGCCAGGGTTGCAGCATGATCGTCTTGCCCTGGATGCCGGCCAGCGGCGCGATGCGCTGCCAGATTTCTTCAGTGATGAACGGCATGAACGGATGCGCCAGACGCAGCGCCACTTCCAGCACGCGTACCAGCGTCCGGCGAGTGCCGCGCTGACGTTCGACCGGTGCGTTCTCGTCCCACAGCACAGGCTTGGACAGTTCCAGATACCAGTCGCAGTACTGGTTCCAGATGAACTCGTACAACGCTTGCGCGGCGAGGTCGAAACGGAACTGATCCAGTTGGCGGGTCACTTCGGCTTCGGTGCGTTGCAGCTGCGAGATGATCCAGCGATCAGCCAGCGACAGCTCGTAGGCTTCGCCGTTCTGGCCGCAGTCTTCGCCCTTGTCCAGAACGTAACGCGCGGCGTTCCAGATCTTGTTGCAGAAGTTGCGATAGCCTTCGACGCGACCCATGTCGAACTTGATGTCGCGACCGGTCGAGGCCAGCGAGCAGAACGTGAAGCGCAGGGCGTCGGTGCCGTAGCTTTCGATGCCGTTGGCGAACTCTTCGCGGGTGGCTTTCTCGATCTTCTTCGCCAGTTTCGGTTGCATCAGGCCCGAGGTGCGCTTCTGCACCAGGGTTTCCAGGTCGATGCCGTCGATGATGTCCAGCGGGTCAAGGACGTTGCCCTTGGACTTGGACATCTTCTGGCCTTGGCCGTCGCGTACCAGACCGTGTACGTACACAGTCTTGAACGGAACCTGCGGCGTGCCGTCTTCGTTCTTCATCAGGTGCATGGTCATCATGATCATCCGGGCAACCCAGAAGAAAATGATGTCGAAACCGGTGACCAGCACGTCGGTAGAGTGGAATTTCTTCAGGAACTCGGTCTGCTCAGGCCAGCCCAGGGTCGAGAAGGTCCACAGGCCGGAACTGAACCAGGTGTCGAGTACGTCGTTGTCCTGTTGCAGTGCAACGTCCGGGCCGAGGTTGTGCTTGGCACGGACTTCGGCTTCGTCGCGACCGACGTAGACCTTGCCCGACTCGTCGTACCAGGCCGGAATCCGGTGGCCCCACCACAGCTGACGGCTGATGCACCAGTCCTGGATGTCGCGCATCCACGAGAAGTACATGTTTTCGTACTGCTTGGGCACGAACTGGATGCGACCGTCTTCAACGGCAGCAATCGCCGGCTCGGCCAGCGGCTTGGTCGATACGTACCACTGGTCGGTCAGCCACGGCTCGATGACCGTGCCGGAGCGATCGCCTTTCGGCGTTTTCAGATTGTGATCGTTGACACTCACCAGCAGGCCGGCGGCGTCGAACGCGGCAACGATCTGCTTGCGCGCTTCGAAACGTTCCAGGCCAGCGAACTCGGCCGGAATCTTGCCGTCGATGCTCTCGTTCAGCGTGCCGTCGAGGTTGAACACCTGAGCGGCAGGCAGCACGTTGGCGTTCTTGTCGAAGATGTTCAGCAGCGGCAGGTTGTGGCGCTTGCCGACTTCGTAGTCGTTGAAATCGTGGGCCGGGGTGATTTTCACGCAGCCGGTGCCGAATTCAGGGTCGCAATAATCGTCGGCGATGATCGGGATGCGGCGGCCAACCAGTGGCAGCTCGACGAATTTGCCGATCAGCGCTTTGTAGCGTTCGTCGTTCGGGTTAACCGCGACGGCGGAGTCACCGAGCATGGTTTCCGGACGGGTGGTGGCGACGATCAGGAAGTCATCGCCCTCGGCGGTTTTTACACCATCGGCCAATGGGTATTTCAGGTTCCACAGGAAGCCTTTCTCTTCGTGGTTTTCCACTTCGAGGTCGGAAATCGCCGTGTGCAGTTTGGTGTCCCAGTTGACCAGACGCTTGCCGCGGTAGATCAGGCCGTCTTCATGCAGGCGCACGAAAGCTTCCTTGACCGCTTCCGAGAGGCCGTCGTCCATGGTAAAGCGCTCGCGGCTCCAGTCGACGGACGAGCCGAGGCGGCGGATCTGCCGGCTGATGTTGCCGCCGGACTGATCTTTCCATTCCCAGACTTTCTCGAGGAATTTTTCCCGGCCCAGATCGTGACGATTCTGGCCCTGGGCTTCGAGTTGGCGCTCCACCAGCATCTGCGTGGCGATACCGGCGTGGTCGGTGCCCGGCTGCCACAGGGTGTCGCGACCCTGCATGCGGCGGAAACGGATCAACGCGTCCATGATCGCGTTGTTGAAACCGTGACCCATGTGCAGGCTGCCGGTGACGTTCGGCGGCGGGATCATGATCGTGTAGGACTCGCCCGCGCCTTGCGGGGCGAAGTAGTTCTCGGACTCCCGGGTCTTGTACCAGGAAGTTTCAATGGCGTGCGGCTGGTAGGTCTTATCCATGCGCGGCGGGACCCTATTGGCATTTATTCAGGAAAAGCCGGGAAGTATAGCGGGGCGTGGTGCCGAGGGCGAGCGGGGGAGGTCGGGCGGAGATCTAAATGTAGGAGCTGCCGAAGGCTGCGATCTTTTGATCTTGTTTTTTGTGAAAGCAAAGTCAAAAGATCGCAGCCTTCGGCAGCTCCTACACCAGCGGCTTATTCGTACTGGCTGAGCAGCCGCTCCATCCGCGCATCCAGGCGGCGTTTGATTTCGGTTTCGATGTGCGGGGCGAAGTCGTCGATCACGTCTTGCATGATCAATTGCGCGGCGGCGCGCAGTTCGCTGTCCAGGTGCAGGAGAGCGTCGGGACCTTTATCGACCGGTGCGGCAGCCGGGGCAGCCGGCGGCGCTGGTGGCGGCTCGACGGCCGCCGGCTGATTGCCGACGGAATCGAACAGCATCGGAATCTGTTCCTGTTCGCCGTCATCGACCGTATCGGTCAACAGCGGCGGTTGCAGGTTGTCATCGCCGAGCAACTGGCGGATCGATTCGAGATCGTCCAGCAGGTGTGCGGATTTCTGTTGCGGTTTCGGAGTGTCCATTGGAATGCTCAGAGTCGCTGTAAACGGTGGTCTTGCAGAGAATAGCCCTGTTCGCGGTAGAAACGGAAACTCTCCCGCGCCGCTGCGCGGATGGTCGGATCTTCCACCACCACTTCCGCCACGCGGGCGAATTTGCTGGCGAAGGCCGGGACTTTCAGATCGAGATTGACCAGCAGATCCTGGTGCTCACCGCAGTCTGCCCCGTGTCCCAGCACGATCAAACCGTCGGGCTCACTGTCGGCAGGGCCGTGAGGCACGAAACTTTCGCCCTTGAATGCCCACAGACGCGCATCGAGATCGTCACGTTGGGCCGCATCGCTGCAATGCAGGTAGATGCGATGGCCCATGCGCCAGGCTTTCTCGGTGAGCTTGCAGGCGAAATCCAGACGCGCTGAAGGATCGGCGCTGGGCAGGATATAGAAGTCGACTTTGGTCATTGCGGTTCCAGAGCGGCAAGCGGCGTCACCCGAAAGTGGCGCCGCCGCCCATCAGCGGTGTCAGGCTTTGGCGCGATCGAGCAGGTACTGGGTCAGCAGCGGAACCGGACGGCCAGTGGCGCCCTTGTCCTTGCCGCCGCTGGTCCATGCCGTGCCGGCGATGTCCAGGTGCGCCCAGTTGAGGTTCTTGGTGAAGCGCGACAGGAAGCAGGCGGCAGTGATGGTGCCGGCCTTCGGCCCGCCAATGTTGGCGATGTCGGCGAACGGGCTGTCCAGCTGCTCTTGATACTCGTCGAACAGCGGCAGTTGCCGGGCGCGGTCGTCGGCAGCCTTGCCGGCGCTGAGCAGTTGGTCGATCAGTTCGTCGTTGTTGCCCAGCAGGCCGGACGTGTGTGCGCCCGGGGCCACCACGCAAGCACCGGTCAGGGTGGCGATGTCGATCACCGCTTGTGGCTTGAAGCGCTCGGCGTAGGTCAGCGCATCGCACAGCACCAGACGGCCTTCGGCGTCGGTGTTGAGGATTTCCACGGTCTGGCCGCTCATGGTGGTGACGATGTCGCCCGGACGGGTCGCATTGCCGCTCGGCATGTTTTCGGCGCAGGCGAGGATGCACACCAGATTGATCGGCAGTTTCAGCTCAAGCACGGCGCGCAATGTGCCGAACACGGAGGCAGCGCCGCCCATGTCGTACTTCATCTCGTCCATGCCGGCGCCCGGCTTCAGGCTGATGCCGCCGGTGTCGAAGGTGATGCCCTTGCCGACCAGCGCGTATGGCTTCTCGGATTTCTTGCCACCGTTGTATTGCATGACGATCAGGCGCGGCGGCTGGGCGCTGCCCTGGCCCACAGCGTAGAACGAACCCATTCCCAGAGACTTGATCTTCTTCTCGTCGAGCACTTCGACTTTCAGATCCTTGAACTCTTTGCCCGGGTTCTTGGCCTGTTCGCCCATGAACGTCGGGTGGCAGATGTTCGGTGGCAGGTTGCCCAGATCGCGGGTGAACGCCATGCCGTTGGCGATGGCGGTGGCGTGGTTCACGGCGCGCTGCACTTCGGCCTGCGCAGCCTTGATGGTCAGCAGGGTGATTTTCTTCAGAGCGCGCGGTTCGGCTTTCTGGCTCTTGAACTGGTCGAAGGTGTAGCCGCCGTCGACCAGGGTTTCCGCCAGCAGGCGGGTCTTGCCGTAGCTGTCGCGACCTTTGACGATGACTTCATCCAGCGCCAGTACGGCATCGCCGCCGCCCAGGCCTTTGAGGGTGTTGAGGATGCCGGCAACGATTTTGCGGAACGGACGGTCGCCCAGTTCCTCGTCCTTGCCCACGCCGACCAGCAACACGCGCTCGGCTTTCAGGTTCGGCAGGCTGTGCAGCAGCAGGCTTTGACCGACCTTGCCGGCCAGGTCGCCACGCTTGAGCACGGCGCTGATGGCACCACCGCTCGACTCGTCGACCAGTCTGGCGGCGACACCGAGTTTGCGGCCTTCGCCGACGGCAACCACCAGGGTGGCGGTTTTCAACGTTTCTGGGCTAACGCTTTTTACAACCAGTTCCATGTCCGGATCCCTGAATGAATGGTCAACACGCAGGCGTTCGACGCTGTTCGCAGTCGCCTGCTTATAGATAGAAGAGGCGCAGGCCAAAGCCTGCGACAAGGGCCGCAGTTTGAACCTCGCTCCCCGCGCCTGACAACCCTCAGCAAAGGATTACAGAGATGGATGAGTGTGCGCAGTGACAGGCGCACCCAATCACAGGATAATGCCGCATCTTTTTTCGACCGCTCTGCATGGCGGGCCGGTCGATGTGTTTGCTTGTTTGGCCGCCTTAGCCTGACAACCCTGGAGTGTCTGGTTTGATCGTCTTCCGTTATCTGTCCCGCGAAGTCCTGTTGACCCTCAGCGCCGTAAGTGCCGTGCTGCTGGTCATCATCATGAGCGGTCGCTTCATCAAATACCTGGCGCAGGCTGCAGCCGGTCAGCTCGATCCGGGCTCGCTGTTCCTGATCATGGGCTTTCGTCTGCCGGGTTTCCTGCAACTGATTCTGCCGCTGGGCCTGTTCCTCGGGATCCTGCTGGCCTACGGTCGCCTGTACCTTGAAAGCGAAATGACCGTGCTTTCGGCCACCGGCATGAGCCAGCAGAAGCTGTTTCGCATGACCCTGTTTCCGGCGATGCTGGTGGCACTGGTGGTCGCGTGGCTGAGCCTCGGCCTGGCTCCGCAGGGCGCCAACCAGTTTCAGCTGCTGCTGAACAAGCAGGACGCGCTGACCGAGTTCGATACCCTCGAGCCGGGCCGCTTCCAGGCCCTGCGTGATGGCACTCGGGTGACCTACACCGAAACCCTGAGCGACGATCGCGTCAATCTCGGCAGCGTGTTCATCTCGCAGAAGAACCTCGGTGCCGATAAGAAGGACCGCGGGATTTCCGTACTGGTGGCCGAGTCGGGCCGTCAGGAAATCCGCCCCGATGGCAATCGCTACCTGATTCTCGACAACGGCTATCGTTATGACGGCAGCCCCGGGCAGGCCGATTACCGCGCCATCCATTACGAAACCTACGGCGTGCTGCTGCCCAAGCCGGACGTCAGCGAAGAAGTCACCGATCGCGATGCGATGCCGACGTCGTCCCTGTGGGGCAGCGACGACATTCGTTCGAAAACCGAGCTGCAATGGCGCATGTCGCTGCCGTTGCTGGTGTTCATCGTGACCCTGATGGCGGTGCCGCTGTCGCGGGTGAATCCGCGTCAGGGGCGTTTCCTCAAGCTGCTGCCGGCGATTCTTCTTTATATGGCTTACCTGACCATCCTGATTGCCGCTCGCGGCGCCCTTGAAAAAGGCAAGATCCCGCCGGCCCTCGGTCTGTGGTGGGTACACGCGATCTTTTTGGTGATCGGCCTCGGCCTGCTTTACTGGGAGCCGCTGCGTCTGAAGCTGGCCAGCCGTCGCAGCGCTGCGCTGGAGGTGGCCCGTGGTTAAACTCGACCGCTACATCGGCAGCAGCGTGTTCATGGCGATCATCGCCGTGCTGGCGATCATCCTCGGCCTGGCGACGCTGTTTGCCTTCATCGATGAAATGGGCGACGTCAGCGACACCTACACCCTGGTCGACGTGCTCGGTTTTGTATTGCTGACCGCACCGCGCCGGCTGTATGAAATGTTGCCGATGGCCGCATTGATCGGCTGCCTCATCGGTCTCGGCAGTCTGGCCAGCAGCAGTGAGCTGACGGTCATGCGCGCTGCTGGCGTGTCGATCGGCCGTATCGTCTGGGCTGTGATGAAGCCGATGCTGGTGCTGATGCTCGCCGGCGTGCTGATTGGCGAATACGTCGCCCCGGCCACCGAAAGCATGGCCCAGTGCCAATCGCTCGCTGGCCCAGGGCAGCGGCGATGCGCAAAGCGCCAAGCACGGTATGTGGCACCGTCAGGGTGAAGAATTCATCCACATCAACGCGGTTCAGCCGAACGGTCTGTTGTACGGCGTGACACGCTATCACTTCGACAAGGAGCGCCATCTGCTCAGCTCCAGCTTCGCCAAGAAGGCCGAGTTCGACGGCACCAAGTGGCAGCTCACCGACGTTGCCACCACGCTGTTCCATGAGCGCAGTACTGAAGTGGTCAATAGTCCGAGCGAGGAGTGGGACGTGGCGTTGAGCCCGCAGCTGCTCAGCACCGTGGTGATGGCGCCGGAATCGCTGTCGATCAGCGGTCTGTGGGGCTACATCCACTATCTGGCGGAGCAGGGCCTGAGCAATGGTCGCTACTGGCTGGCATTTTGGGTCAAGGTGTTGCAGCCGCTGGTGACCGCCGCGCTGGTGCTGATGGCGATCTCGTTCATCTTCGGCCCACTGCGCTCGGTGACCCTTGGTCAGCGGGTCTTCACTGGCGTGCTGGTGGGCTTCACCTTCCGCATCGTCCAGGATCTGCTGGGGCCATCGAGTCTGGTGTTCGGTTTCTCGCCGCTGTTTGCGGTGCTGGTGCCGGCCGGCGTGTGTGCGCTGGCGGGTGTCTGGCTGCTCAGGCGAGCGGGCTGATGAACAAGCTTTCATTCAGCGCTTGAGCCCTGAAAACGCCTCGGTCGCCAGACCGGGGCGTTTTTGCATGCGATCCGGGTGACAGGCGAACGTGACGCTTGCGCCGTGTATCAGGTACAATTCCCGGCTATTTTTCGGCGGGCCAAGCCTGCAGCCTTTTTGAGTGTTGATCCGTGAGTGATTTGAGTCATATCCGCAATTTCTCCATCATCGCCCACATTGACCATGGCAAGTCGACGCTGGCTGACCGTTTCATCCAGATGTGCGGCGGCCTGGCCGAGCGTGAAATGGAAGCCCAGGTACTGGATTCCATGGATCTTGAGCGTGAGCGCGGGATCACCATCAAGGCCCACAGCGTTACCCTCTATTACAAAGCCAAAGACGGCATCACCTACCAGCTGAACTTCATTGACACCCCGGGCCACGTCGACTTCACCTACGAAGTCAGCCGTTCCCTGGCGGCGTGCGAAGGCGCCCTGCTGGTGGTCGATGCGGGGCAGGGCGTAGAAGCCCAGTCCGTGGCCAACTGCTACACCGCCATCGAGCAGGGCCTGGAGGTCATGCCGGTACTGAACAAGATCGACCTGCCACAGGCCGAGCCGGATCGCGTCAAGGACGAGATCGAGAAGATCATCGGCATCGACGCCACCGACGCCGTCACCTGCAGCGCCAAGACCGGCCTGGGTGTCGACGAAGTGCTCGAGCGTCTGGTGCACACCATTCCTGCGCCGACCGGCAACATCGAAGATCCGCTGCAAGCGTTGATCATCGACTCCTGGTTCGACAACTACCTGGGCGTTGTTTCCCTGGTACGCGTGCGCCACGGCCGTGTGAAGAAGGGCGACAAGATTCTGGTCAAGTCCACCGGCAAGGTGCACCTGGTCGACAGCGTCGGCGTGTTCAACCCGAAACACACCGCCACCGTTGATCTGAAGGCCGGCGAAGTGGGCTTCATCATCGCCAGCATCAAGGACATTCACGGTGCACCGGTCGGTGACACCCTGACCCTGAGCTCCACCCCTGATGTGCCGGTGCTGCCGGGCTTCAAACGCATTCAGCCACAGGTTTACGCCGGTCTGTTCCCGGTCAGTTCCGACGACTTCGAGGATTTCCGCGAAGCGCTGCAGAAGCTGACCCTTAACGACTCGTCGCTGCAGTACACCCCGGAAAGCTCCGACGCCCTGGGCTTCGGCTTCCGTTGCGGCTTCCTCGGCATGCTGCACATGGAGATCATTCAGGAGCGCCTCGAGCGCGAATACGACCTGGACCTGATCACCACCGCGCCGACAGTAATTTTCGAGCTGGTGCTGAAAACCGGTGAAACGATTTACGTCGACAACCCGTCGAAGCTTCCGGATGTGTCGGCGATCGAGGACATGCGCGAGCCAATCGTGCGCGCCAATATCCTCGTGCCGCAGGAACACCTGGGCAACGTCATCACCCTGTGCATCGAGAAACGCGGCGTTCAGGTCGACATGCTGTTCCTCGGCAATCAGGTGCAAGTCACCTACGACCTGCCGATGAACGAAGTGGTCCTGGACTTCTTCGATCGTCTCAAATCCACCAGCCGCGGCTATGCTTCGCTGGACTACCATTTCGATCGTTACCAATCGGCTAATCTGGTGAAACTGGACGTGCTGATCAACGGCGACAAGGTCGATGCCCTGGCATTGATCGTGCACCGTGACAATTCGCACTTCAAAGGTCGCCAGTTGACCGAGAAGATGAAAGAACTGATTCCTCGTCAGATGTTCGACGTGGCGATTCAGGCCGCCATCGGTGGTCAGATCGTGGCCCGGACAACCGTCAAGGCGCTCAGAAAGAACGTATTGGCCAAATGCTACGGCGGTGACGTCAGTCGTAAGAAGAAGCTGCTCGAGAAGCAGAAGGCCGGTAAGAAACGCATGAAACAGGTCGGCAACGTGGAAATTCCACAGGAAGCCTTCCTCGCCGTGCTCAGGTTGGAATAATCAGGTCCTATGTCGCTAAATTTCCCGCTGTTGCTGGTCATCGCCGTGTTCGTCTGCGGCCTGTTGGCGTTGATTGATCTGCTGTTCCTGGCACCGCGTCGGCGGGCTGCCATTGCCTCTTATCAAGGCAGTGTCAGCCAACCCGAGCCTGTGGTGGTCGAGAAGCTGAACAAAGAGCCGCTGCTGGTTGAATACGGCAAGTCGTTCTTTCCGGTGCTGTTCATCGTCCTGGTGCTGCGTTCGTTCCTGGTGGAGCCGTTCCAGATTCCGTCCGGCTCGATGAAACCGACGCTGGACGTCGGCGACTTCATTCTGGTGAACAAGTTTTCCTACGGCATCCGTCTGCCGGTGATCGACAAGAAGATCATCGAAGTCGGTGACCCGCAGCGCGGCGATGTGATGGTGTTCCGCTACCCGAGCGACCCGAACGTCAACTACATCAAGCGTGTGGTGGGCCTGCCGGGTGACACTGTGCGTTACACCGCCGACAAGCGTCTGTTCGTCAACGGTGAGTCGATCGCCGAGAAGATGGCCGGCGCCGAAGCAGGTTCGCTGGGCAGCGCGGAGCTCTATCAGGAAAAACTCGGCGCAGCCGAGCACCTGATCCGCAAGGAAATGAGCCGTTACCGCGCCACTCCGGATCGTTCGTGGACGGTGCCTGCCGGGCACTACTTCATGATGGGCGACAACCGCGACAATTCGAACGACAGCCGCTACTGGGATGATCCGAACATTCCCAAGGATCTGCTGGGCATGGTTCCCGACAAGAATATTGTCGGCAAGGCCTTCGCGGTCTGGATGAGCTGGCCAGAGCCGAAACTCAGCCACCTGCCGAATTTCTCGCGGGTCGGCCTGATCAAGTAATCAAACACGGCGCTGTTGACCACAGCGCCGAATGCATTTCTGGAGCCGGCACAATCGGCTTCGCAATCGCCGGGATCTATTTTTTGAACACAGCGTTAATTGTCCCGGGCCTGCGCCGTACCCCGGCGATGGCAGTGGAAACCAGCCACGAACTCAGCGTGGGTAAACCGTGAGCGTTTCTCTAAGCCGTCTCGAGCGCCAGCTCGGTTACACCTTCAAGGATCAGGAGCTGATGCTGCTGGCCCTCACGCACCGCAGTTTTGCCGGGCGCAACAACGAGCGTCTGGAATTCCTCGGTGATGCCATCCTCAACTTCGTCGCTGGCGAGGCGCTGTTCGATCGCTTCCCGCTGGCCCGCGAAGGTCAGTTGTCGCGTTTGCGCGCACGGCTGGTAAAAGGTGAGACGCTGGCCGTACTGGCTCGCGGTTTCGACCTCGGTGATTATCTGCGCCTGGGTTCAGGTGAACTGAAGAGCGGTGGTTTCCGCCGTGAATCGATTCTCGCCGATGCCCTCGAAGCTCTGATCGGTGCGATCTACCTCGATGCCGGCATGGACGTCGCCCGCGAGCGCGTACTGGCGTGGCTGGCCGGCGAATTCGAAGGCCTGACGCTGGTCGACACCAACAAGGATCCGAAAACCCGCTTGCAGGAACACCTGCAATCGCGCGGTTGCGAACTGCCACGCTACGAAGTGGTGGATATTCAGGGCGAACCGCACTGCCGTACCTTCTTCGTCGAGTGCGAAGTGGTCTTATTGAATGAAAAAGCCGAGGTCAGGGTGTGAGCCGTCGTATTGCCGAACAGGTAGCGGCCGCCGCAGCACTGATTGCCCTGGGCGTGGAGAATGGCAATGACTGATACAAACGCAACTCGCTGTGGCTACGTTGCCATCGTCGGCCGTCCCAACGTCGGCAAGTCGACGCTGCTCAACCACATCCTCGGGCAGAAGCTCGCGATCACCTCGCGCAAGCCGCAGACTACCCGCCACAACATGCTCGGGATCAAGACCGAGGGCGACGTCCGAGGCGATCTACGTCGACACTCCGGGCATGCACAAGGGTGGCGAAAAGGCCCTGAACCGTTACATGAACAAAACCGCTTCGGCGGCGTTGAAAGACGTTGACGTGGTGATCTTCGTTGTCGACCGCACCAAGTGGACCGACGAAGACCAGATGGTGCTTGAGCGTGTGCAGTATGTGACCGGCCCGCTGATCGTCGCGCTGAACAAGACCGATCGCATCGAAGACAAAGCCGAGCTGATGCCGCACCTGAGCTGGTTGCAGGAACAGCTGCCAAACGCCCAGATCATTCCGATTTCCGCGCAGCACGGGCACAACCTCGAAGCGCTGGAAAAGGTCATCGCCGATCACCTGCCGGAGAATGATCACTTCTTCCCGGAAGACCAGATCACCGACCGCAGCAGCCGTTTCCTTGCCGCCGAACTGGTGCGCGAGAAAATCATGCGCCAGATGGGTGCCGAGCTGCCGTACCAGATCACCGTCGAAATCGAAGAATTCAAGCAGCAGGGCAAGACCTTGCACATCCACGCGCTGATTCTCGTCGAGCGTGACGGCCAGAAGAAAATCATCATTGGCGACAAGGGCGAGCGCATCAAGCGCATCGGCACCGAAGCGCGCAAGGACATGGAGCTGCTGTTCGACTCCAAGATCATGCTCAACCTGTGGGTCAAGGTGAAGGGCGGCTGGTCCGATGACGAGCGCGCGCTGCGTTCGCTGGGTTATGGCGATCTGTAAGTAGCGATCTCGAGAACACCGATACTCACTGTGGGAGCGAGCCTGCTCGCGAAGAGGATGTAACATTCAGCATTGATGTTGACTGTCACTCCGCTTTCGCGAGCAGGCTCGCTCCCACAGTGGTTTTGGGTTGTATGTAAAACCGCGTTTCTTCATCGAGAACTCAATGTCGCAAAACCCGCCTCCCGCCCAACCCGCCTATGTCCTGCATTCGCGCGCCTATCGCGAAACCAGCGCACTGGTCGATTTCCTCACGCCGCAAGGTCGGCTGCGGGCGGTGTTGCGCAGTGCGCGGGGCAAGGCCGGGACGCTGGCGCGGCCGTTCGTGGCGCTGGAGGTCGAGTTTCGTGGCAAGGGCGAGCTGAAGAATGTCGGGCGCATGGAGAGTTCTGGCACCTCTGCGTGGCTCAACGGCGAGGCGCTGTTCAGCGGCCTCTATCTCAACGAGCTGTTGATTCGGCTGTTGCCTGCCGAAGATCCGCATCCGGCGGTGTTCGATCATTACGCCGCGACCTTGCTGGCGCTGGCCGAAGGTCGACCACTGGAACCGTTGCTGCGCTCCTTCGAATGGCGATTGCTGGATGATCTCGGCTACGGCTTCTCGATGAACACTGACATCCACGGTGAGCCCGTCGCTGCTGACGGTCTCTATCGCCTGCAAGTCGATGCCGGGCTCGAAGGGTGTATCTGCTGCAACCCGGCCTGTTCAACGGTACCGAGCTGCTGGCCATGGCCGAAGCCGACTGGTCGGCGCCCGGTGCGCTGTCGGCGGCCAAGCGTCTGATGCGCCAGGCGCTGGCAGTGCATTTGGGCGGGCGTCCGCTTGTCAGTCGCGAGCTGTTTCGCAAGCCCTGATATGCTGTGCGCCGAATCTCTCAATTCAGGAGCGCATCCGTGACCAGCAGCAATCGCATTCTTCTCGGCGTGAACATCGACCACGTCGCCACCCTGCGTCAGGCCCGTGGCACGCGCTACCCGGATCCGGTCAAAGCGGCGCTGGATGCAGAAGAGGCGGGCGCCGATGGCATCACCGTGCACCTGCGCGAAGACCGCCGTCACATCCAGGAGCGCGACGTGTTGCTGCTCAAGGATGTGCTGCAAACCCGCATGAACTTCGAAATGGGCGTCACCGAAGAAATGATGGCTTTCGCCGAGCGCATTCGCCCGGCGCACATTTGCCTGGTCCCGGAAACCCGTCAGGAACTGACCACCGAGGGTGGCCTGGATGTAGCGGGGCAGGAGGAGCGAATCAGGGCTGCGGTCGAGCGCTTGTCGAAAATCGGCAGCGAAGTGTCGCTGTTCATCGACGCCGACGAGCGCCAGATCGCCGCCTCCAAGCGCATCGGTGCACCGGCCATCGAGCTGCACACCGGGCGCTACGCCGATGCCGAAACTCCCACCGAAGTGGCTGAAGAGCTCAAACGCGTCGCTGATGGCGTGGCGTTTGGACTGGCGCAGGGCCTGATCGTCAATGCCGGGCACGGCCTGCATTACCACAACGTCGAGGCCGTGGCGGCGATCAAAGGCATCAACGAACTGAACATCGGCCACGCGCTGGTGGCGCATGCGTTGTTCGTGGGCTTCAAGTCCGCCGTATCGGAAATGAAAGCGCTGATTCTGGCTGCTGCTCTCAAGGGCTAAGATCAAAAGATCGCAGCCTTGCAGCTCCTACAGGTGTACACATAACCCTGTAGGAGCTGCCGAAGGCTGCGATCTTTGCTTTAAAGAGGGGCGGGCTCTTGCGCCGGTTTCGACTTGTCGATCGCCGGCACATGCAGGTTGCCCTCGGCCACCTGATCGCCCTCAAGCTGCGGCTGGGTCACCCAGGTCAGGATGTCGTAGTAGCGACGGATGTTCGCCACGAAGTGCACCGGCTCGCCACCCCGGGCGTAACCGTAGCGGGTCTTGCTGTACCACTGCTTCTGCGAGAGGCGCGGCAGGATCTTTTTCACGTCCAGCCACTTGTCCGGATTCAAGCCTTCCTTCGCCGCCAGTTTGCGCGCGTCATCCAGGTGGCCGCTGCCGACGTTGTACGCCGCCAGGGCGAACCAGGTGCGATCCGGTTCCTGGATCGAATCGTCGAGCTGATCTTTCATATAAGCCAGGTACTTGGCACCGCCCATGATGCTCTGCTTGGGATCGAGGCGGTTCGAAACGCCCATCGCCTGCGCGGTGTTCTGGGTCAGCATCATCAGACCGCGCACGCCGGTTTTCGAGGTCACCGTCGGCTGCCACAGGGACTCCTGATAACCGATGGCGGCCAGCAGGCGCCAGTCGACTTTCTCTTTCTTCGCGTAGTTCTTGAAGTGCTGTTCGTATTTCGGCAGACGCTGCTGCAAGTGCTGGGCGAAGGTGGTGGCGCCCATGTAGCCAAGCACATCGACATGGCCGTAGTAGCGGTCTTTCAGGCGTTGCAGGGTGCCGTTCTTTTGCACCTTGTCCAGATACGCATTGATTTCATTGAGCAGGCTGTTGTCTTCGCCCGGGCCCACCGCCCAGCTCTGGCTGCGCGCGTCGCCGAGGTCGAAGGCCACGCGGATGTTGGTGAAGTACACCTGATTCATCGCCACTTCGTTGGAGTCGACCAGGGTCAGGTCAATCTGGCCTTCATCGACCATGCGCAGCAGATCGACCACTTCAACGGCGTCGGATTCTTCGTATTCGATACCGGGATATTTCTGTTTCAGCGCGGCCAGTTGTTCGGCGTGGGTGCTGCCCTTGAGCACGGTGATCTTCTTGCCGACCAGATCCGCCGGATCGGTGGGGCGCGACTGACCGTTGCGGTAGATGATCTGCGGGGTGACTTCGAGGTAGGAGTGGGAGAACCGCACCTGCTTCTTGCGCTCGTCGCTGCTGACCAGACCGGCGGCCGCGAGTACCGGGCCGTTCGGCTTGCCGACCTGGTTGAACAGGTCATCGAGATTGTCGGCCGTCTCGATCTTCAACTCGACGCCCAAATCGTCGGCGAAGCGCTTCACCAGCTCGTATTCGAAGCCGGTTTCACCGCTGCGATCCTGAAAGTAGGTGGCGGGGCTGTTGCGGGTAACCACGCGCAGCACACCGTCCTCCTTTACGCGCTCGAGTGTGTTGGGTTTATCAACACAGCCACCGAGCACCAGGAAGAGTCCGGTTGCGATCAGCCATTTGGCGTATCGCGGACGCAAAGCCGTTGGGAAAAACATCTGCGCAGTATACGCAAACGGCCACGGGCGCCATATCTCGACAGCGTAGGACTAGTCTGCTAGCGATCACAAAATCGAACGAAATCCCTTGAATACGGGCCTTCAGGGCATTTTGTTACAGTAAAAATAAGCCATGCTGAAACGCTCGATTTACCTGACCCCGAAGGCAGAAACACAGATTGCTACCCGAGTGCAACCGTGCGTAGCGTTTCGGGTGATGTTGAGGTCGGTTTAGGCTAGAATGCACGGCCTCAAAGCACACCCCTTCCCGAGGCTGTCCCGAAGATGTTGATCCTGCGCGGCGCTCCTGCCCTTTCTGCCTTTCGCCACAGCAAACTCCTTGAGCAACTGAGCCAGAAGGTTCCAGCTGTCAGTGGCCTGTATGCTGAATTCGCTCACTTCGCCGAAGTCACCGGCGTCCTGACCGGCGACGAACAGCAGGTGCTAGCGCGCCTTCTGAAGTACGGCCCAAGTGTTCCGGTTCAAGAGCCGACCGGCCGTCTGTTTCTGGTGTTGCCGCGTTTCGGCACCATCTCGCCGTGGTCGAGCAAGGCCAGCGACATCGCCCGCAACTGCGGCCTGAGCAAGATCCAGCGCCTGGAACGCGGTATCGCCTTCTATGTTGCAGGGCAGTTCAGCGAAGCCGAAGCCCAGCTGATTTCGGACGCGCTGCATGACCGCATGACCCAGATCGTGCTGGCCAACCTCGAGCAGGCCGCCGGACTGTTCAGCCACGCCGAGCCGAAGCCGCTGACCGCCATCGACATCCTCGGTGGCGGCCGCGCCGCGCTGGAAAAGGCCAACACCGAGCTGGGCCTGGCCCTGGCCGAAGACGAGATCGACTATCTGGTCAACGCCTTCAACGGTCTGAAGCGCAACCCGCACGACATCGAACTGATGATGTTTGCCCAGGCCAACTCCGAGCACTGCCGCCACAAGATCTTCAACGCCAGTTGGGACATTGACGGCCAGAGCCAGGAAAAAAGCCTGTTCGGCATGATCAAGAACACCTATCAGATGCACAGCGAAGGCGTGCTGTCCGCTTACAAGGACAACGCTTCGGTGATTGTCGGCAACGTTGCCGGCCGCTTCTTCCCGAACCCTGAAACCCGCCAGTACGGCGCGGTGCAGGAGCCGGTGCACATCCTGATGAAGGTTGAAACCCATAACCACCCGACCGCGATTGCTCCGTTCCCGGGCGCATCCACCGGTTCCGGTGGCGAGATCCGTGACGAAGGTGCAACCGGTCGTGGCGCCAAGCCCAAGGCCGGCCTCACCGGTTTTACCGTCTCCAACCTGCAGATCCAGGCTTCGAACAGCCGTGGGAAGTGCCGTACGGCAAGCCTGAGCGCATCGTCACCGCGCTGGACATCATGATCGAAGGCCCGCTCGGCGGCGCTGCGTTCAACAACGAATTCGGCCGTCCGGCCCTGACCGGCTACTTCCGTACCTTCGAGCAGTCGATCACCACCCCGCACGGCGACGAAGTGCGCGGTTACCACAAGCCGATCATGCTGGCTGGCGGCATGGGCAACATCCGTGAAGAGCACGTCAAGAAAGGCGAGATCGTGGTCGGCTCCAAGCTGATCGTGCTCGGCGGCCCGGCAATGCTGATCGGCCTGGGCGGCGGCGCGGCTTCCTCCATGGCCACCGGCACCAGCTCGGCAGACCTGGATTTCGCTTCGGTACAGCGTGAAAACCCTGAAATGGAGCGTCGTTGCCAGGAAGTCATCGACCGTTGCTGGCAGTTGGGCGACAAGAACCCGATCAGCTTCATTCACGACGTTGGCGCGGGCGGTCTGTCCAACGCCTTCCCGGAACTGGTCAACGACGGCGATCGCGGTGGCCGTTTCGAACTGCGCAACATTCCAAACGACGAGCCGGGTATGGCCCCGCACGAAATCTGGTCCAACGAATCCCAGGAACGTTACGTGCTGGCGGTCGGCCCGGAAGATTTCGAGCGCTTTCAGGCGATCTGCGAACGCGAGCGTTGCCCGTTTGCCGTGGTCGGGGAAGCCACTGCCGAACCGCAATTGACCGTCACCGACAGCCACTTCGGCAACAACCCGGTGGACATGCCGCTGGAAGTGTTGCTGGGCAAGGCGCCGCGCATGCACCGTTCGGTGGTTCGTGAAGCCGAGCTGGGCGATGACTTCGATCCGTCGAACCTCGACATCAGCGAGTCCATCGAACGCGTTCTGCATCATCCGGCCGTGGCCAGCAAAAGCTTCCTGATCACCATCGGCGACCGCACCATCACCGGTCTCGTCGCCCGTGACCAGATGGTCGGCCCATGGCAAGTGCCGGTGGCCGACGTTGCCGTCACCGCCACCAGTTTCGACGTCTACACCGGTGAAGCCATGGCGATGGGCGAGCGTACTCCGCTGGCTCTGCTGGACGCGCCGGCCTCGGGCCGCATGGCCATCGGCGAAACCATCACCAACATTGCCGCCTCGCGGATCAACAAGCTCTCCGACATCAAACTGTCGGCGAACTGGATGTCGGCGGCCGGTCACCCGGGCGAAGACGCGCGTTTGTACGACACCGTGAAAGCGGTCGGCATGGAGCTGTGCCCTGAGCTGGGCATCACCATTCCGGTGGGCAAGGACTCGATGTCCATGGCCACGCGCTGGAATGACAACGGCGAAGACAAGACCGTCACCTCGCCGATGTCGCTGATCGTGACCGGTTTCGCGCCAGTGGCTGACATCCGTCAGACCCTGACCCCGGAACTGCGCATGGACAAGGGCACCACCGACCTGATCCTGATCGACCTCGGTCGCGGCCAGAACCGCATGGGTGCATCGATCCTCGCGCAGGTCCACGGCAAACTCGGCAAGCATGCGCCGGACGTCGATGACGCTGAAGACCTGAAAGCCTTCTTCGCAGTGATCCAGGGCCTCAATGCCGACGGTCACCTGCTGGCCTACCACGACCGTTCCGACGGTGGTCTGCTGACCTCCGTGGTGGAAATGGCCTTCGCCGGCCACTGCGGTCTGAGCCTGAACCTGGACAGCGTTGCCGAATCCGCTTCGGAAATCGCCGCGATCCTGTTCAACGAAGAGCTCGGCGCAGTGATCCAGGTTCGCCAGGACGCCACCCCGGACATCCTCGCGCAGTTCAGCGCCGCCGGTCTGGGCGACTGCGTGTCGGTGATCGGTCAGCCGATCAACAATGGCCAGATCAACATCACCTTCAACGGTGACACCGTGTTCGAAGGCCAGCGTCGTCTGCTGCAACGTCAGTGGGCCGAAACCAGCTACCAGATCCAGCGTCTGCGCGACAACGCCGACTGCGCCGAGCAGGAATTCGACGCGCTGCTGGAAGAAGACAACCCGGGCCTGAGCGTCAAGCTCAGCTACGACGTCAATCAGGACATCGCCGCGCCTTACATCAAGAAAGGCATCCGGCCACAGGTTGCCGTGCTGCGTGAGCAGGGCGTCAACGGTCAGGTGGAAATGGCCGCCGCGTTCGACCGTGCCGGTTTCAGCGCGATCGACGTGCACATGAGCGATATCCTCGCCGGTCGTGTCGACCTCAACGAGTTCAAGGGCCTGGTGGCCTGCGGCGGTTTCTCCTACGGCGACGTGCTCGGCGCCGGTGAAGGCTGGGCCAAGTCGGCGCTGTTCAACAGCCGCGCCCGCGATGCGTTCCAGGGCTTCTTCGAGCGTAACGACAGCTTCACGCTGGGCGTGTGCAACGGTTGCCAGATGATGTCCAACCTGCACGAACTGATCCCGGGCAGCGAGTTCTGGCCGCACTTCGTGCGCAACCGCTCCGAGCAGTTCGAAGCGCGGGTAGCGATGGTGCAGATCCAGGAATCGAACTCGATCTTCCTGCAGGGCATGGCCGGTTCGCGCATGCCGATCGCCATCGCCCACGGTGAAGGGCATGCCGAGTTCGCCAGCGAAGAAGCACTGCTGGAAGCCGATCTGTCCGGTTGCGTGGCGATGCGTTTTGTCGACAACCACGGCAAGGTCACCGAAGCCTACCCGGCCAACCCGAACGGCTCGCCGCGCGGGATCACCGGTCTGACCAGCCGTGACGGTCGCGTGACGATCATGATGCCGCACCCGGAGCGTGTGTTCCGCGCGGTGCAGAACTCGTGGCGTTCGGAAGACTGGACCGAGGATGCTCCTTGGATGCGCATGTTCCGTAATGCGCGCGTCTGGGTGAACTAAGGCCTGTGTACAAGCTGGCGTTTTTTGTTCCTGACAGTCATGTCGAGGTGGTCAAAGGGGCTGTGTTCGCTGCCGGTGGTGGGCGGATCGGTGACTATGACCACTGTGCGTGGCAGGTGCTTGGCTCTGGTCAGTTTCGACCGTTGGACGGCAGTCAGCCGTTTGTCGGTCAGGCGGGGCAGGTTGAGCGGGTTGAGGAATGGAAGGTTGAGCTTGTTGTTGCGGATGAGTTGATTGTGGCTGTTGTGGCGGCGTTGAAGCTCAGTCATCCGTATGAGACGCCGGCTTATGAGGTGTGGCGGCTGGAGGATTTCTGATCTTCTTTGCTGCTGGAACGGGAGACCCGCAGATGAGTGATTGTCTGCGGGTTTTTTGTTGGCCTTGGTTTTGTTTTGATTTGGGTGAATATCCGTTGCTTCGGGTGTGGCGGCTGGCGGTTTCGCCCTTACGGCGAGTCACCTTTTTCAAACGCCAAAAGGTAACCCAAAAGGCTTGCTCCTGCGTTCGGCCCTCGCAGGCTCGGGTTCCTTCGCTCCGGGACTGATCCGGGCGCAGCGGCTCCGGTTTGCTTCGCTGCACCTCCTTCCGCTGTGTTCGACTTCGTCGAACGGTCGCTGCGCTCCCACGCCCGGATCAATCCCTCCACTCAGCCTTCCGACGTCGCCGGTGGATCAAGATCAAGAGCAGGCGAGCTGACACTCGGCCTATTGAGTGGTGAAGAGCGGGTGTTCGGCGTTATTTTTGTTGTGGATTTGCCCCTCACCCCAGCCCTCTCCCGAGGGGAGAGGGGGCCGATTTTGTGTGGTTTGCAAATCCTGAGTTCAACTCGGACTTTCACGTCGGCGTACCTCGCCTGAACAACTCGGTCAGTCCCCTCTCCCTCTGGGAGAGGGGCTAGGGTGAGGGTGGCGATCTGGGGTGTGTTTAAAGCAGTGTCTGAGTTCGCAGAACCTTCCCACAAGGTTTTCAGGTTGTCCGTCGGACGTGCGATCTCTAGTCTTTTCCCGTCGCTGCGAATCAGCGATCGGGAGTGAGATCCCCGGATAGCTTGCAACTGGCGCCAGCACCACGATAATTGGCGCCAGCTCAATCTGCTGCCTGCTTTATGGCGGCTGTGTGCGGGCAGACTTCGGTCTGGCCGGTTGCCTGCTCCGGTGGATCTCACCTCGCACATAGCTGCCACCTATCCGCCGCGTGAGATCCGGCGATCGATGGCTGTCCATCAGCATCAGCAGGAGAAGCATTGTGGATAAAATCGTTCCCGATCCACCATACGAACCCACCCCCCTCGAACAAACCATCCGCGCCGACGACCTCGCGAAAAACCGCGAAGCGATCAAGCGGGCTCTGGATTTTTACCTGTGCCCGCAGCCTGGCAAGGCGCACCCGCCCAGCACCATGTTCCTCATCCAGCCGGAAATCGACACCGAAACCCTGCTCGCCCATGCCTGTGAATCGCTCGCTTCAGCCAACACTCTGGCCAGTGATTTCGCTGATCAGTTGGGGCGACCGCAGCGCAATACGGCGCTGGCGATTCAGCAGATCATCATGCTCGCTGAGCTGGCGGTGAATCGAGCGCTGGATCGGGTGGATCCTCAGGCATGAAAAAACCACTGGGCCGTCAAGCCCAGTGGTTTTCCACAACGTGCAATCGCCCGGGCGTCACGTCACCTGTGTCAGCTTCACGTCTGTGACGAGCATGTCGATCAACGTGCGCAGGTAGGTGAAGGTCTGATCTTTTTTCTCCCAGCGATCAACGAAGAACAGACCCTTGTCATTGATCTGAATCGGCGTCTCAACGATCTCGCCGGACCTGGATTTATGCACCACGCTGGCGTTGCGGGTGTCTGCATTTTCTATAAGGAAGTTTCCGGGTTCGGTCAGTTTGCTGCGACTGACAGAAGGCGTCGCAGCAGGCTTTTTCGTTCCGGGGACGGCCACCTCCATCACAAAATCGCTGCTCAAAGCCCTGACGTTGGCCTCGTGCTTGCCGCTGACAAATTCCCACGACCCACGGTGAATATCCCGGGCCAGTTCAGGGGCTGTGTCGCGCACGTGCAGGCTGACGGCGGACAGTGTATCGGCCAGACCTGGCACACCGAGGTTGTAATTGGTATGCGCACTGCCGATGAAGGCCACCCATTTATGCGGCCCGTTGGCCAATTGATCAGCCTCGATCACTTGGGTTGCAAAATAGCTGAACATCTCGTTTCGCGAGACGTGTTCGTCATACACGCCCTTGAGGTGATAGGACGCCGTGCAATCGAGGGCTCTGATGCGAATGTTGTATTTGGCCGCCGCCTGACAGACCGCCGTGTACGTATCGTTCCCTGTGTAATTCGGCATCTGCCCTTGATCCTGACGATGCAGATAAGCCTTGAGCCTGTCGGGCATGCGCTGGGTACGCAGAAAAATGTCGAGATCGGCCTGGTGCAGGTCGGTGAGCAGGTGCTCGACGTACAACGTGTCATAACCGGCTTGCTTAAGGGCTTTCATGTGCTTTTTCAGCAGCGCTTTGCTCGCTACATCGACGTGGGCTTCGCCGATCAGCAGATTCAGACGTCCGTCGGTCAATTGCCGTAAAAAAGCTTCGAATGTGCAGTCGGCGGTGAGCACCGGCAGGATCGGCGCATCGGGTGGGACGTAGTCGGTAAAAGCGTCCCTGGCGGTTTTTTCCAGCCGGTTGCGCTGGGCTATGAAAGCCTCGTAGGCCGTTCTTTCACTGGGTATTGTCGGGGTGTAACTCGAGTGCATGGAGTTGGGATGATGCAACATTTCAGCAATATCGTCGCGCAGTGGCGAAGCAATATCGAACTCGCTGAAATGTTCAACGGCGCTAGCTGCGGCGGGCGGCTTGGAGACAGGTAGAGGTGCCTTGTAGGCACTCGGCATCTGTACGAGGTAATCACCTTGCGCTGTCGCGTCTCCCGCGATGGCACCGGGCGCGTCCCTGCTTATGCGTGCGGGTTGGTACAAGTCGATGTCTTCAATACGCACGGCAACGGCCTCGTGGAGGTCGGCCAGGCCCGGGGTGCTGTCGAACGTGGTCATGCGCGACTGCTCGGTCAGGGCAATCCAGCGCTCTTCGCCGATCTCGGCCATATCGGTGGCAAGCGCCTTGTGCGAATAAAAGTTTCTGATGCGGTTGTTTCGCGGGGTCAAAGGCGAGAGCCCGGACATCACCATGATCCCTTCGAGTTGATAACTGGTCGAGCCGTCCAGCGCATGAATGCTCATGCCTTTTTCCCGTGCCTTGCGCACCAGCGCCAGGTAAGAGAAAGGCGCGTCTGGCTCATGGCCCATGGCTTTATCGAGCGCTTTCAGATGTTTCTTGATATGGCGCCAGGATTCTCCCTTGTTGAATTTTTCCAGTTTGAGATGAAATACGTCTCCCGGCAGGTATTCGAGGAAGAGGTGCTTGTAGCCGTTCTCCAAAAGCACGTCGAGATTTTCGATCAGTGCCTGTTTGCTGGCGATAGAGCCCGGCTGTGCACCGATGACCAGATTCTTTGCGGCGAATGCATCGCTGGCAATCAACTGTGCGAATGAGGTGTTGGCGGCAACCGCCGGCACTT
This sequence comes from Pseudomonas sp. S2_A05, assembly GCF_054668485.1. Taxonomy (NCBI): domain Bacteria; kingdom Pseudomonadati; phylum Pseudomonadota; class Gammaproteobacteria; order Pseudomonadales; family Pseudomonadaceae; genus Pseudomonas; species Pseudomonas sp. S2_A05. The sequence continues at coordinate 5,878,311 of NZ_CP162775.1, forward strand.
CGGCGCGAGCGGGCAGCGGTGCGAGTTGGGCAAAATGGCGCGTGGCGTCCGTGGTGAGTTTTTCCACCTGTTGCAGATAGGCTTGGCGCATGCTGGCCATTTTGTCTACCACGTTGACCAGGATGACCTGGGTGAGAAGCCCATGTAATGCTCGCCCTCCTGGAGCATTCGTCGTCGCGATTGCGGGTCCAGCAACTCTTCAACGAGATCCCGGTACTTGATCGCCACTCCATAGTCCTTATGCGGGCCGGGTGTATCGGGCACTGCTTCGTATTTTGGTGCACCGCCGGACAGGCCGCTGCGCACCATCACTCCGTCGGAGTTGCGCACGGTCAGAATGCCGGTCGAAAGCAGTCCGGAGCCATTCGGATCCGGGCGGTAGAGCAAATAACGGCCGAGTGCGTCCGGGGTCGTGCTGGCGTAATACGACTGCCCTCTGAAAACGACGGCATGCATATCGTCCCGGACCGGTTCGGTCGCCATTTGATCGATCAATGGCAGAAGATCCTCTTGCTCGTCGCCAACGGTGGTGACAGCCCGACGCAACGGGCGCCGGACGGGCTTGAGTGAACGCAGCGCGGGACGCAGATCCGTCAGCACCGCGCCAGCACTGTTGAACAGATAACCGAGCAAGTGCCGGAACGCTTCATTGTTATTTCCCTGACGATAGGCATGCAGGGCGAGCATCGCGTCCTTGAAGGCCAGCAACAGGCCGGTGCTCAGGCTCAACAGCGGGAACGGCGCGGTGGCGATGGCAGCGACCCATTCGACGCTCGTCCAGATCAGGCCGGCAATCATTTCGGCGCGACTGGTGGTCGTGGCATGGACGTTGTCGATCCGCCGTTGCAACTTCATGTCGTAGAGCGCGGTACGCAGGTCGCTGACGGCGTCGGCCGGGCGCATCGAGTCATAACGGGCGGGGCTGGGGCTGGTTCTGTTGAGGTCTTTGGGCAGTTTCTTGCGGATGTTTTCCAGGTACGTGCGCACCCGGGTCTGGGCACTGACACCCACCCGCTGGGTCAGGTATTCGATCATGCCGGACTGCAGCAGCAGGTAATTGAACAGGCGCGCTTCGCGAAAACGCACGCCGTCCGGTGCGTCCGGCGTATACAGCAGGACCGGATCGCCGCCATGGCTGAACAACCAGGCATCGATCACCCATTCGCCGTCGATCATCAACCGGTGGATCGGGTATTTAGTCCGGGTCTGCCCCGACGTTTGATCCATGCTGCTGATGCTTTGCTGCAGCCATTGCAGGTCGCTGCTGGCGATATGTCCTTGCAGCTGGCATTCCAGCGCGGCGCTTTGCATCTGGCGCTGAGTGATGGCCAGCGTCGCGTTGCGTCGGAACGCGTAGCCTTCGCTTTTCGAATCCTGCAGCTCGTTTTTGACTTTGTCGGTATAGCGTTTGCCGATCCAGACCCCCGTGACCGAGCGGGCTACGTTCTGCGCGGTCAGGCTACTGATATCGACGCCTGGCGGACCTTTGAAGCGCGCCGAGCGTGAGAATTTCTGGTCGAGAAAACCGACGCCGTCGGCATAGCCGTCGCGATACAGCCGGGTATAGGTCAGCGGTTTCGGCGTCCATGAGGGCACGATCGACTTTGGCGAATAGGCCCAGACGGTGTCCGGATCGACGTCATTGGCAGGGCGCTTGAGCAAGCGGTTCAGGCTGATCTTCGCTTGTGCATGCACGTAATCGTCAAACGCCTGAAAACGTCCGCCCGACAGCGAATGCTGATTGAACGCGCGCAAAGCCCCCTCGGCGTCGTCGCTCAGGGTCGAGAGTGTTCGGCGATTGGCCGCAGTGGTCGAGCGATACCACACCGGGGTGCTGAAATCGTAGTCGTCGATGCGTGTGGCGAGCATGTGTTCAGCCATCGCTTTGAGGCAATCGAGATGGTTGCCCAGGTGGTCGAACGTGACTTTCTGGTGCTCTGCTGCTTCCGGCTTCAGGCTCAGCCCCGACAACACCTTGCGCAGGGTCGAACGAAAGCGCATCGGCGCGCGGCTGATCAGATAGCCGGCCATGCTTTCGGCGGCGTCATTCTGCTTGGCCCAACCCAAGAGATGGGTCTGCAATTGGCGCTCGCTGTCGAACGCCTCGAACTGGCGTTCACGGGGCGCCTGCGGTGTGCAGAGCAGCAGGCGGCGGATCGCACCGGATTCGTCGGTCTGACGCAGCACCCAAAGATCCTGCAGCTGGGCGCCGTGCAAAGACAGGGTGGCGGCGCGCAGCTGTGGATCGCTGCCGTTACGCAGGCGCTGGAGCATTTGCAGATCGCTGTCGAGCAGATGCCCTTGCAGCGCTGCGGCATGGGCGAGCGCGACGATGCGCTGATCGAGCATCTGCTCGATCGCAGGTTTGATCGCGGATCTCGCCTGCATCTGCGTTTGCAAGCGTGCGAAGTCGACGCGCGGTTCCAGCTCCAGTGCCTGCTTGATCACCCAGGCGGGCGTTACGTCCGCGTACTCGTCGGATAACGGCAGGTCGTTGTAAGTCAGCCGGGTGTGGCTGAGAAACGCCGAGCCTGGTAACTCATCGCCGGTGTGCGGGCCGCGCAAGGTCAGCTCGAGCAAATTGCTCTTGTGCACATAAGCGCCGAATCCGGGGACCTGCCGATCCGTAATGATCTGCAAGCTTGGCCGGTTCCAGGTCGTCGATTTGCAGATCATCACTCAGCCGTTCCAGCCATTGGTGGCGGGCCACGGCCATCAGGCTGACCGCCGGACCCATCAGGTCAAGCAGGTTTTGCCGGGCCTGATTGTAGTTGCCCAGGTGCAACGCCAGCTCGGCCCGCTTGGCGGCGTCGGCGCTGCGGTACCAGTCCGGGGCGCTGTTGCGCAAATGCCGCTCGAACAGGGTTTGTGCCTGAAGTGCCAGGCGCGGGGTGAGATCCGGCAGCGCAGCGCCGATGGCGCGCTCCAGCTCGGCGATCAGTACAGCGGCATCCTGCTGCGGATTGGCGGCGAAACTCAATGCATGTTCGATATCCTGAGTGCGCTTTTCGATCAAGGCATCGTAGATGTGTTCGAACAGCGGTTTGCTGTCGATGGGCGCCAGCTGCAATGGCCAGATTCCCGCTGTACCGACATCGTGGTAGCGGCTGGGCAGCAGCTGCATCAATTCGCCACGGCTAATGCTGTGCTGCATGGTCTTGAGCAGATGGGCATCGAGATCAGCCAGGGAATTGAACAACTCCAGGCCCCTGGCCGGTGTGAACAACACGACGAAGCCCGCGCTCTGGTCGGTCAACAGATCGCTGACTTTCGGGGTGTCTTTTTGCGTCACAAGAAAAGCCCCGGCCAGCTCGACAGTGGTTTGCTGATAAGTGAACTGCAACGCATACATCGCCGGACGCAACAGCGGGCCGAGGGCCAGTTTCTGCATCAGCTCGCCGGCCTGTGGGTGCAGCAGGCGATCGGTGACGGCCTGTTTCGCCTCGTACTCAAGCGCAGTGAAACCGGCGTCGTATTTGAGGAAGGTTTTGGCCGCTTTGCCGTCGATCTCGTCACGCAGATCCATGTTGATCAGTTGCGTGTTGAGGCGCACCTTCAGCGTGGCGATCAGTTGCTTGCCTGCCTCGCTCTGCAGGTCGGTGGTTGCCAGCGCCTGATAGAGCGCGCGGCTGCGTTGCAGATAGCCGTCGCGATAGGTTTTCAGCTGCTCTTCGAGGCGTTTGAGATGAGCCTGCTCGGTGCTCGGTTTGTGCTCGGGCAACAGCGGGGTTTCGGTGTTGAAGAGAAGACGACCGATCTGGTTGAGATCGTTTTTGAGCTCATCGGGTGTGGGTGCGTTGGGGGTGCTCATGGGCACGATTTCCATGCTGGGGATGAAGGGCCAGCATGGCGAGCGGGGCGTGGAGGAGGGTGGTATTCATGTATCGTGCGCGTGCCGTATTTTCGGCGCCCGCTCCAGCCCTCCCGCCACCCGCGCAGATCAAACCTGCGCGCTGACCTCCCCGCGACTCAGCAACGCCTCGATCGCGCCACTCAAACTCGCGGCCTTGTCCCCCACCAGCAAATGCCAGACGCCACCGTCCAACCGGCTGACACCCAGACAGCCGAGCGCTTTGAGCTGCGCCTCGGACGGCGCCTTGGCATCGGCCAGTTGCAGGCGAATACGGGTCATGGCGATGCAATCGAGTTGCAGCACATTGTCGCGACCGCCCAGTGCATTCAGCCATTGCTGCGCCTCATTGCGGGCAAGCGCAACGCTCTTCGGCTCATCGGCAACCACTACGGTTTCCACTAAAGCTGTTCGGCCCAGCGCAGGCATGGCCCAGCGAATCTCATCGGCGATGCTGTCAGCCAACGGCCCGACCACGACCTGCAAGCTGCCGCCCTTGCCCGGGCGCACCACCGCCATCGCGCCCAACGCTTTCAGCTCGGCATCCGAGGCCTTGTTGCGATCGACCATCTCAAGGCGCAGTCGGGTCGTGCAGGCGCCGACGGTGAGCAGATTCTCGGCGCCGCCCAAGGCTTTGATATACGCGCTGGCGCGTTCGGTTTCCGAGAGCACGGCTTTTTCGGCGCTGGCGACGTCTTCGCGCCCCGGCGTCTTCAGGTTGAAGCGGCGAATACAGAAGTCGAAAACCAGGTAATAGATGACCGCATAAGCCAGCCCGACCGGCACCACCAGCCAGCCATTGGTCGACTTGCCCCAGCCGAGAATCATGTCGATGAAACCACCGGAAAAGGTGAAGCCCAGATGAATGTTCAGGGCGTTGGTGATCGCCATCGACAGCCCGGTCAGCAGCGCATGCAGGAGGAACAGCAACGGCGCGAGAAACATGAAGGCGAATTCGATCGGCTCGGTCACGCCGGTGAGAAACGAGGTCAGCGCCATCGACAGGAAGATCCCGCCCATCACCTTGCGCCGCTCCGGCAACGCGTTGCGATACATCGCCAGGCACGCGGCGGGCAGGCCGAAGATCATCATCGGGAACATGCCGGTCATGAACTGCCCACCCTTCGGATCGCCGGCGAAATAACGCGACAGATCGCCGGTCACCAATGCCCCAGTGGTCGGGTCGGTGAAGTTACCGAAGACGAACCACGCCATGTTGTTGAGGATGTGGTGCAGGCCGGTGACGATCAGCAGGCGGTTGAACACGCCGAAGACGAAGGCGCCGATGCTGCCGCTTTCCATCATCAGCGCGCCGAACGCATTGATGCCCTGCTGGATCGGCGGCCAGATATAGCCGAACAGCACGCCCAGCCCCACCGCTGCAAAACCGGTGACAATCGGCACGAAACGCCGGCCACCGAAGAACGCCAGGTACTCCGGCAGCTTGATGTCCTTGAAACGGTTGTACAGCGCACCGGCCATCAGGCCGCTGACGATCCCGGCGAGCATGCCCATGTTGATGCTCGCATCGAGCACCTTGAGCGTGGAGATCATCACCAGATAACCGATCACCCCGGCCAGGCCGGCGGTGCCGTTGTTGTCTTTGGCGAAACCGACGGCGATGCCGATGGCAAAGATCATCGCCAGGTTGGCGAAGATCACTTGCCCGGCATCGTGAATGATCGCGATGTTCAACAGGTCCGTGTCGCCCAGGCGCAGCAGCAGGCCGGCAATCGGCAGGATCGCGATCGGCAGCATCAGCGCGCGGCCGAGGCGTTGCAGGCCTTCGATGAAGAGTTGGTACATGGCGTTTGTCCTTTTTGTTTTTGTTAGCGCAGAGGCCAATGTTGATGACAGGCGTGGCGAACGGCGGCGGCGCTGGACAGCTTGAGCAAGTCGCGGCTCAGGCGCTGACATTCGGCTTCATGCAGCTGACGCACGCGTTCCTTGATTTCACCGATCTGCACCGGGCTCACCGACAGTTCAGTGACGCCCAGGCCGATCAGCACCGGCGTGGCCAACGGGTCGGAGGCGAGGGCGCCGCAGACACCAACCCAGCGCTTGTGTACCGCCGCACCCTCGCAGGTCATGGCGATCAGGCGCAGCAACGCCGGGTGCAGGGCATCGACCCGCGCCGCCAGCCCGGCGTGGTCGCGGTCCATGGCCAGGGTGTATTGCGACAGATCGTTGGTGCCGATCGAGAGGAAGTCGGCGTGTTCGGCCAGTTGTTCGGCTTGCAGCGCGGCGGCGGGGACTTCGATCATCACGCCGATTTCCGGGCGCTCGGTAATCCCCAGCTCAAGACACAAGGCATCGACGCGCTGGCGGATGTGCAGCAGCTCGTCGACCTCGGTGACCATCGGCAACAGAATCCGGCAACGCGGCAACGGCTTGACCTGCAACAGCGCGCGCAGTTGCTGATCGAGAATTTCCGGGCGCGCCTGCGCCAGACGAATGCCGCGCAATCCGAGCACCGGGTTGGCCTCGGCGGGCAGTGGCAGGTAGTCGAGTTGCTTGTCGCCACCGACGTCGATGGTGCGGATGATCACCGACTTGTCGCTCATGGCATCGATCACCGCTTGATAGGCGCTGCGCTGTTCTTCGACGTCGGGTGCCGTCTGGCGATCGACGAAGAGAAACTCGGTGCGCAACAGGCCTACACCATCAGCACCGTTGGCAAATGCGTCTGCCGCTTCGCTGCTTGAGGCGACGTTGGCGACCACTTCGATGTGCACGCCATTGCGCGTTTCAGCGGGTAAATGGGCTTTGGCCTGTTGGCTTTCGCGACGCTGCCGGCGCTCGATCTGCGCCTGTTGCACTTCGCTCAGGCGCTCGGCGTTTGGGGTCAATTCGAGGCGCCCGTCGTCAGCGTCGAGCACCACGGCTTGATCTTGCGGCTGCTCAAGCAATTGCGCGCCCAAAGCGACGAGGCACGGCAGACCTTTGCCGCGCGCCAGAATCGCTACGTGGGAGGTCGCGCCGCCCTCGGCCATGCACAACCCGGCGACACCTTGCGCGCTGAGTTGCAGCAGATCCGACGGCGTCAGTTCATGGGCGGCAACGATGGCGCCGGCCGGAACCTGGTAATGCCAGGCCTCGCCAAGCAGGGCGCGCAGCACGCGTTGCTTGAGGTCGCGCAAATCGTTGGCACGTTCGGCCAGCAGCGGACTGCCGGTGCCTTGGAGCATGTCGCACTGGGTGTCGATCGACTGACTCCAGGCGTGCGTCGCTGCGGTGCCTTGCGCGATGAATTGCTGCGCGGCGTCGAGCAAGGCCGGGTCTTCGAGCAGCGCCATGTGTGCGGCGAAGATCGCTTCTTCGTCGGCGTTCTTGTGCTTTTTCGCCTGGGCGAGGGTGGCGGCGATTTCGCTGCGCACCGCGTTCAATGCCGTTTCAAGCGTCTGCTGCTGTTGCTCTGGATCGTGATGGCCCGTATCCGCCGGCAAGGTGATCGCGTTCAAGCGAAACAACGGCCCGGCGACCAGCCCCGGCGCCGCGCAGACACCGTGCAGCACACCTGCCTCGGCCGGGCGTTTCGGCGCCGCAGTGCTGACCGGCGCTTGCGCGTGATGATCGTCTGGCAGCGCCGTGGCCAATGCGCCAAGCAGGGCGTGCAGCGCGGCATCGGCGTCCGGCCCCTGACAACTGACGTGCACTTCATCCTGCTCACCGATCGCCAGGCCCATCAAACCGATCAGGCTGTTGCACGGCGCCGACTTACCGTTGAAGTGCAGCTGTGAATGGCTGCTGAAACCCTGGGCGGTCTGGCGGATCAGTGCAGCCGGGCGCGCATGCAAGCCGCCGCGATGAGCGACCTGCACTTGACCACGAACCTCTGGCCCAGCGCTTATATCGGTATTCGCCGCGACAACATTGCGCGCGATGATGTGCAGCAGCGGCTCGCCGACTTTCACCGCTTTGAGGGTGATCGGCCGCACCTGAAAATCCGCGCTGTTGGTCAGGATCAACAGGCTGACCAGGCTTTTGCAGTGCTGGCCGACCTTGTCCAGGTCATAGCGCAGCAGCGGCTGACCGAGGCTGACGCGATCGCTTTCCTTGACCAGCATGGCGAAACCTTCGCCGTTCAGCTCAACGGTATCGAGGCCCAGATGCAGGAGGATTTCCGCGCCGTTGTCGGCGCGCACGGTCACCGCATGGCTGCTGCGCGCGACGTGAATGACCTCGCCGGCGCAGGGCGAATACAGCGTGTCGTTGAGCGGGTCGATGGCGATGCCGTCGCCCATCGCGCCACTGGCGAACACCGCGTCCGGGACGTTGGCGAGCGTCAGTACCGGGCCGCTGAGCGGGGCGCTGAGGGTCAGCTCTTTATTGTTGTCGGGCATGGCTGGGTCTCATCAGTTGAATCTCGGTTCGATGTCCCCTGTAGGAGCTGCCGAAGGCTGCGATCTTTTGATCTTGTTTTTTCGCTACGTGAAAAAACAAAAGATCGCAGCCTTCGGCAGCTCCTACAGGGAGTACATCCGTCAACGGCTATCAGTGCGTGCGGGTCACTTTGCTCAAATGGCGCGGCTGATCCGGGTCCATGCCCCGCGCCACGGCCAGGCCTGCGGCCATCACGTAGAAACTCTGGATCGCCAGAATCGGGTCGAGGGCCGGGTGTTCGGCGCGGGTCAGGGTCAGGTCGCGTTCGTTGACGTCATCTGGCGCGGCGAGCAAGACCCGGGCGCCGCGTTGACGCATCTCTGCCGCGAGGCTCAGCAGGCCGGCCTGCTCGGCACCGCGCGGGGCGAAAACCAGCAGCGGATAGTGTTCGTCGATCAGTGCCATCGGGCCGTGACGGACTTCGGCACTGCTGAACGCTTCGGCCTGAATCGCTGAGGTTTCCTTGAACTTCAGCGCGGCTTCCTGAGCAATCGCGAAACCGGCGCCACGGCCGATCACCATCAGGCGCTCGCAATCGCGCAGGGCTTCGATGGCCAAGCTCCAGTCCTGTTTAGCCGCTTCGCGCAGGCCTTCTGGCAGCGCATCGTGGGCTTGCAGCAATTCGCTGTCCTCTTTCCAGTGCGCGATCAAACGCGCGCTGGCGCTGAGGGTGGCGATAAAACTCTTGGTCGCGGCGACGCTGCTTTCAGTCCCGGCAAGCAGCGGCAGGCTGAATTCACAAGCTGCCTCCAGGGGCGAATCGGCGGCATTGACCATCGACACGCTCAGCGCGCCACGCTTGCGCAACAGGCGCAGGCTGTTGACCAGATCCGGGCTCTGCCCCGACTGCGAAAACGCGAACGCGACCTGACCGCTGACTTTCAGTGGCGCCTGCTGCATGGTCACCACCGACATCGGCAACGAGGCCACCGGCACGCCCAGTTGCTGCATGGTCAGGTAGGCGAAGTAGCTCGCCGCGTGGTCGGAGCTGCCACGGGCGACGGTCATCGCCACTTGCGGCGGCTGCCGGCGCAGGCGCCCGGCGATCTCGATCATCGGCGCGTCGAGTTGTTGCAGTTGGGCTTGCACGGCCTCGAACGAGGACAGCGCCTCTTCAAGCATTTTTGAAGTCAATGTCTTCTCCTTCGACCATGACGGCGGTCAGTGTGAGTGAACGATCAAGCCGCACGCAGTCGGCCCAGGCGCCGGGGGCAAGGCGCCCGCGTTCGGTGATGCCGAGATAGTCGGCGGGAAATTGCGACAGACGCTGCGAGGCTTCGGCGATCGGCAAACCGATCTTCACCAGATTGCGCAGGGCCTGATCCATGGTCAGGGTGCTGCCGGCCAGCGTGCCGTCGGGCAGACGCACGCCGCCCAGGCATTTGGTCACGGTGTGGCTGCCGAGCTTGTATTCACCGTCGGGCATGCCGGCGGCGGCGGTCGAATCGGTGACGCAATACAGGCACGGGATCGAACGCAGGGCCACGCGAATGGCGCCGGGGTGTACGTGCAGCAGATCGGGAATCAGCTCGGCGTATTTGGCGTGCGCCAGTGCTGCGCCGACGATGCCCGGCTCGCGGTGATGCAGCGGGCTCATGGCGTTGTAGAGGTGGGTGAAACTGCTGGCACCGGCAGCCAGCGCGGCGACGCCTTCCTCGTAGCTGCCGAGGGTGTGGCCGATCTGCATGCGGATGCCACGGCTGCTCAGCTCACGAATCAATGCATCGTGGCCGGCGATTTCCGGGGCAATGGTGATGACGCGGATCGGTGCCAGCGCCAGATATTCTTCGACTTCTGCCATCAACGCGGTGTGGGCGAAGTTCGGTTGAGCGCCGAGTTTTCCCGGGTTGATGTAAGGGCCTTCAAGGTGTACGCCAAGCACTCGCGCGGCGCCTGTCGGACGCTGTTCGCAGAACTCTCCTACCTCTTTCAGGACATTTGAGATCTCCGCACTCGGCGCAGTCATTGTCGTGGCCAACAGCGAAGTGGTGCCGAAACGCACGTGGGTTCTGCTGATGGTTTCGAAGGCTTCGGCGCCTTCCATGATGTCTTTGCCACCGCCGCCATGCACATGCAGGTCGATGAAACCCGGCAGCAGATAGGGCAGATCGTTAGCCGCCGGATCGCAGGGCACGCCTTCGATCGACACGATCTTGCCGTGTTCGTGAATCAGCCGGCCGCGAACCCAGCCGCTGGCGGTGAGGATGTTGTCTTCGGACATTTTCGTTCTCGCTTGGGGCCGCGCTCAGCGGCGCAGCTCTGCAACAAAGTCGTAGTAGTCGTTGCGGCAATAGGTGTCGGTGACTTCGATCGGCGTGTTGTCTTCCAGATAGCCGACCCGGGTCATCAGCAGCATGGCGGTGCCGGGGGCGATGCCGACCAGTGCGGCGAATTCGTCAGAGGCGTTGATTGCCTGGATGTGCTGAAGGGCGCGGACGATCGGTTTGCCGATGCCGTCGAGGTATTCGTACAGCGAATCGCCCACCGCTTGCGGCCTGGGCATGATCGACGCGGGCAGGGTGCTCATCTCGATCGCCATGACCATGTCATCGGCTTTGCGCAGGCGCTTCATGCGCGCCACCTTGTCATTCGGCGACAGGCTGAGGCGGATCAGTTCTTCGTGGGTTGGGAGGGTGATCTCCCGCTCCAGCCATTTCGAACTCGGCACGAAACCTTTCAGGCGCAGCATCTCGCTGAAGCCGGAAAGACGCGACAGTGGTTGTTCCAGGCGTGGGGTGATGAACGTGCCCGAGCCTTGCAGGCGGCGGATCAGGCCTTGCTCGAGCAAGACTTCCAGCGCCTTGCGTGCGGTGACCCGGGAGATGCCGAGCTGGTCGCTGAGATTGCGCTCGGACGGCATCGCCTGTTCGGCCTTCCACTGCCCGGCATGAATCGCCGCTTCCAGATTGCGCGCCAGTTGCAAGTACAGCGGCGTCGGCTGGGAATCGTCAGGACGTAGGGGCTGGAGGTCGTTCATGTAGGTCGTTTCCGTCGCGAGTATAGGATTGTTGTGGCTCGCTTGTGCGACGGAAGCTAATACCACTTGAATACCATGTCAACGCGATGAACCGGCGTATGACCCAGTGGATTGGCGGTTTTCAGGGGGCAGTGTTTAAAGTGGTATTAGTGATGGCCTATAAAAAAAGCAAAAAGATCGCAGCCTGCGACAGCTTCTACAGTTGAGAGTGGTATCACCCCCTGTAGTCGCCGTCGCAGGCTGCGATCTTTTGATTTATTTTTGCGGGTGACCAGTGGTCAGGGATTAAGGGCGAATCTCGATCATCGTGCCGTCCGGTACCAGATTCCACACTTCACGCATATCGACGTTGCGCATGGCGATGCAGCCGTCGGTCCAGTCGAGGGTATGGAACAACTGCTCCGGGTTGTCTGCCGAGTCCGGGGTGCCGTGGATCATGATCATCCCGCCAGGCTCGACGCCTTCACGACGCGCGCGGGCGGCATCGCTGATGTTCGGGTAGGAGATGTGCATCGACAGGTTGAATTTGTCGCTGGTCTTGCGCCAGTCGATCCAATAGAAACCTTCGGGTGTGCGTTTGTCACCCTCGATCAGTTTCGGGCCTTTCTTCGCGCCCTTGCCCAAGGAAATGCGATAGGTCTTCAGCGGCTTGCCGTCGGCAATCAGCTGCAGTTGATGGGCTGATTTGAGTACCAGGACTTTTTCGATCAGTGGAGTGTTCGAGGGCGTCACGGTGGTCACGAATGACGCTTGTGAAACGCTGACGAACGACAGGCACAGCAGGGCAAGCAACCAGCGCATTGAAACGATTCCCCAGGGAGTGACGCAATCAGGTTTTAGGTAGGAGCTGCCGAAGGCTGCGATCTTTTGATCTTCTAGCCAACAATCACCGGCTGAACCAATGGCGGAATCGATTCCGAACGAACCGGATACTTCTCGACGCGCCGATCAGCGAAGAAGCATTCTAAGGTACGCCCGACCGTGCGGAAAGCCAGCTCGTCCCAGGGAATGTCGGCTTCTTCGAACAGCTGCACTTCAAGGCTTTCCGGCCCGGCCGCGTATTGCAGATCGGCCAGTTCGGCGCGGAAGAACACATGCACCTGGCTGATGTGCGGCACGTCGATCAGCGTGTAAATGCTCAGGTTGCGCACCCGGGCGCAGGCTTCTTCAGCCGTTTCGCGGATGGCGGCCTGCTCGATGGTCTCGCCGTTTTCCATGAAGCCGGCAGGTAGCGTCCAGTAACCGAGACGCGGCTCGATGGCGCGGCGGCAGAGCAGCACTTTCGTCCCCCAGGTCGGCACGCAACCGGCGACGATATTGGGATTCTGGTAGTGAATGGTCTGACAGCTGTCGCAGACAAATCGCAGCCGCGAGTCGCCTTCGGGAATGCGCTGGGTGACCGGGTTACCGCAGTGGCTGCAAAATTTCATGCTCGGGTTCCTGAATGCTGCGCCTATCTTGGCGTGCAGCGGGGCCGGTCGGCAAGTTGTCGTTTCGCGACACGACGGGTTTCGGGGGCTTGGGCGCTCGCTTTGATTGGTGCATGATGCGGAGCAAGGCACCGATCGAGAACACTCATGCTGGACGAGCTACTGCATAGGGTAAGCAACCACACACCGCGCACGCTGGAGACCGACGCACGTTTTCCCGAAGCCGCCGTGCTGGTGCCGATCACCCGCAGTGACGAACCGGAACTGGTCCTGACCCTGCGCGCCAGCGGGCTTTCGACCCACGGCGGCGAGGTCGCCTTCCCTGGTGGACGCCGCGACCCGGAAGACCCGGACCTGATCTTCACCGCGCTGCGCGAAGCCGAAGAAGAAATCGGCCTGCCGCCGGGTCTGGTCGAAGTCATCGGCCCGCTGAGTCCGCTGATTTCCCTGCACGGCATCAAGGTAACGCCGTATGTCGGGGTGATTCCCGACTTTGTCGAATACCAGCCCAACGATGCCGAGATCGCCGCCGTCTTCAGCGTACCGCTGGAATTCTTCCGCAAGGACCCGCGCGAGCATACCCATCGCATCGACTATCAGGGCCGCAGCTGGTACGTGCCGAGCTATCGCTTCGGCGAGTACAAGATCTGGGGCCTGACGGCGATCATGATCGTCGAGTTGATCAACCTGCTCTATGACGCCAAAATCAGCCTGCACCGACCGCCGAAAAGTTTTATCGATACCTGAGCCGTCGTTCGAACGGCCGTGAGCCCGAGGAAAACAAAATGAAATACCGCCTGGGCGACGCCCGTGTCGAAACCCATCCACAGAGCTGGGTCGCGCCCAATGCCGTACTGGTGGGCAAGGTCCGCCTGGAAGAGGGCGCCAACGTCTGGTTCAACGCCGTATTGCGCGGCGACAACGAACTGATCCTCATCGGCAAGAACAGCAACGTGCAGGATGGCACGGTGATGCACACCGACATGGGCTACCCACTGACCATCGGTACCGGCGTGACCATCGGCCACAACGCCATGCTCCACGGCTGCACGGTCGGCGATTACAGCCTGATCGGCATCAACGCGGTGATTCTAAATGGCGCGAAGATCGGCAAGAACTGCATCATCGGCGCCAATTCGCTGATCGGCGAAGGCAAGGAAATTCCCGACGGTTCGCTGGTGATGGGCTCGCCGGGCAAGGTCGTACGTGAACTGACCGAGGCGCAGAAAAAGATGCTCGAAGCCAGCGCCGCGCACTATGTGCATAACTCGCAGCGTTACGCCCGCGATCTGGTCGAGCAGGAACAATGACGACTGTTGAACGACCAGTCGCCTCGCCGTGCGTGAATATCTGCGCGCTGGACGAAGATGACGTTTGTACCGGGTGCCAGCGCACGGTCGCGGAGATCACCCGCTGGGGCCGCATGAACAATGACGAGCGCCGCGTGGTGCTGGGGTTGTGTCATGAACGGGCGAAGGCGAGTGGATTGGTCTGGATGATTCCCGCGAAGTCAGGCGTCTGAGCCAGCGCTTTCGCGAGCAGGCTCGCTCCCACCTTGAAAATGCATTCCACTGTGGGAGCGAGCCTGCTCGCGAAGACGTCGGTCCTGTCACCGCACCTATTGGCGCAATACCAGCGCTCAAGTAACCTGTGCGCCACATTTACAGGCCACCCCCATGATCTTTCTCATCGCCTACATCAGCAGCGTCGTGCTGATCAACTTCGCCTTTTCCACCGCTCCGCACCTGGACATCATCTGGTCGGCCTGGGGCGGGCTGGTGTTCGTGCTGCGCGACATGGTGCAAACGCGCTTCGGTCACGGCGCGATCGTGGCGATGCTGGCGGCGCTGGTGCTTTCCTACATCACGTCCGACCCTTCCATCGCGCTGGCCAGCGCCACGGCGTTCGCGGTCTCCGAGTGCATCGACTGGCTGGTGTTCAGCATCACCAAGCGGCCGTTGCGTGATCGTCTGTGGATCAGTTCGGCGCTGAGTATTCCACTGGATACCTTCATCTTTTTCGGCATGATCGACGCCTTGACGCCGCCGGTGATCATCACCGCGCTGGCCTCGAAGTTCGCCGGCGTCACCGCCGTCTGGCTGATCATGGCCTGGCGTGATCGCAAACAGGCTGTCGCCAGCTGAAGCCAAACCCTCGGGTTCATGTAAAATGCCGCGCTTTCTCCCCATGGAAAGCGCACTTGCGTGGCTTTCCTCGATGATCCGCTTCCTTTGAGGACCTGAGATGACCCGTATCGGAACTCCATTGTCGCCAACCGCGACCCGCGTATTGCTGTGTGGCTGTGGTGAGTTGGGCAAGGAAGTGGTAATCGAACTGCAGCGCCTGGGCGTTGAAGTGATTGCCGTCGACCGCTACGCCAACGCGCCGGCCATGCAAGTCGCCCATCGCAGCCACGTGATCAACATGCTCGACGGTGCTGCTCTGCGTGCAGTGATCGAAGCCGAGAAGCCGCACTTCATCGTGCCGGAAATCGAAGCCATCGCCACCGCCACGCTGGTCGAGCTGGAAGCCGAAGGCTTCACCGTGATTCCGACCGCGCGTGCGGCACAGCTGACCATGAACCGCGAAGGTATCCGTCGTCTGGCTGCCGAAGAGCTGGACTTGCCCACCTCGCCGTACCACTTCGCCGACACCTTCGAGGACTACAGCAAAGCCGTTCAGGACCTGGGTTTCCCTTGCGTAGTCAAGCCGGTGATGAGTTCGTCGGGCAAGGGCCAGAGCCTGCTGCGCAGCGCCGATGACGTACAGAAAGCCTGGGATTACGCGCAAGAGGGCGGTCGCGCCGGCAAAGGTCGGGTGATCATCGAAGGCTTCATCGACTTTGACTACGAAATCACCCTGCTGACCGTGCGCCACATTGGCGGCACCACGTTCTGCGCACCGGTCGGCCACCGTCAGGAGAAGGGCGACTATCAGGAATCCTGGCAGCCGCAGGCCATGAGCCCGATTGCTCTGGCTGAATCCGAGCGCGTTGCCAAAGCTGTGACGGAAGCGCTGGGTGGCCGTGGTCTGTTCGGTGTCGAGCTGTTCATCAAAGGTGATCAGGTGTGGTTCAGCGAAGTTTCGCCACGTCCGCATGACACCGGGCTGGTGACGCTGATCTCTCAGGACCTGTCGCAGTTTGCCCTGCATGCCCGCGCCATTCTCGGCCTGCCGGTACCGCTGATCCGTCAGTTTGGCCCGTCGGCGTCGGCAGTGATTCTGGTGGAAGGCCAGTCGACCCAGACCGCATTCGCCAATCTGGGCGCTGCGTTGAGCGAGCCGGATACCGCGCTGCGTCTGTTCGGCAAGCCGGAAGTGAACGGTCAGCGCCGCATGGGCGTGGCGCTGGCGCGGGATGAGTCGATCGAGGCTGCTCGCGCCAAGGCGACTCGTGCGTCGCAGGCGGTTGTTGTAGAGCTGTAAACCGGGTCGCGGCAGCTGTTCGCGAGCAGGCTCGCTCCCACATTTGGAATGCATTTCCCTGTGGGAGCGAGCCTGCTCGCGAAGCTCTTGATCTTCTGTCAGGCAACCTGATTCAGATCGTTATTGCGCGTCTCCTTCAAACACAACACCGCGATCAGGCTCAACACCGCCGCCGCCGACACATACCCGCCGACATAGCTCAACCCGCCCATCGCCACCAGTTTCTGCGCAAAGAACGGCGCCGCCGAGGCCCCGACGATGCCGCCCAGGTTGTACGCCGCTGATGCGCCGGTATAACGCACGTGGGTCGGAAACAGCTCAGGCAACAGCGCGCCCATCGGTGCGAATGTCACGCCCATCAAAAACAACTCGATGCACAGAAACAGCGCCACGCCCCAGGTCGAGCCCTGCGTCAGCAACGGTTCCATCAGGAACCCGGACAGAATCGCCAGCACGCCACCGATAATCAGCACCGGTTTGCGCCCGTAACGGTCGCTGGCCCAGGCTGACAATGGCGTCGCGGCGGCCATGAACAACACGGCAAAGCACAGCAGGCCGAGGAACGTTTCGCGGCTGTAACCCAGCGTCGATACGCCGTAGCTCAGGGAAAACACCGTCGAGATATAGAACAGCGCATAGCAGACGACCATCGCCGCCGCACCGAGCAAGGTCGGCGCCCAGTATTGGCTGAACAACTCGACCAGCGGCACTTTCACTCGCTCCTGACGGGCGATCGCATTGGCGAACACTGGCGTTTCATGCAATTTGAGGCGCACATACAGGCCGACCATCACCAGCGCCGCGCTGAGCAGAAACGGAATGCGCCAGCCCCAGCTGCGGAACTGTTCATCATCCAGGGTCATCGCCAGGGTCAGAAACAGGCCGTTGGCCGCAAGAAAACCAATCGATGGCCCGAGCTGCGGGAACATGCCGAACCAGGCGCGTTTGCCCTTCGGCGCGTTTTCCGTGGCCAGCAGCGCCGCACCGCCCCATTCGCCGCCAAGGCCCAGGCCCTGACCGAAACGCAGCACGCACAGCAGAATCGGCGCCCAGGCACCAATGCTGTCGTAGCCCGGTAGCACGCCAATCAAGGTGGTGCACACGCCCATCAACAGCAGCGAGGCGACCAGCGTCGATTTACGGCCGATACGGTCGCCGAAGTGGCCAAACAATGCCGAACCCAGTGGTCGAGCGAGGAAGGCAATGCCGAAAGTGAGAAACGCCGAAAGCATCTGCGCCGTGCCGGAGGTCTGCGGAAAGAACACCGGCCCGATCACCAGCGCCGCAGCAGTGGCGTAAACGTAGAAGTCGTAGAACTCGATAGCAGTGCCGATAAAGCTTGCCGTGGCCACGCGGGTGGCGGAATTGGTCGGTTGGGCAGGCGCGGTTTCGCTGTAAGCGGTATGGGTCGTCATGCGGTGATCCCTGACAGTCATGAGCTCCAGTGGAGCGAATTATTATGGTGAAACACCCAGGGATGTGGGGTAGGGCGCGAGCGCTGTTTCGAGTAGGAACAGTCGTCGGTTTGCAGCGGAAACAGTCAGGATCCGGGCAGTGCCGGGTAGGCACAGGGATCGACGGCGCTTGGGTAAGCGCCTCGATTATAGGAAGGGGGCTAACGATCAAACAAGCGCAAAAGATCGCAGGGTAGGAGCTGCCGAAGGCTGCGATCTTTTGATCTTTTGATCTTTTGATCTTTTATCTGGCGGGCACCAAAGCAGGAGCAGAAGAGGTATGCCAGATCAGCACCTTGCTCACCCGGTTCTCCTCGGTCTCGAGGATTTCCAGTCGATAACGCCCGATCTTCAGGCACACCGCGCTTTCCGGAATGGTTTCCAGCGCTTCGGTGACCAGGCCGTTCAGGGTCTTCGGCCCGTCGCTCGGCAGGTGCCAGCCCAGGCACTTGTTCAGGTCGCGGATTGACGCGGCGCCATCGATCACCATGCGACCGTCGGCCTGGGGATGAATGTGCGGATTGTCGAGGCTGTGCTCGCTTTCGAATTCGCCGACGATTTCTTCGAGAATGTCTTCAAGGGTGACGATGCCCAGCACTTCACCGTACTCGTCCACGACCATGCCGAGACGGCGTTGCTGCTTGTGGAAGTTCAGCAGTTGCAGTTGCAGCGGCGTGCTTTCCGGGACGAAGTAGGGCTCGTAGCTGGCGGCCAGCAGTGCCTCGCGGGTCAATCCACCGTTGCTCAGCAAATGGCCGATCTGGCGAGTGTTGAGCACCGCTTCGACCTGATTGATGTCACTGTGAAACACCGGCAGACGCGTGCGCTTGTTCTCGCGCAGTTGCTCGATGATCTCTTCGATCGAATCGTCGAGGTTGATGCCATCGACATCGCTGCGCGGCACCAGAATGTCGTTGACCGTGATGTTGTCCAGCGCATGAATGCCCGACACCGGGTGGGCGCGGACCGGATGTTCGGGATCATCATCGTGATCGGCCGGCAACTCGTCCTCGCTCTGTTGCACCACCTGAGCCTTGCGCGTGAACGGGGTCAGCAGCAAAGCGCTGACCCGGCTGAACAGCCACGCGAACGGGTAGACGATTTTCATCGGCACCGCCAGCAGGGCATTGCCGAACGCCAGCACGGCGTCGGGATAGCGCCGGGCCACCGTGCGCGGGAAATAATCGGCGAACACCAGCAGGATGGCACCGGCGCCCGGGCAGGCCGCCCACGGGCCATTTTCTTCGCAGAGAAAATCGCCAGCAGCGTCGCGAGGATCACCGCGAGGGCGCGGCACAGGGTGTTGCAGAGGATCAGGCTGTCGAGCGGGAAGCTCAGCTTCGCCAGCGGCTTGTCGCTGGCGCGCGAGGCGATCCGTTGCGCGAGCAGGTGCTGCTGCGCGATTTCGACGGCGGTAAATAGCCCTGACCATAAGATCAGCAGGACAAATACCGCGAGCATCGGCCCTATGGGCAAACCGTCCATTTATGCCGCCCGTCAGATGTGCAGTATGTATTCACGAACCAGTTTGCTGCCGAAGTACGCCAGCATCAGCAGGCAGAAACCGGCGAGGGTCCAGCGAATCGCCTTGTGGCCGCGCCAGCCCAGTCGGTTGCGACCCCAAAGCAGCACGCTGAAGACGATCCATGCCAGACAGGCCAGCAGGGTCTTGTGCACCAGATGCTGGGCAAACAGGTTCTCGACGAACAGCCAGCCGGAAATCAGCGACAGCGACAGCAGCGTCCAGCCGGCCCAGAGAAAGCCGAACAGCAGGCTTTCCATGGTTTGCAGGGGCGGAAAGTTCTTGATCAGTCCGGACGGGTGCTTGTGCTTGAGCTGATGGTCCTGAACCAGCAGCAGCAACGCCTGGAACACGGCGATGGTGAACATGCCGTAGGCGAGGATCGACAATAGAATGTGCGCGAGGATGCCCGGCTCTTCGTCGATGATCTGCACTGTGCCGGTCGGCGCGAACTGCGCCAGCAATACTGTGATCGCACCGAGCGGGAACAGCAGCACCAGCAGGTTTTCCACCGGGATCCGCGAACAGGCCAGCAGAGTCAGGGCAATCACCGCAGCGGCAATCAGGCTGGACGCGCTGAAGAAGTCCAGGCCGAGGCCGATCGGGGTCAATAGATGAGTAAGCAGGCTGGCGCCGTGGGCGAGCACGGCGAAGACGCCGAGGCTGACCAGCAGGCGCTTGTTCGCCTTGGCGCCGGTGGCCAGGCGAGTGCTTTGATAGACGGTCGCAGCGGCATAGAGCAGGGCGGCGGCGAGGGTGGTCAGCAAACTGGGTGACAAGGGGAGCATAAATCCTGTTAGGCGAGCCCGAAAGGCGCTGAGTTTGGCATAGAACCGCCACGGCACGAAAGACTCCGCAAGCTGACGGCGAGGTGTCCGCCGGCCGCAGTCTTCGCTATAATCCGCGACCTGCCCACGCCGCAGGCTCGCCGAGCACATGTTGATTCCGGTCTGGGCCGCCATTATCCCGGTTCGTACAGGGCCTGAAAGGATCGCGCAATGTTTGAAAACTTAACCGACCGTCTCTCGCAGACGCTGCGCCATGTCACCGGCAAGGCCAAGCTGACCGAGGACAATATCAAAGACACCCTGCGTGAAGTGCGCATGGCGTTGCTCGAAGCTGACGTCGCACTGCCGGTGGTCAAGGACTTCGTCAATTCGGTCAAGGAGCGCGCTGTCGGCACCGAGGTGTCGCGCAGCCTGACGCCGGGCCAGGCGTTCGTGAAGATCGTCCAGGCCGAACTCGAAAGCCTGATGGGCGCGGCCAACGAAGACCTCAACCTGAGCGCCGTTCCGCCAGCCGTGATTCTGATGGCCGGTCTGCAGGGCGCGGGTAAAACCACCACTGCCGGTAAGCTGGCGCGCTTCCTTAAAGAGCGCAAGAAGAAGTCGGTCATGGTCGTGTCTGCGGACATTTACCGTCCGGCCGCGATCAAGCAGCTGGAAACCCTGGCCAACGACATCGGCGTGACGTTCTTCCCGTCCGACCTGAGCCAGAAGCCGGTCGACATCGCCAATGCGGCTATTAAAGAAGCCAGACTGAAATTCATCGACGTGGTCATCGTCGACACCGCCGGTCGTCTGCACATCGACGAAGAGATGATGGGCGAGATCAAAGCGCTGCACGCCGCGATCAACCCGGTTGAAACCCTGTTCGTGGTCGACGCGATGACCGGTCAGGACGCCGCCAACACCGCCAAGGCGTTCGGCGATGCGCTGCCGCTGACCGGTGTGATCCTGACCAAGGTCGACGGCGACGCCCGTGGCGGTGCCGCGCTGTCGGTGCGCGCCATCACCGGCAAGCCGATCAAGTTCATCGGTATGGGCGAGAAGAGCGAAGCGCTCGATCCGTTCCACCCTGAGCGTATCGCCTCGCGCATCCTCGGCATGGGCGACGTGCTCAGCCTGATCGAGCAGGCTGAAGCGACGCTGGACAAGGACAAGGCCGACAAACTGGCCAAGAAGCTGAAAAAGGGCAAGGGCTTCGACCTCGAAGACTTCCGCGATCAGCTGCAACAAATGAAGAACATGGGCGGCCTCGGCGGGCTCATGGACAAACTGCCGAGCATCGGCGGCGTCAACCTGTCGCAGATGGGCAATGCCCAGAACGCCGCAGAAAAGCAATTCAAACAGATGGAAGCCATCATCAATTCCATGACCCCGGCCGAGCGCCGCGACCCTGAGCTGATCAGCGGTTCGCGCAAGCGCCGGATCGCCATGGGTTCCGGCACGCAGGTGCAGGACATCGGCCGCTTGATCAAGCAGCACAAGCAGATGCAGAAGATGATGAAGAAATTCACCGCCAAGGGCGGTATGGCAAAAATGATGCGCGGCATGGGCGGTATGTTGCCCGGCGGCGGCATGCCGAAAATGTAAAGACTTCGCCGGTCGTCGCACCGGCGCAGACCCTGCAAGGACGCAGGATCAACAGCAAACCCGCACTCGGCGGGAGCTGACTGGCCGTTTTTAACGACGGCTCTCTATGCAAATCTGCACGGCATGCCATGGGCGCCGGAAAAAGTCATTTGCAAAAGTCCGGATATTCCTTAGAATATGCGGCCTTTCGGGCACCCATGCCCGCTGTGCATTTAGATTTGCAGCACCGACTACAGGAACGATGTTCACATGCTAACAATCCGTCTTGCCCTTGGCGGCTCCAAAAAGCGCCCGTTTTACCACCTGACCGTAACCGACTCGCGTAACCCGCGTGACGGCTCCCACAAAGAACAGGTTGGTTTCTTCAACCCTGTTGCCCGTGGTCAGGAAATCCGTCTGTCCGTGAACCAAGAGCGCGTTGCCTACTGGCTGAGCGTTGGTGCACAACCTTCTGAGCGCGTTGCTCAGTTGTTGAAGGAATCTGCCAAGGCTGCGGCCTGAGCAATATGAACGCGACGCCAGCCCCTGCCGATGATTTGATCGTTATTGGCAAAATTTATTCTGTTCATGGCGTTCGCGGCGAAGTGAAGGTTTATTCCTTTACTGATCCGACTGAAAACCTGTTGCAGTACAAAACCTGGACGCTCAAGCGCGAAGGCAATGTCAAACAGGTCGAGCTGGTCAGTGGACGCGGGAGCGACAAGTTCCTGGTCGCCAAGCTCAAGGGTCTCGATGATCGTGAAGAAGCTCGTCTTCTGGCCGGTTATGAGATCTGCGTGCCGCGCAACCTGTTCGCTGAATTGACCGAAGGCGAGTACTACTGGTACCAGCTGGAAGGTCTGAAGGTCATCGACACCCTCGGGCAACTGCTCGGGAAAATCGATCATCTTCTGGAAACCGGCGCCAATGATGTAATGGTCGTCAAGCCTTGCGCTGGCAGCCTGGATGATCGCGAACGCCTGTTGCCCTATACGGAGCAATGCGTGTTGGCTGTCGACCTGGAAGCGGGCGAGATGAAGGTGGATTGGGACGCGGACTTCTGAACGTGGCTAACTTGCGCGTAGAAGTGATCAGTTTGTTTCCCGAGATGTTTTCCGCCATTGGCGATTACGGCATCACCAGTCGTGCGGTCAAACAGGGGCTCTTGCAGCTGACCTGTTGGAATCCGCGAGATTACACGACGGATCGGCATCACACTGTGGACGATCGCCCGTTTGGCGGTGGTCCGGGCATGGTGATGAAGATCAAGCCCCTGGAAGATGCGCTGGCTCAGGCCAAGGCAGCAGCCGGGGAGGCGGCGAAGGTGATTTACCTGTCCCCCCAAGGCCGTCAACTGACTCAGTCGGCGGTACGCGAGCTGGCACAATCGGATGCATTGATCCTGATTGCCGGCCGCTACGAAGGCATTGACGAGCGCTTTATTGAGGCTCATGTCGATGAAGAGTGGTCGATTGGCGACTATGTACTGTCTGGCGGCGAGCTGCCGGCCATGGTCCTGATCGATGCGGTTACACGACTGCTGCCTGGAGCTTTAGGGCATGCGGATTCCGCTGAGGAAGATTCCTTTACGGATGGTCTGCTGGATTGCCCGCACTACACCCGACCGGAGGTGTATGCGGATCAGCGTGTTCCCGACGTGTTGCTGAGTGGCAATCACGCGCATATCCGGCGTTGGCGTTTACAGCAGTCCCTTGGTCGGACCTATGAACGACGCGCCGATCTTCTGGAAAGCCGCTCGCTTTCTGGAGAAGAGAAGAAGCTGCTCGAGGAATACATCCGCGAGCGGGACGATAGTTAACAACGTATCGATGGTAGATCGAACGATTTACCTTAGGAGCACAGCATGACCAACAAAATCATCCTTGCACTCGAAGCAGAGCAGATGAGCAAAGAAATCCCTACCTTCGCCCCAGGCGACACTATTGTCGTTCAGGTGAAAGTGAAGGAAGGCGATCGTTCCCGTCTGCAAGCGTTCGAAGGCGTTGTAATCGCCAAGCGTAACCGCGGCGTGAACAGTGCGTTCACCGTTCGTAAAATCTCCAACGGTGTTGGCGTAGAACGTACTTTCCAGACCTACTCCCCGCAGATCGACAGCATGGCTGTTAAACGTCGCGGTGACGTACGTAAAGCCAAGCTGTACTACCTGCGCGACCTGTCGGGTAAAGCAGCACGCATCAAGGAAAAACTGGCTTAAGCCTAGCCTCCGATGCAGAAAAAAGCAGCCTACGGGCTGCTTTTTTGTTGCCTGCGATTTACCGGATCAATCTGACACGCCTCATTCAATGAAGCTGCCTGTTTCTTGATCTGGCCGGCTATGAAAGACTAGCGCGCCTTTATTCTCTATTTGCACGCAGCTTGAAAAAGCCCTGCCCTGAGCACCCATGCCTGCCATCGACCATCCGCTGATTGATCAATTCCTCGACACTTTATGGCTGGAGAAAGGCCTGTCCGACAACACCCGCGACGCCTATCGCAGCGACCTCGCGCTGTTCAACGGCTGGTTGCAGGAGAAAAATCTCGAGCTGATCAATGCCGGTCGCGAATTGATCCTCGATCACCTGGCGTGGCGGCTGGAGCAAAACTACAAGCCACGCTCCACCGCGAGATTTCTCTCCGGGGTGCGTGGCTTTTATCGCTATCTGCTGCGGGAAAAGCTGATCAGCGTCGACCCGACGTTGCGCGTCGACATGCCGCAACTGGGCCGGCCGTTGCCCAAATCGCTATCGGAAGCCGATGTCGAAGCGCTGCTCAAGGCACCGGACCTGAGTGAAGCCATCGGTCAGCGTGACCGCGCGATGCTGGAAGTGCTGTATGCCTGTGGCCTGCGCGTGACCGAACTGATCAGCCTGACACTGGAGCAGGTCAACCTGCGCCAAGGCGTATTGCGGGTGATGGGCAAGGGCAGCAAGGAGCGTCTGGTGCCGATGGGCGAGGAGGCGATTGTCTGGGTCGAGCGCTATATGCGTGATGCTCGTGGCGAGTTGCTCGGTGGCCGCCCCAGCGATGTGCTGTTCCCCAGCCAGCGCGGCGAGCAGATGACCCGGCAGACGTTCTGGCATCGGATCAAGCATCAGGCCAAGGTCGCCGGGATCAGCAAATCGCTGTCGCCGCACACCTTGCGTCACGCGTTCGCTACGCACCTGCTCAACCACGGCGCGGACTTGCGCGTGGTGCAGATGCTGCTCGGGCACAGCGACCTCTCTACGACGCAGATATACACCCACGTCGCCCGCGCCCGCTTGCAGGATCTGCACGCCAAACACCACCCACGCGGCTGACACATCCCATAATGTTGAAATACTGACCTGTGGCGAGGGGATTTATCCCCGTTCGGCTGCGCAGCAGTCGCAAACCCGGCTGGCTCGATTTTGACTGAAAGATCGCGGTGGATGGTTTAGGGCTGCTTCGCAACCCGGCGGGGATAAATCCCTCGCCACAATAATGTGTGTCAGCCACATGTGGTTGTGGGTCAGTTGTACAAGCATGAAGATGTGTCAGTTGCACATGAGTGTGTGGCGACAGGCGCATTCGGCCCTCGCGGCCTTATGTGTTAGGCTTTGCCGGTTTGCACGATGGACGGTTATGACCCGGTGTTTCGCACGGGCGTTCTGATCGTTTCATCCGCCCGCCCTCAGGAGTACTCATGCGTCTGACCCAGATTTTCGCTGCCGCCGCTGTCGCGCTGGTGAGCACCTTTGCCGTCGCCGACGACGCGGCCGACAAAGCCATTCGTCAAAGCCTGGAAAAACTCGAACTCGAGGTTCCGGTCGAAAGCATCAATGCCAGCCCGTTGCCTGGCATGTACGAAGTCAAACTCAAAGGCAGCCGCGTGCTGTACGCCAGTGCCGATGGCCAGTACATCGTGCAGGGCAACCTGTACCAGCTCGCGAATGGCAAACCGGTCAACCTGACCGAGAAGACCGAACGCCTGGGCATTTCCAAACTGATCAATGCCATCCCGGTGGCCGAAACCGTGGTCTACCCGGCCGTGGGCGAGACCAAATCGCACATCACCGTGTTCACCGACACCACCTGTCCGTACTGCCACAAACTGCATGCCGAAGTGCCGGAGCTGAACAAGCGCGGCATCGAAGTGCGCTACGTGGCGTTCCCGCGCCAGGGCCTGAATTCGCCGGGTGACGAGCAGCTGCAAGCAGTGTGGTGCTCGAAAGACAAGAAAGCTGCCATGGACAAAATGGTCGATGGCAAGGAAATCAAAGCCGCCAAGTGCGATAACCCGGTTTCCAAACAGTTCGCGCTAGGTCAGTCGATCGGCGTGAATGGCACACCGGCCATCGTTTTGGCCGACGGCCAGGTCATTCCGGGCTACCAGCCGGCGCCACAAGTCGCCAAACTGGCGCTGGGCGCGAAGTAATTCGCATCGTCACGGGCAACTGTTGACGATCGTGGTCCGGCAGCAACAGTGCCGGGCCATCAACAGAGAGCCGCGAGCACGCGGTTGTTTTCCGGCCGACCCTGTGTCGGCCGTTTCATGGGGAGTTCACAGTGAATCCGGTCAAAGTAGGCATCTGTGGGTTAGGGACCGTCGGTGGCGGTACCTTCAACGTACTTCAGCGCAACGCCGAGGAAATTGCTCGTCGTGCCGGGCGTGGAATCGAAGTGGCACAAATTGCCATGCGCACGCCAAAGCCTCAGTTCCAGACGACCGGTATTGCGATTACCAACGATGTCTTCGAAGTGGCCACGAACCCTGAGATCGACATCGTCATAGAGCTGATGGGCGGCTACACCGTTGCCCGCGAGCTGGTACTCAAGGCCATCGAGAATGGCAAGCATGTGGTCACCGCGAACAAGGCGCTGATAGCCGTTCACGGTAATGAGATTTTCGCCAAGGCACGCGAGAAAGGCGTGATCGTGGCATTCGAAGCGGCGGTGGCCGGTGGCATTCCGGTGATCAAGGCGATCCGCGAAGGCCTTTCCGCCAACCGCATCAACTGGGTTGCCGGGATCATCAACGGCACCGGCAACTTCATCCTCACCGAAATGCGCGAAAAAGGTCGTACGTTCGAAGACGTGCTCGCCGAAGCGCAAGCGCTGGGTTACGCCGAAGCCGATCCGACCTTCGACGTCGAAGGCATCGATGCCGCGCACAAGCTGACCATTCTGGCGTCTATCGCCTTCGGTATTCCGCTGCAATTCGACAAGGCGTACACCGAAGGCATCACCAAACTGACCACTGCCGACGTCAACTACGCTGAAGCGCTGGGCTATCGCATCAAGCACTTGGGTGTGGCGCGCAGCACTGACGCCGGCATCGAATTGCGCGTGCACCCGACGCTGATTCCGGCCGATCGCCTGATCGCCAACGTCAACGGCGTGATGAACGCCGTCATGGTCAACGGTGACGCCGCCGGTTCGACGCTGTTCTATGGCGCCGGCGCTGGCATGGAGCCGACCGCTTCGTCGGTGATCGCCGACCTGGTCGACGTGGTTCGCGCGATGACTTCCGACCCGGAAAACCGTGTGCCGCACCTGGCCTTCCAGCCGGACTCGCTGTCGGCGCATCCGATCCTGCCGATCGAAGCCTGCGAAAGCGCTTACTACCTGCGCATTCACGCCAAGGATCATCCGGGCGTACTGGCTCAGGTGGCGAGCATCCTGTCGGAGCGCGGCATCAATATCGAATCGATCATGCAGAAGGAAGTCGAAGAACATGACGGCCTGGTGCCGATGATCCTGCTGACCCACCGCGTGGTCGAGCAGCGCATCAACGATGCGATCACCGCGCTGGAAGCACTGGCTGGCGTCGACGGCCCGGTTGTACGGATCCGTGTCGAACATTTGAACTAAAAGCAGCGGCAAGCTTCGAGCTGCAAGCGGCAAGAGAGAAGCAGTCTGGCTTTTACTTGCGACTTGCAGCTTGCAGCTTGCAGCTCAAACCGAAGGTTTGAAAAAAATGCGTTATATCAGTACTCGCGGCCAGGCCCCGGCCCTGAATTTCGAAGAGGTCCTGCTGGCCGGTCTGGCGACCGACGGCGGTCTGTACGTCCCGGAAAACCTGCCACGTTTCACTCAGGAAGAGATCGCTTCCTGGGCCGGCCTGCCTTATCACGAACTGGCGTTCCGGGTGATGCGCCCGTTTGTCACCGGCAGCATTCCGGACGCCGATTTCAAGAAGATTCTCGAAGAAACCTACGGCGTGTTCGCCCACAGCGCCGTGGCGCCACTGCGTCAGTTGAACGGTAATGAATGGGTGCTTGAGCTGTTCCACGGCCCGACCCCGGCGTTCAAGGACTTCGCCCTGCAACTGCTCGGTCGCCTGCTCGATTACGTGCTGGAAAAGCGCGGCGAGCGCGTGGTGATTGTCGGTGCCACCTCTGGTGACACCGGTTCGGCGGCCATCGAAGGCTGCAAGCACTGCGAAAACGTCGACATCTTCATCCTGCACCCGCATCAGCGTGTATCGGAAGTGCAGCGTCGGCAGATGACGACGATCTTCGGCGAGAACATCCACAACATCGCCATCGAAGGCAACTTCGATGACTGCCAGGAAATGGTCAAGAACAGCTTCGCCGACCAGAGCTTCCTCAAAGGCACGCGTCTGGTGGCGGTGAACTCGATCAACTGGGCGCGGATCATGGCCCAGATCGTTTACTACTTCCATGCGTCCCTGCAGTTGGGCGGTCCGGCGCGTTCGGTGTCGTTCTCGGTACCGACCGGCAACTTCGGCGACATCTTCGCCGGCTACCTGGCGCGCAACATGGGCCTGCCGATCAATCAGTTGATCGTGGCAACCAACCGCAACGACATCCTGCACCGCTTCATGAGCGGCAACCAGTACGTCAAGGAAACCCTGCACGCAACGCTGTCGCCGTCGATGGACATCATGGTTTCGTCGAACTTCGAGCGCCTGCTGTTCGACCTGCACGGGCGTAACGGTGCGGCGATTGCCGGCCTGATGGACTCGTTCAAAAAGGACGGCAGTTTCAGCGTCGAACAAGAACGCTGGACCGAAGCACGCAAGCTGTTCGATTCGCTGGCGGTGGACGATGCGCAGACCTGCGAAACCATCGCCGACGTCTACGAGCAAACCGGTGAAGTCCTCGACCCGCACACTGCCATCGGTGTGAAAGCTGCGCGCGAATGCCGTCGCAGTCTGGATATCCCGATGGTGATTCTGGGCACTGCCCATCCGGTCAAGTTTCCTGAGGCAGTGGAGAAAGCGGGTGTAGGAAAAGCGCTCGAACTACCTGCACATCTTTCTGATTTGTTTGAGCGAAACGAGCGTTGCACGGTTCTGCCAAACGACCTGAAAGCCGTGCAAGCCTTTGTCAGCCAGCATGGCAACCGCGGCAAGCCACTCTAAGCCAGTAAAAGCTGTCACATTTTGAAGCCCGTCTCCTGACGGGCTTTTTTGTTTCTGCTGCCACACTGCTCGGGTTTTCACCCACGAAGGACGGGTGAGTCGATCACGAAGGAAATGGCAATGCTGTTTTACAGAGGTTTGAAACCGGCACTGGGCTGGTTGTTTTTGTTGGCGGTGCTGGGGTGGATGCACAGCGGCGTGGCAGCGCAGATGGCACTCGATCAGGCCAATGCGTCGGGCACTGTGCCGGTTGTCGAACTGGATGCGCACGAGCGGCAATGGATCCGTGACAACCCCAGAGTAACGGTGGCATCGGTGCAATATCCGCTGTACCTGTTTCAGGACGAACACGGCCAGTGGAGCGGTCTGAACAACGATGTGCTCAAGCGGGTCAGCGCAATGACCGGACTGCAATTCGAGCACCAGGAATCGTTCTCTACCGACCATATGCTCGATCGCCTGCAAAGCGGGGTCGCGGACATCAGTACGACGTTGGCCATGAGCGATGAACGCAAGGCGTTTCTCGATTTCAGTCATGCTTTCGGAGGGGCTGGCTGGGTGTTTGTCGGACATGCCAATGCCCCGAGGGTGGAGTCTTTCGAGCAACTGGCGAAGCGCGTTCTGGTGCTGCCCGCCCGTCATGCCCTGGAGGATGCGATTCGGCGCGATTATCCGTCGATTGAAATACGCTCGGTGAAAACCTACGCCGAAGCGCGGGCGCTGGTCGAGAGTGGGGAAGCCTACGCAACCATCGAAAACGAAATCGGCGCGCAGCTCTATCCGTTGGGCATGCTCAAGGTCGGTGCTCTGGTAGAGGGCAAGTGGGAAGCCGATCATCTGGCTGTACGAAAAGGCATGCCGCAACTACTGAGTATTC
Organism: Pseudomonas sp. S2_A05; assembly: GCF_054668485.1. Taxonomy (NCBI): domain Bacteria; kingdom Pseudomonadati; phylum Pseudomonadota; class Gammaproteobacteria; order Pseudomonadales; family Pseudomonadaceae; genus Pseudomonas; species Pseudomonas sp. S2_A05. Next base: position 5,907,932 of record NZ_CP162775.1, read on the forward strand.
TTAACAAGGCGCTGGAAGCTTTCCCTGCTGCGGAGTTGCGGGCGATTCGTCTCAAGTGGCTGGCAGGCGTTTCGCCGCCGCCCGTGCCCTCCGTGTGGAAGCGCCTGGTCGAGTGGGCATGCTGGGCGATGGGGGGAATCGGCGTTTTCGGAATGCTGTCGCTGGTGTGGAACCGGCGCCTGGCGGCCGTGATCAAGCTGCGCTGCGCGGCGGAAAAGGAGTTGGGCGATCAACTGGCCTTTCAGCATGCCCTGATCGATTCGATGCCGGATCCGGTGTTTGTCCGTGATCTGCACGGGCGTTTGATCATCTGCAATCGCAGTTACGAGGAAGCGCTGTCGGTGCGCCAGGACCAGATGCAGGGACGCTTGCTGATCGAAGTCGATGCGTTTCCGGAAACCACCGCGCGGATGCTCCACGACGAATTCATCGCCCAGTTGCAAACCCGCAAGTCGCGCTTCAGCAAACGTCAACTGCTGTTCAAGGGCGGGCCTCGCGAGGTTTATCAGTGGACCGTGCCGTTTTACAGCGGCGACGGCAAATTGCGCGGCTTGTTGGGCGGCTGGACCGACATCACCCAGCGTCGGACCGAGAGCGGGTGTCGCTGTCTGCAGTAAAGAAGGGAAATGTCCTGCAAGACGCGGCTACTTTTCTGATGGGAGGCTTAAGACGCCTGCCCTAGAGTGAACGACACCTGCGGTGAGAGTCCGCGATGATCGCTCCAGAGGTCGCCCATGCGCTCGCTTAAAGTCCTGATTCTTGAACCCAACCCGTTCCAGCTGATGGCATTGCATCAAATGCTCAATGCCATCGGCATCTACGACGTATTGACCGCGCCTTCGCTGGCGTCAGCCCTGTCTTCACTGGGGCATCGCGGTGCGGTCGATATCGCCATTTGCGATCCGCAGCTCAAAGGTGGCGATGGGTTGGCATTGATTCATCACCTGGCGGCGCACCATGAGGCGCGTGCCCTGATTCTGCTGGGCTCGGTCGCGCAGAGTTTGTTGAGTGACCTGGAGCCGGTGCTTCGTCAACAACGCCTGCGCCTGCTGGGGCGTCTGCAGACACCGGTTTCGGCGGTGTTGATGCGAGGTCTGCTGGACAGTTATCTGATCACTGCGCAGGCACTCATCGAGGCCTGATACCGGCGAATATTTTTCTGTCATCTTCGCCATGCATGCTCTGTCAGACACGGTCCTGCAAGGTCGGAACGTGACAGGCAGAACTTTCTTCTCGGGCCGGTGGTCATTTAATGTGAACACGCCCCAGGCACTGTGTTTTCGGACTATTGAGTGGAGATCGAGATGGAAAGTATCAGTCTATTGCTCGGTGAGGCTCTGAGCCCGTATCAGGTGACGCTGACCCCTCGCGGCAGCCATGGTGAATGTCTGGTGACGCTGAAGAACAGCAGCGGCGCCATTGTGGTGGAACGCGAATTCAATCAGGCCCAGTTGAGCGACAAGCGCTTGCTGACCGACGTGGTGGACGGCCTGCACCGTGACGTGATGATCGCCGAAGGGCGGCTGGAACCCTGCGTCATTGCGGCGTTGCGCAATGCAGCTCTGGACAAGCGTCCGGCCCTGTAAAGATGAAATATTTTTTGTGGGAACCTTCCTGCATCCCTGTCAGTCAGACCCCATAACAGCAGGATCAAGCATTGTGCTCCGGTGCTTGTCGCTTGCTGCTACGGGTCTCGAAGCAGACCCCGTTTAACCCCGAGTTGTCTCCCCACTTCTCGGGGTTTCTTTTGCCCGGCGTTTGCTCAGCGCACGGCTTGGTGCCAGAAAACCGAAGCGCGCAACGGTGCTCAAATGGCCCCGTCTTCGCGCAGCCGAGCGATTTGCGCCGCGTCGTAGCCCAGATCGCCAAGCACCTGCGCATTGTGTTCGCCAAGCTGCGGTCCGACCCATTCGGACGAGCCCGGCGTTTCCGACAGCTTCGGCACGATGCCGGGCATCTTGAAATCCTTGCCGTCCGGCAGCTTGGCATGCAGGAACATCTCCCGCGCCAGGTATTGCGGATCGTTGAACATGTCCTCGGCGCTGAAGATCCGGCTGACCGGTACGTCGGCCTGATTGAGCAAGTCGAGAACGGTCTGCAGCGGTAAGGAATTGACCCAGCGATCAATCACGCCATACAACTCGTCCCGGCGACTGTCACGTCCGTCGTTACTGGCCAGCACCGGGTCGTTGGCAAGATCTGCGCGGCCAATCACGAGCATGAAGCGTTTGAAGATCGCATCACCATTGGCGCCGATCTGCACATGTTTGCCGTCGGCACTGGTGTGGATCGAAGAGGGCGTGATGCCCGGCATGATGTTACCGCTGCGCTCGCGGATGAAACCGAACACGTCGAACTCCGGCACCATGCTTTCCATCATCGCGAAGATAGCTTCGTACAGCGCAACGTCGACCACTTGGCCCAGTCCGCCATTGACCTCGCGATGACGCAGCGCCATCAGTGCACCGATCACGCCCCACAGCGCGGCAATCGAATCGCCGATGGAAATCCCGGTACGCACCGGTGGCCGGTCTTCGAAACCGGTGATGTACCGCAGGCCGCCCATGGATTCGCCGACCGCGCCGAAGCCGGGCTGATCTTTCATCGGCCCGGTCTGACCGAAACCGGACAGGCGCACCATCACCAGTTTCGGGTTCAGGGCGTGCAGGGTTTCCCAGCTCAGACCGAGTTTTTCCAGTACGCCGGGGCGAAAATTCTCGATGAGGATGTCGGCTTCGCTAAGCAGCTGTTTCAGGATCGCCAAGCCGTCGGGGTGTTTCAGATTGAGGGTCAGCGACTTCTTGTTGCGCGCCTGGACAAACCACCACAACGAGGTGCCTTCGTACAACTTGCGCCATTTGCGCAGGGGATCGCCGCCGTCAGGCGATTCGATCTTGATCACTTCGGCGCCGAATTCGCCGCAAATGCGCGAGGCAAACGGCCCGGCAATCAACGTACCCAATTCAATGACTTTCAGACCCGAGAGCGGTTTGCTGGTGAACGGCATGCGAAATCCTGTAGGACAAGGCTGAGCGGATACAGGGTTTTAACATAGCCGACTGTCAGACGCCGCAGCTTGATTGCCATCAATTCGATGATTGCCTGTGGCATCGGTTAGACTTGCCGACTTTCCTCGTATCAAGAAGCCCGTTCATGGCCCAGCCGTCCACTACCTACAAATTCGAACTGAACCTCACCGACCTCGACCGCAGCGTCTACGAAAGCGTCAAGCAGACCATCGCCCGTCACCCTTCGGAGACCGAAGAACGCATGACTGTGCGGCTGCTGGCCTACGCGCTCTGGTACAACGAGCAGCTGTCGTTCGGCCGTGGCCTGTCAGACGTGGATGAACCGGCCTTGTGGGAAAAGAGCCTGGACGACCGTGTCCTGCACTGGATCGAAGTCGGCCAGCCGGATGCCGATCGCCTGACCTGGTGCTCGCGCCGCACCGAACGCACCAGCCTGCTGGCCTACGGCAGCCTGCGTGTGTGGGAAACCAAGGTGATCCCGGCGATCAAGAACCTGAAAAACGTCAACATCGCCGCCGTCCCGCAAGAAGTGCTGGAGACCCTGGCCAAGGACATGCCGCGCGTCATCAAGTGGGACGTGATGATCAGCGAAGGCACGATTTTCGTCACCGACGATCGCGGTCAGCACGAAGTCCAGTTGCAATGGCTGCAAGGTGAGCGCGGCTGAGGTCGCGACACCGCTGATATTTCCCACGAATCAAAGAGAAGCCTCCGTCGCCCCATGCGTATCGAACCTCGTCAATTGCCTGCCACGTTGCCTTTCCTCGGTGATCTGCCGCCACTGCTGACCCGCCTGTACGCGGCGCGGGGCGTGCAGTCGGAGGCGGAGCTGGACAAGAGTCTGGCGCGCTTGATCCCGTTCCAGCAGCTCAAAGGCATCGATGCGGCAGTCGACCTGCTGGTGACGGCTCTGGAGCAGCGTCAGCGCATTCTCATTGTTGGCGACTTCGATGCGGACGGCGCCACCGCCAGCACTGTCGGTGTGCTCGGTCTTCGCCTGTTGGGCGCGGCGCATGTCGATTACCTGGTGCCGAACCGCTTCGAATACGGCTACGGCCTGACGCCGGAAATCGTCGAAGTCGCGCTGACCCGTGAACCGCAATTATTGATCACCGTCGACAATGGTATTTCCAGTGTCGAAGGCGTCGCGGCGGCCAAGCGCGCCGGACTGAAGGTGTTGATCACCGACCACCATTTGCCCGGCGATGAACTGCCGCAGGCTGATGCGCTGGTCAATCCGAATCAGCCGGGCTGCGAATTTCCGAGCAAAGCGCTGGCCGGCGTCGGGGTGATCTTTTACGTACTCATGGCGTTGCGCGCGCGTCTGCGCAGCCTCGGCTGGTACGAGAGCAAGCCACAACCGAACATCGGCGAACTGCTCGATCTGGTGGCGCTGGGCAGCGTCGCCGACGTGGTGCCGCTGGATGCCAACAACCGCATTCTTGTGCATCAAGGGCTGGAGCGGATTCGCGCCGGCCGGGCACGGCCGGGGATCAAGGCGATTCTCGAAGTCGCCAAGCGAGAGGCTGCGCGGATCACTTCCACCGACCTGGGTTTCATCGTCGGCCCGCGCCTGAACGCCGCCGGACGTCTGGACGACATGAGCCTGGGCATCGAATGCCTGCTCACGGCCGACGCCAATCTGGCGCGGGAAATGGCTGCGCAACTGGACGGCATGAACCAGGATCGCAAATCCATCGAGCAGGGCATGCAGCGTGAAGCGCTGGCGCAGCTCAAGGATCTGCCGGTCGAGTCGATGCCGTTTGGTCTGTGCCTGTTCGATCCGGAGTGGCATCAGGGCGTGATCGGCATCCTCGCCTCGCGCATGAAAGAGCGCTATTTCCGCCCGACCATTGCCTTCGCCGATGCCGGTGACGGTCTGCTCAAGGGCTCCGGTCGCTCGGTGCAGGGCTTCCATATTCGCGATGCGCTGAGTGTGGTCGCGGCGCAGCATCCGAACCTGATCGCCAAGTACGGTGGTCATGCGATGGCCGCTGGTCTGACCTTGCCGCAGGAGAATTTTCAGCTGTTCGCCGAGGCATTTGACGCTGAAGTGCGTAGGCAACTTCGCGAAGAAGACCTCACTGGGCGGATGCTTTCAGATGGCACGCTGGCCGTTGAAGAGTTTCATCTCGAACTGGCTCGCGCCTTGCGCCACGCCGGGCCATGGGGTCAGCACTTTCCGGAGCCGCTGTTTCACGGTGTGTTTCAACTGGTCGAGCAGCGTGTGGTCGGCGAACGGCATTTGAAAGTGGTGCTGAAAAGCGAATGCGGTTCGGTGAAGCTCGATGGCATCGCGTTTGGCATTGATCGCGATGTGTGGCCGAACCCGACGATTCAATGGGTTGAACTGGCTTACAAGCTCGACGTTAACGAGTTTCGTGGCAACGAGACTGTGCAGCTGATGATTGCTCATATCGAACCGCGTTAAGCCATTCGCGAGCAGGCTCGCTCCCACAGGTACGGTGCAGTCTTGTGGGAGCGAGCCTGCTCGCGAAAGCATCCTTTCACACACTGAATTACTCTGAACCCTCCGTCATTCCCGGTTGTCGACTAGGCTCTAAGCACTGCTTGATTGGCCTTGTGACGTCTTGTCGAATTTTTGCCCGCGGGGGCGGGTGCTGCACCCTTTTTCTGTCACTCGTCGACTTTTCAAACAGAACCCTGGAGCCTGCCCACTGATTCGAGAGGTGCCCCATGAGTCTGCTGCTTGAACCCTTTACTCTTCGCCAACTGACCCTGCCCAACCGCATCGCCGTGTCGCCGATGTGCCAGTACTCCAGCGTCGACGGCCTGGCCAACGACTGGCACCTGGTGCACCTGGGTAGCCGCGCGGTGGGCGGTGCCGGTCTGGTTTTTACCGAAGCCACGGCGGTTACCGCCGACGGACGCATCACCGCCGAAGACCTTGGCCTGTGGAACGACGAACAGATCGAACCGCTGCAACGCATCACTCGCTTCATCACCGCCCAGGGCGCGGTCGCCGGTATTCAACTGGCCCACGCCGGGCGCAAGGCCAGCACCCACCGGCCGTGGATCGGCAAGCATGGCAGTGTCAAGCCCGAGGACGGCGGCTGGACCCCGGTCGGGCCATCGCCGATTGCTTTCGACCCGCAGCACACTCAACCGAAGCAGCTGGATGAGGGGCAGATCGCCGAAGTGATCCAGGCCTTTGTCGACGCGGCCAAACGCGCGCTGACGGCGGGTTTCAGCGTGGTCGAGGTGCATGCCGCGCACGGCTATCTGCTGCATCAGTTTCTTTCGCCGCTGAGCAACCAACGTCGCGATCAGTACGGTGGTTCGTTCGAGAATCGTATCCGTCTGGTGCTGCAAGTCACTGAAGCGGTGAGGGCGGTATGGCCGGAGGAATTGCCAGTGTTTGTCCGCGTCTCGGCGACCGACTGGGTCGAAGACGGCTGGAACCCGGACGAAACCGTGGAGCTGGCGCGTCGCCTTCACACGCTGGGCGCCGATCTCATCGACGTGTCTTCAGGAGGGACAGCTGCAAACGCGGAAATTCCGGTCGGACCCGGTTATCAGACGCGCTTTGCCGAGCGGGTACGCAAAGAGTCAGGCATCGCCACCGGTACTGTCGGAATGATTACCGAGCCGGCCCAGGCCGAGCACATTCTGCGTACCTGTCAGGCCGATATCATTTTCCTCGCCCGAGAGCTGCTGCGCGATCCGTACTGGCCGCTGCATGCCGACGATGATCTGGGTGGGCGCAAAGCGGTGTGGCCGGCGCAGTATCAACGTGCTACCCATCGCGACCAGCCGATTCATGAGTCGGATTTGCGTGATTGATTGAAGGCTGGAAAGCAAAAGCCCCGAGCCGGTGATGGTCGGGGCTTTTTCTATTCGGCACAAGTTTGCGTTGTCAGGCGGGCCTCTTCGCGAGCAGGCTCGCTCCCACAGTAGGAATGCGGACCCCTGTGGGAGCGAGCCTGCTCGCGAATGACGCCAGAACAGCCGCCTTATAACCTCAAGGGTATTTACGCTTGTCCGGCGCCGGCGGGAAATACTGGTACAACCAGGTCTCGCTCAACGTGCGGTCATTGGTGCGAATGAACAAGCGCAGTTCCACTGGCTCGACGCTGTCATTGGTCGGGTACCAGTCGAACAGGATCCGGTAACCCTTGATGTCATCCAGCACCAACACGCTGAAGTCCTGCACCTTGCCGTTGGAACAGGTAATCACCGGCTCGATCCCGGTGCCCTGTGGCAGGCGCTCAAGGCCGCCACCGGTGAAGTCTACGGCAAAGCGCCGCGCCCACACTGGCGGGTAATGCTCACCCGGCGCCCAGCCCTCGGTGAAGCCGCCCATGCCCGAACGCGTCGCGTGCACCCGGGCCAGTGGCGTGCCGACCGGTGGCAGCGCGCTCCAGTAGAGCTTGTACCCGTAGTTCAGCGAATCACCGGCAGCCACGGGTTTCTTCGGCGTCCAGAAGGCGACGATGTTATCCAGCGTCTCGCCGGTCGTAGGAATTTCCAGCAGATCGATAGAGCCTTCGCCCCAGGCGGTTGTAGGTTCTACCCACAGGCTCGGGCGCTTGCTGTACCAGTCGACAGTGTCCTGATAGTTGGCGAATTCGTGGTCGGTCTGCACCAGGCCGAAACCCTTCGGGTCCTTGTCGGCAAATGCATTGAATTGCAGCGTCGCCGGGTTGTTCAACGGCCGGCAGATCCACTCGCCATTGCCGCGCCACATTGCCAGGCGATCGGAGTCGTGAATCTGCGGATGAATGGTGTCGCACATGCGCCGTTCGTGGGTGCCGCAGCTGAACATGCTCGTCATTGGCGCCACGCCGAGTTGTTCGATGGTGGTACGAGCATTGATGTGCGCGTCGATTTCCATGACCACGCGCTCGGCCTGGCAATCGATGTCAAAGCGATAGGCGCCGGTCGCGCTCGGCGAGTCGAGCAGGGCGTAGACCACAAAACGCGTGGCGTTCTTGTCAGGCGTCTCGAACCAGAACTTGGTGAAGTCGGGAAACTCTTCGCGTTTCTTCGCGTAAGTGTCGATGGCCAGGCCGCGCGCGGAAAGGCCATATTGGCCAGTGGCATCGACCGCACGGAAATAGCTGGCGCCCAGAAACGACACCACGTCATGCCGATCCAGCTCCGGCGCCTTGAACAGTTTGAAGCCGGCAAAACCCAGGTCGCCCTTGAGCTGCTGGGTGTCGACCGAAGTGTTCTCGTAATTGAACAGCGCCGGACGGAAATGCACCTCGCGCGCCATGCGCGTCTTCGGATCAACGCTGTACATGCGCACCGGCTGACGGAAACCCATGCCGACGTGGAAGAACTGCACGTCCAGCTGACCTTTGTTTTCCTTCCACAAGGAATGCTCGCCGTCGTAGCGGATCGCGTTGAAGTTCTGCGGAGTCATGGTCGCCAGGGTTGGCGGCAACACCTGTTTCGTATCCTGATAGGCACTGCCGGCGAGCTGCTTGGCCTGACGCTTCAATGCTTCGAAATCGAAGGCCTGGGCCTCGCCATCGGCGGCGCCGCCATTGGCTGCCCAAGCGCGGGCGGCCAACAGGCCCGACGCGGAAAGACCGGTATAGGCCGCAATGGCCATGGACGCTTTGAGCAAATTCCTGCGGTGCATAAATACAACCTGTCGTGTGCAATCCAGCGCCGTTCCTGGCACCTGTCGGATCGGAAATTACGGTTCGGTCATGCCTTCGGCCAAACGCAACGGACTATAAACAGATGCCCGCTAGCTTAATCGGTTCGATTGTCGGGCAAAAAGGCTTGTTTGCGTTGCGTCACCTGGCAATGAAACAAGACATGTCTGTAATTTTTCTGACAGGGCTCTCTGATTTAGAGGGCATATCTGCTTTTTTCGATTAATTACTCTAAAAACCGCTTTTCAACGCCGATTTAATTCCTATTCTATGGGCAAGACCGGATACAAGCCTTCGTGCCGGCGGGGCACACGACGCTGCTCGAAGAGGCAGGGCGATGTGAGGTTCAGCAGTTTCTTGACTCAATAGAGAAGGACATCGTCCATGGCAAAAATACAGAGCATCACCGAAATGTTGGGCATCTTCCCTTGCTTGGGCGGCGGGCGCAGAAGACGCCGCCTCAATTCCGAAGAATTGAAACTTGTGGAGCGTTATCGAGAACTATCGGAAAGCGACCGGATTGCCATGCGCTATCTGGTGGATGCGATGCGGAGTGTTTCGCGATTCTAAGGGGGAGGGGAGAAGGGGGCCGGCCGAGAAGCCTGCCCCTTTTTCATTTGCGTAACGCTCGAAACATGCCCTTCTGAGTGGCGAGCAACATCTCGAAGCACACTCGCAGGTCGGGGTCGGGCACTTTCGAACTAGGCTGAGGGCCTTAGATCCGGATAACCCTTGTTTGGAGACGGAACATGAACACCCGTGGATTGCTCGATCAACTGCTCAAGTCCGGGCAGGAAATGCTGCAGAACAAGACTGGTGGCGCTTCCAACAAGTCGGCTGCCAGCGGACTGGGCGGTTTGCTCGGTGGCTCGTCTGGCTCCAGCGGCCTCGGCGGCCTGCTGTCCGGCGCGGGCGGCGGCGCATTGGCCGCGGGCGCGATGGGCCTGCTGCTCGGCAACAAAAAAGTCCGCAAGGTCGGCGGCAAAGTCGCCATCTACGGCGGCCTCGCCGCGCTGGGCGTACTGGCTTACAAGGCCTACGGCAACTACAACGCCCAAAAAGGCAGCGCACCCCAACGCGAACCACAAACCCTCGACCGCCTGCCACCCGCGCAAGTCGAAGAACACAGCCAGGCGATCCTCAAAGCCCTGGTCGCCGCCGCCAAGGCCGACGGCCACATCGACGAGCGCGAACGCGAACTGATCGAAGGCGAATTCACCAAACTCGACAACGACCAGGAGCTGCAACACTGGCTCCACGCCGAACTCAACAAACCCCTCGACCCCACCGACGTCGCCCGCGCGGCCAGCACGCCGGAAATGGCGGCGGAGATGTACATCGCCAGTGTGATGCTGGTGGATGAGGAGAATTTTATGGAGAAGAGCTATCTGGATGAACTGGCACGGCAGTTGAAATTGGAGCCGGGGTTGAAGGTGGAGTTGGAGAGGCAGGTGCGGTTGGCGGGGGCGGATAGCGTGTAATCGTAGTGGCGATCGCCGGGCATCAGCAGGCGGTTGCCCTTTTACGTTAGCTAGACTTCATGCGTTTCAGTCGTTCTCGTAACGGCGTTGAATCGATCTTTGTCCCGATGGCGGACATTGCTCTTGCGGCTGGCTCTGTACATACTTTTGGTACTATCCGCGTAATAGAGCTGGCAAATAGATCACTAGCAATCGGTGATTAGAGCACTGACTTCGTCGCCAGATCGGTGTTATTCAGCAGTCGACCGTTGAGGTCTGAGTCGGCGGGCCTGCCGACGAGCAAGTTTCCTTCTGCTAGAAGTATTTGAATGGGTATGTGTCTCCCGTGATTATTATTGAATCTTTTTCTGTATATACGTTGTTGATGTTGTTGATAACCAGCTGTAGGTTGGTTGGGTTTTGAAAAAGATGATAGAAGAGTTCGAAGTAAAGATAATCTTCGATCAAACTTGCTGCTAGGTTTGGATGGGTGTTCAGAAGTTCATTGAAAGTCGGGTAATCAACTGTCGCAAGCTCGGGGATGTCCGCATAGCCTTGCACGGTATCGTCAATCCTGCATTCCGAAATAAACGTATCTGCAATAATTTCAAACTTTCTTGGAAAGTCGCCGGGTTTGATTTGCAGTATGTAGGGCTGAGTCTTGATCGTAACCGCCTCTCCGAATCTCAAGCTTCTATAAGATACGGTATTTGGATTGACTGCGTTGCCCGAGCACTTAAATATCATGGTTTTGCTTTCGCTGTTATAAGTTTGGTTGTCGAGATTTTTTTACCCGAAAGAAACTCCCTTGTACTACAGGTCTGAGGCTTTTCCCAAATTAATTGTATAGGCATAGGCATAGGCATAGGCATTAGGCAGCGACTGCGCACTGCTTTAGCGTAGTGGGTTGCTCTAACAAATTTTGTCATCGATTGGCAGCGCCGCTACACCCTATGGCTTAGCCAATGTCAGGTCCACTGCTTTCCCCATATACTCCTAATATGTGAAGCCTGCATCAGATTTGTTTAACTTTATGCAGCGTGTGATCTAAGATTTTGCCAAGGTCGCTCCACGTTTTGGCGGTGTCGGTGTATATCGGAGATTCCCAATCTCGATTTGCAATTAATGAAATTCTAAAGGCACCATTTTTGTCAAATTCAGGATACCATCCGATGTCTAATATTTGTTCGTTTGGGAATGCTGCCTGTAAGAGATCCTCTTTCAGGTTCTCTGAGATGAGTGCTATGTCGTAATCGATTAGGTTGGATAGTTCGTCGAAAATTACTTTTCCGCCGAGACGTATTATTTTTTTAAATTTCATGTTTTTTTTGCTTTTAATTGCGAGAGTAAGAAAAGGGGGGCTATATTCGGTTTGTATAAATAAGTCTGTCCTCTTTCACAGCGCTTTTACTCCTTGTCTCGGTCCTCTTGTGCTCGTTCTCATTTCTACTAAAGGCTGTAATGAAAAATGACGCATTTTCGTGGTTAAATACCATATTGTAAAAACTTTACTTTTAAGTCCTCAATAATCTTATCTAGTTCAGGGTTTCTGATATTGTCGTGATGGTTGTACCAATTGGTGATGCATGCGATCGCATCTCTGAATGGTAAAGTGACGTGATTATCCATGAACTCGAATGCAATACCTGTAGTTAAATAGGTGGGTATGTTTTCTCGGTCGGCATCGGTGCTGATGTATATACCAGACATCTCTATTCCGAATCCTTGTGAATGAAGAAGGCTATGGAGCGCTTTGAGTAGGAAGCTGGAGTGGTTGCTTGAAGAGGACTCTAAGAGATCTAACAAGCAATTGTGAATTATGTTTTCTTGAGAGCTGCTAATATTTATATTCATAGTTATTTCATTGTTGGGTGGAAGTGGGTGACTGTGGTCAAAGTTTCATCAAGATAGATTCTGAAGGTTATTCCGTCATAAGAAGCACTGTAAGCTCGGTTGCCACCGGATCGGGCTTAGTGGTAGTCCTTGGCGGCCGCTTCTCTGCCTGTGTTGAACATTTTATCTGTAGAAATTATAGATGGATCGTACATAGTTTTGGGCTGCCAACCTCTTTTATGCCGACTGCTTGGCCTGTACGATCCAACGAGTCTCGTCCGTAAGTTATTTCAGATAGCCCGGGAATTTTTGGGTGTTGAGTTTCTGAAAGTAACGGTTCTCGGCGCTTTCCATGCTCAGTTGCGGCTGACGTCGACTCCACGAAAGTTGCCATTGGCATCTTAGCTGTAGCGACATTGAGAAGAACCTTTGTCATGCACCAAAGAATGACGGTTTTCTACTTGCGCACTAAAATACTAGGTGCGCTTTTTATGCTCTATTCAGCGTTCATAATTTTTCTATAGCTTTCAAATGCCTCGATGCATCTTTCATCTTCGTTGACCAGTTTTTCATAAAAGCTGTCGTCATCAGCCCATTCGCAAAAAACGAGCTGTGTTTTGATTTTTTTGTTATATGTGTGTTGTGACTTAAGGACCCAGTGAGACGAGATTTTTCTTTCAGTGATTTCAAAAAAATCTAATGCGAAAGGTTTAGGGTATTCATCATATGACTCTGAGCATATATAAACCCAAGGGTAATTGTCCCAGAGCTCTATACCGTAAACTATATATTCTTTTCCAATTTCTATATCTAGTTCACTGTCGCCGACAGAGATATAGCGCTTCAGTCTTGCTGCAGTGTCTAGCGTAAACCTTTCGTCTATTCTATTTGTTATGCATTTGACTTTCATTTGATTTCAAAATACCCGGATGGTACGGATGGGGCGTTATCCTAAAGTTTTATGTCGTCGATACTATGTTTTGTGGCTGGTCAATGACCGATGGGGACAGATTTATTTCATTAGAAAATAAATCTGTCCCCATCGGTCGTCTCCATCTGTCCTGTCCCCATTTGTTCTATGGTTTCCGTGTATAAATTATGTCAGCTTGGGGTTTTGAAGCTCTAAACTGCTCCGTCATTGTGGTAGGCTTTGATATTAGTTATGAATATTGCGCTAGCACTGCAGGCAAAGTTGCATAGCGTGTTGATCGTTGTCTTTATCTCGTAATTGTTGTTGTGTTTTTTTATTTCTAGCTCTAGCGGTCCGTAGAAGCTGAAATTTATAATCTCCACCGTTGTTACACCGTTGATGATTAGGTCAAATGTGTATTCGTTATATCCGTTTTTCATCCATTTCTCTGGATAGCTGTTGCCTGTGAGATGGCTGAATAGCTTTAAGGTTATTGCGTTGTCGCTAAATATGGCATGAGAGATACTAAGGTTTGTTGGTGTATAACCATTTCCGAAGATGGCTAGCCATTGTTTCTTGTCTGAAATGAAATCTGTCCACATTTTAGTTACTCGAAAACATAATGGGTGGAGACACTTTTTAGGTGGAAGGTCCTGTTGCGGTCTGCATTTCCGGTTTCGGGGTCATACTCTCTTACATTGAAATGCGGTTTATGCGAAGCATGGTCGCTTGGGAAATCTTCATGCCCATACGAGTGTTCCTGAATTACCACGCGCTCATTGTCAATATTTTTATAATGATATTCCCTTGTATAAACAATATTGCCATCTGCATCGAGAACATTTTGCTTTCCTACTCCATGTTCACCTATTTTTGTAAGGGCAACATGGTTGACTTCCATTGGTTCAGCTGACGTGGGTATTCTCGCATCACGTTTTGCGTCTTGAAATGCAGCTCTGCGCGAACCATAGAATTTGTCTTTTCTCGTAAATTTTGTTTGGCCTGGGCACCCGTTCAGCCCCAACGGATCCACCCACCCCGTAGGGTTAGGCACGTACTGGTAGCTGTTCAACCCACCCGCAAGCTTGATCGGGTCCGGCGTCAAGAACCGCCCAGTGCTCGGATTATAGTAGCGGTGGCGGTTGTAATGTAACCCTGTCTCGGCGTCGAAATACTGCCCTTAAAAACGCAGCGGATTATCGATTTCGCTGACATCAAGCGCTGCGAGGTTGTCGTAGGCGCGGGACTTCACCGACTACATTATTCGATGTTGTAGTCGATAAGTTCCTGCGGCGTGCTAGGTAGCCAAGCTCGTTGTGGAACGACGTAGCTTTAATTGGCTTTCGCCGTCGAGTATGAGGATTAGAAGTAAAAAAACATACCTGTATCGTATTTCATCGCCATTTCGTTGAGATGTATGATCTTCCTTAGTGTGTCGGAATTTGTAGTGGCAAATAATTTTTGAAATATCTTGAGAGCTGATTCTAACTCGGTTTGTCCTTGGATGCTTTCGTCTTCATATTCATCGATGAGTTTGCTCAGCGTCGAGTTTATTTCCTCAAGTACCCCCGTTTTTGAAAGGGCTAGAAATTCTTCTTCTGAGACTGATAGCTCTTCTAAGTCGCCGGGTATGCATTCATCCAAGTCCAAGCGATGCATTGCATCTCTAGATAAGGGTACTGAAATTGTTTTCATTTTTTATGGTTCCTTGTTGAAGTGCGTGACTTCGTTATATTCGCTTTGTGTTCTTCCGGCTTGCTTACCGTTTGGAAGCGTTTTATTGCTCGGAATAATTCCTTCAAGGTTTAAATACTTACGCTTTCCAGGCAAGGAAGGATCATAAATTCTGAAATAATTTCCGTTCATGTCTTCAACCACTTCTATCCCGTTTTGGGGGTTTTTATATATTCTTTTGCCCTTGTCCGTAGTGCTGACGATTGGATTGCTTCCAGCGAATTTTTCAACGGCACTGTTTAAGTTTGCTTTAGGCCAATTCGCGGAATATAGAGCCGCGCGGGCAGCTCCCCCTGTTTCGGGCGCTTTTTGGTCGCCTTCATCTACTTTTGGTTTTATAGCGGAATCATCAGCGCCGATGCTAGGCGTACAGTTTTCGCCTCCAGGACAAGTATTCAACCCTAAAGGATCCACCCACCCCGTAGGGTTAGGCACGTACTGGTAGCTGTTCAACCCACCCGCAAGCTTGATCGGATCCGGCGTCAAGAACCGGCCAGTCCCCGGATTGTAGTAGCGGTGGCGGTTGTAATGTAACCCTGTCTCGGCGTCGAAATACTGACCCTGAAAACGCAGCGGATTATCGATTTCGCTCACATCCAGCGCCGCGAGGTTGCCGTAGGCCTGGTACTTCGCTGACCACATGATCTCGCCGCTGTAGTCGGTGAGTTCCTGCGGTGTGCCGAGGTGGTCGAGTTGATAGTAGAACGGGGCCGCTTTTAGCGGGCCTTCGCCTTCGAGCATTGCCAACGGGCGGAAGGTGCCCGGTTCGTAGATGTAGCTGCGGTAACGGTTTTCGGCGCTTTCGGCGATCAGACGTTCGCCTTGCCAGAGGAATTCAGTGGTGTGGCCGTCGACGGTTTTCTCGATGCGGCGGCCGAAGGTGTCGTATTTGTAGCTTGCGGTGCTGCCACCCGGCAGGCTGACGCCGATCAGGCGGTGTTGGCAGTCGTAGCGGTATTCGGTGACGAGCTTTTGGCCGGTTCCGCGACGCTCGCGGATCAAGTTGCCGTAGGCGTCGTAATCGTAATGGCGGTCGCCTTGCATCAGCAAGCGGTTGCCTTTGACGTTTGCGAGGTTCGCAACGGGCAGGTCATTTTGTCCGAGGAGGTTGCCCGCCGGGTCGTGAGCGAAGCTCTCTGGCATGGCGCCGCGTACGCTGATCAATCGGTCGAGTGGATCGTAGTGATAGCTGCGGTTGCCTTTGCGGCTGTCGTCGATGCCGGCGAGGTTGCCATTGGCGTCGTATTGGTAGCGGCGCTGGAACAGGTGTATGTCCCGCTGGCTGACGCTGTGTGCTTGAAGTCGGCCCTGTTCGTCGTATTGGTACTGGCTGAGCAGCAAGCCTTGTTGGCGCTGTTGTTCGCGACCGGCGTTGAACTGATGGCTGGTCAGGCGTGAGCCGTTGAGGTCGATGCTGCTGAGTTGCCCGCCAGGCTGGTGACGATAATCGAGTTTGCTTCCATCGGGCAATCGGCAGTGCTTGAGCTGGCCGACGCTGTCGTATTCGTAGCGCAGAGTGCCCCAGCCCTGGTGTTCTTCGATGAGTCGGTCTTGCAGGTCGTATTTATAGGCGAGCGGCCAGTGGCCGTCGTCGACGTTAACGAGGCGACCAAGCGCGTCGTAGCTGTAATGAATCTCTTCGCCATCGGGCAGCGTCTTGACCAGCAAACGGCCAGCGGCATCCCGCTGATATTCGGTGGTCAGTTCGCTACCGTCATCGCCGAACTCGGTTTTCTTGAGCAGTTGGCCGTTCAGGTCGTACTCGTACGCGGTGCGTCGGCCGTCGAAGCCGGTTTCCTGCTGGATCAGGCCGTTGGCGTAGTATTCGAGGTGGTAGTGCTCGCCGCGCTCGTTTTCAATTTCAGTGAGCAGCAGGCGCGAGTTGTCGTAGCGATAGCGCAGTTGGCTGCCGTCGGGATTGATGCGGCGGCTGACGAGGTGCAGATTATCGGCGTATTCGTAGCGGGTGATGCGGCCGAGCTCGTCGCGCTCGGCGGTGACACGGCCATACGGATTGTAGGTAAAAGCACGGGTGGTGCCGCCGGGCAAAGTGACCTGATTCAGGCGGCCGACCGCGTCCCATTGATATTGTGTGATCGCGCCAGTTTCATCCTGACGAATGGTTTGCCGCCCAAGTGCATCGTAGCGGTATTTTCGTTTGCCACCGTCTGGCAGTTGCTCCTCTAACAATTCGCCGAGATTGTTCCAGGTTAGTTTATGGCGGCTGCCATCTGACTGCCGAATTTCCAGCAGGCGACCACGGCTGTCGTAGGAGTAATGTGTAGTGTTCCCATTAGGATCAATCTGTTGAGTGATATCCCCTTGTTTATTTCGGGTATATTTCCAGATCGAATCGCCTCGACGAACCTCAGACAGAAATCCAAAGGAGTAATCGTAGAGAGTGGGTGTATCCTCAGGAGGAATGAGCGCTTCCATTCGGCCCGCGTCATTGTATTGGTATTCGGTGACTGCACCCATCGGGTCTTTTTCGGCAATCAATCGCCCTTTGTCGTCATAAACGTTGATGTGTTCAGCACCATCTGGCTCGATCTTACTTATGAGCCTTGCATGATCATCATGAGTGTAGACTTCCTCACTCCCGTCAACATTAGTGACGGTAACGCTTCCGTCGTCATCCCAAGAATAGCGGGCATCCATTTGAGTAAAATTTGCCCAGTGATGAATGCATCGAGCGGATTTACCTTCCTTTTCCCATTCCCAAAAGAAGCTTGCCCCGCCCGCAAGTTGTCGCTCCTGAATCACGTTCAGATGGTCGTAGCTATATAGTTCACTTTCACCAGCGGCATTTTTTACTTCTATAAGGCGATTGCGTTCGTCGTATTTGTAGGTGACAAGTGTCTGAATGGTAATCCAAGCGTCTTCCAGATTGTCTGCAGGAGTGAATTGTTGAATATCCACAGACACGATATGTTGTCGATCATATCTTAATAGCAGGCCTCGTCCTGCTCCGTTATCTACCCGTTTGATTCTTCCGTGAATATCCCTGCCAATATGCAGCCGATTGTGATACCGGTCAGTTATTGCGATAAGGGTTGCGCCCATGTTGTCGTACTTAAAATGATAGAACAGTGGGCGCTCCCCGGCCTGGGTGAGAATTAGTTCAGAGGGATCATCACCTAAAAAAATGGCAGCTTTGGCTAGGCTGTTGGTAATAGCTGGTCGTTGACTGCTAGGGTGCGGAAAATGAGTAACACGGTTTTCATGATCCGTCCAAACTATCCCATCTTGATTAACCTGGAGTCTTTGCGCCAAAGCATGACTCCATCCGTAGCCAAGCCCACAATCCACCTCTACTGAACTGGTACGGTATAGGCGGGTCCATGCGAATGGAAGGGTTCCGTTTAACTGTCCGTCAGTAAGAGTTAGAAGCTCTTCTCCGGTAACCATTGATACAGGGCATCCGTTAACACAAGTGTCTTGGGTGCATGCAACAGCTTTGTCATCATGGTTCGTCGATTGTTTTGATTTGTCGTCAACGTGTTCGGTACTCGCTACCTTCGCGTGATCTTGTCGATCCCAACCAAGTCTCACCTTGCCTTTGGCAAACGTTCCAGCAGCAGCTCTCGTAGCAAGTTTTTTGTAACCCTCGATTGCTTCCATGAATTTTTTGAGGATGCTGAATATTGATCTTACGAACCCAGAAACAGCTTCGACGACTTTGCTGCCATAATTGATAAGGCGGACGCCCAGGTATGCAATCCCCGAGCCCTCCGCTGCAAAAGTTAAGACTATCGCCAACAGTATATCGATCAGGACTGTTACAATAGCGCTGGACAGCTGCTCAGCTGTTTTTCCTGAAATCAAGCTCGGAGGAAGCTGTGCTAACCAGATTCCCGACGCCTTGAGAACTAGGAATAGTGCGGCTTGGTCGCTAGCTAACAACATCAGCTTTTCCATTGCAGCTGGTGTTTCTTTGGCCAGCTTTAGGAGATCTTGCGCGCTGTCTCCTAATTCTTCCGCGAATTTTTTTGGATCTTTCAGTATCTCGAATATACGTTTAATTCCGTCAAACGCTGACTTTATTGCCTCCCAGCTGCCTATGATCATTCCCTTTTGCTGGGCAATGTAAGAGGAAGTGAATGTCTCGTTTGGCCAGAGTGGTCTATATTTACTCCATTCGGAATTCAGCCACCGGTTCAGGTGCTCAGTTAAACTTTCATAAGAATTAAACAATTCGTTCAGCTGATTTTTCGTGACTGAGCTTTGTACGCGGACGTAGTACTTTTTCCTGGTATACCCTTGTAAACGCCTTTGCCTTCAGCGTCGAGCGTGATTGAGGTTGACGGACCACCTTCCTTTGGAGTGACCTCAACCGTTATGTTGCCTACGGGAATGTCGTTTACGGAAACAAACTTACTTTCAATTAACAGTCTTCCGTCTTTAGGGCACTGTGCGACCGTGGATTCAAATTCATTATCCTTTACGCTGACGGTAGCATTTGCGCTGCCAAGCTTTATGGTTCTGCTCAATCCAAAGAAAGCTGGTTTATCGAAGAATTGGGGTCCTGCGTCTAGCCATTCGGCATATTTGCTTTCGGTCAGTTTGCGATAATCATTCAAACTGTCGGGGAAGGCAGAGAGTTGTGTGTCAACAAAGGCAACGCGATCCATCAGCCTTGCTCCAGAATCAGGTGGTTTATCAATGCTTCTTTAAGATTTTGCGGCGCATCCGGGCGGCGCACGAAGCGGGTGATTTTCAGCTTCAGATTGTTCTCGGGCCATGCGGTGTAGAGGTCCGGGCGGTCTTCTTCCAGCCACTGCATCAGGTTGCTGACCAGCGTCGCCGGATTGTCCTTGCTCAACCCTTCCAACAACCCCTTCGGCACCTCCCACCACGGCCAGTCCCGCACCTTCGGCACAACTCGCGTGCCCACTTCCAGCGCCTGCCCATTGATCAGATACCGCTCAAACACCGGCAGCACTTCTCCAGCCTTCTCCCCAAGCCCCCGCAGAATCGGATAAATATGCCGGCCATCCCAAAACCGGAAAAACACCTCGGTGCCATCCGGCATTTTCACCTGCGTCAGGCTGCGCAGATGTTCGAACACTTCGTTTGGCTCTGAGCGCGATACGGCCAGCCAGCCCCAGTCGAGGGCGTCGGTTTCGGCGATCCATGGCAGGAAGGCGGAGTTGGCTTTGAGTTCGGTGAGGTAGGGCATCACCGGTTGCCAGGTGGAGTAGGGCGTGCCGCCCCAGATCGGGATGAGCTGGGCGGTGGGTTCGGTGAGGTACAGGGTTTTCAGGGCGTCGGCATCGCTGGCCGCGCTGACGACCAGATACAAGCGCTCGCCGCTTTGCAGCGGCTGTTGCGCCAGCCAGTCTTTGGGGGTGATTCGTTCAGATGGCACAGGCACCTGCCTTGCATTTTTCGCATTCTTCGCAGAACGGCGCGTTACGTTTGAGGGTGTTGATCTGCGCCGGGGTCAGGACTTGGCCAGCCTTGTCGGCATCCGCCTGTTTCAGCACGCCGGGCATCAACGGCGCGGCGCCCGTGCCAACGCCCGGGCTGCCGCCGGAGTTCATGTTGATCACCGGCCCGCTCATGGTCACGCCACCAGCATCAATCTTGATAAAGCTGCCGCCGCCGACCAAGGTCAGCTCTGCACCAGCTTCCATCACCACTTTCATGCCGCTGCTCAGGTGGATTTCCTGGCCTGCGTCGATGAACTGGCCGGTGCCGATCTTGATGTGCTGATTCACGCCGACGGTGAGGTGGTCGTTGGCGCGGGTTTCGACTTTGCGGTCGGCGTAGACGGTGTGGTGTTCTTCGGCCTTGAATTCGCTGTAGCTGTTTTGCTCGACGGTGTCGTGGCGTTCGTTGCCGACGCGGATTTTCTGGTCGTGCTCGATGTTTTCGTCCCAGTCGCGCTGGGCGTGCAGGTAGATTTGTTCCTGGCCTTTTTTGTCTTCGATGCGCAGTTCGTTGTAGCCTCCACCACCCATCGAACTCAGGGTCTTGAAGGTGCTGCGGGTCTTGTTCGCCGGCAGTGGATAGGGGACGGTGTTTTCCTTGTGGTACAGGCAGCCGCTGATCAGCGGTTGATCGGGGTCGCCTTCAAGGAACGTGACGAGGACTTCCATGCCAATGCGCGGGATGGCGATGCCGCCGTACTGGGCGCCGGCCCAGGCGCTGGAGACGCGCAGCCAGCAGCTGGTCTTGTCGTCGGCCTGACCCTCGCGATCCCAGTGAAACTGGACTTTGACCCGGCCGTATTCGTCGCAGTGGATTTCTTCGCCTTTCGGGCCGGTGACTACTGCGCTCTGGCTGCCGAGGATGCGCGGTTTCGGGTGGCGCAGCGGCGGGCGGTTGGGTACGTCCCATGGCGTGGCCTGGAAGCGGTTGCGGTAGCCCTGGTGGAAATCGTCTTTGAGTGCGGTGGTGTCACTGATCACCGACTCCTCGAGCACTTGCGGCTGCTTGCCTTCATGCAGGACTTCGGTGAGCAGCCAGAGGTCGTTCCACTTGGCTTTCGGGTGTTCGGTCAAGGCGAGGAAATGGCCGCTGACCAGCAGTGGCTGATCACTCTTGCCTTCGGCGAGCTGGAAGTCGCTGCGGTGGCGTTCGAGGGCGCGTTTGGCCAAATGTTTGCCGCGCTCGCGGTCGATGAAGCGGCCCGGGTAATCGTAGTCTTCGAGGTCGGGCAGGGCGTCGCCACGGTTTTCGCTTTCCAGGGTCAGGCGCGGTTTTTCGAAGTCGTAGTCGCGGCGGGTGGTGCGGCTGGTGCGGGTTTCCAGGCGCAGGTCGAAGCGCTTGATCACCGGGTTGCTGGCGACCATGCCGGAGTCTTGCTGATAGGGCACAGGTGCCAGTTTCGGGAATACCGTTTGGTCGTCGCCGAACACCAGCTTGTGCGCGTTGGCGCTGTGCTGGAAGTGGAAGTGAATGCCTTCTTCCTCGCACAGGCGCTGGATGAAGTGCAGATCCGACTCGTCGTATTGCACGCAGTAGATGCGTTCGGGATAGATCGAGCCGGTCTTGAATTCGTAGGCGTTGCCTTGAATACCGTGCTCTTCCAGCACTTGGCCGATGATTTTCGGCACGCTGAGGTTCTGGAAGATGCGCTGGTTGATGCGGTGCGCCAGGTACGCCAGTTGTGGGCGCAGCGTCACCGAATATCGGGTCAGACGCTTGCCGGAATCGCCTTGCGCGGCGCGGTAGATCTGGCCATGGATGCCGCTGCCGTCGGGCGACAGCTGCAGGAAGGCCGGTTTGTGCAGCAGGGTTTCGAGGTCCAGCGACGGCTGCTCACTGACCAGCTCCACCTCAAAGACAAAAGGCTGGCTGATGGCTTCCCGGCCGGTGAGGGTAAACACCTGAAAGTCGGCGGAAAGCCCTTCGATGGTCAGGGCAAAGTGGGTTTCATTGGCCGGCGCGAACATCCCTTGTTCCTCGTGCTGTACAGCGGCGCTCGTCGACGGCCGCAAAAAAGCGGCTCAACGTACGCGAAATTCTGGAGGGGCGTAAACAACATCGACCAGCAGAGCTGGCCGATGCGTGTAACGGTCAGCCGTAATTAAACGACTGGAGCACGCCAGTCATCGGAACCCGAAGTACCGGATACTTCGTGGGTCCAGGTGATTTTGCGGTAGGTGAACTGCACTTCTTCCAGGTGGGTGAAGTGCGCGTTGCCTGGATCCTGGCAGTTGTGCATTTTGTTGTTGATGGCGACGATGATCGCGTCTTCCAGTTTGGTGGTGTAGTAGTGCTCTTGGGTGCCTTGGGCCGAAGTGCGGTACCACTGGATAACGATTTCGCTCATGCGCTCGCCGGAAGTCAGAGCTGCTTGCAGCAGTGGCGAAGCCTTGTCGTAGACCTTGGTGATCACAACTGGCTTGTGTACGCGCTGACCGGTTGGCTGACCGGATTGCGGGTCACGCGGGATGATCACGTCGTGGGTGAAAGCCTGAACCATAACCTGGTCTTCGTGGCCTTCCTGGTAGGTGTTGCCAACGGAGTCGGCGGTGAAAGCGCCGGCAGTGATCAGGCCTTGTTTTTCGCCGGTAACCGACATGTACGCTGGTGTTGCCATGGGGTGCTCTCCTTGCGGATAAAGTTAGGGTGCCCGGAGGCGAAATCGCCCGGTGGGTGGCTGAGAGTTATCAAGGAGCGTGCCAGGTTTTGCGCGGTGCCCGGATGGCGGGGGGCGCCACGGTAGTCGGTGATCATTCGGGGCGATTTTCAGCGGGAAAGTCGGGAGAAAGTGCGCAAGAAGTTGCGCAGTACTGCGCAACTTCTTGCGCACTTGGCTGCAGGGCTTGCGCCGCTTGAGCTGCAGAGGATTTAGGCCCTGGAATATTACGACCTACTGCGCAACTTCTTGCGCAGTTGGGGATTTGCCGGGATCGCGGTGTTGCCTTCGCGAGCAGGCTCGCTCCCACAAGGACAGTACTGCCAGCGAAAGCGTCTTATAAATGAAACACCGCCCTCGGCTATACTCCCCGCATTTCGATCAGGCACGAGGATTCACTGTGAAGAACTGGACGTTGCGCCAACGCATTTTGGCGAGCTTTGCGGTGATTATCGCCATCATGCTGTTGATGGTGGTGCTGTCCTACTCGCGGTTGTTGAAAATCGAGGCCAGTGAAAACAGCGTGCGCGACGATGCCATCCCCGGCGTCTATTACAGCTCGATGATTCGCGGCGCTTGGGTCGACAGTTATTTGCAGACCCAGGAGCTGCTCGGCCTCAAGGAAGGCCAGGGCGTTTCCAGCGAAGACGAAGCGGACTACAAGGCGTTCGAGGCGCGTCTGCAAGAGCAGATGGCCAACTATCGCAAGACCATGGCCACGGATGAAGACCGTTCCGAATTCGCCCTGTTCGAGAAGTACCACGATACCTACATGCAGATTCAGGATGCCGTGCTGGACCTGCACAAGCGCAATCTGGAAGCCGATGCCATCAAGCTGTTCAACGAGAAACTGACCCCGGCGTGGTACACCGGGCGCATGAAACTCAACGACATCATTGGCGAGAACAAAGTCGTCGCTGATACCGCCATGGCCAATATCGACGACGCGGTGGCAACGGCCAAAGTCAGCATGGTCATTTCCCTGCTGGTTGCGGTGCTGGCCGCCGGCCTCTGCGGTCTGCTGTTGATGCGCGCGATCATGGCGCCGATGAACCGCATCGTGACCATCCTCGACATCATGCGCACCGGTGATCTGAGCTCGCGCCTGAACCTCGATCGCAAGGACGAATTCGGCGCGGTCGAAACCGGCTTCAACGACATGATGACCGAGCTGACGTCGCTGGTGTCCCAGGCCCAGCGCTCCTCGGTGCAGGTGACCACCTCGGTGACCGAGATCGCCGCCACTTCCAAGCAGCAACAGGCCACCGCCACCGAAACCGCAGCGACCACCACCGAAATCGGCGCAACCTCCCGTGAGATCGCCGCGACTTCGCGGGATCTGGTGCGCACCATGACCGAAGTGTCCACCGCTGCCGATCAGGCCTCGGTGCTCGCCGGCTCCGGCCAGCAAGGCCTGGCGCGCATGGAAGACACCATGCACTCGGTCATGGGCGCGGCGGATCTGGTCAACGCCAAACTGGCGATCCTCAACGAGAAGGCCGGCAACATCAATCAGGTGGTGGTGACCATCGTCAAAGTGGCTGACCAGACCAACCTGCTGTCGCTCAACGCAGCGATCGAAGCCGAGAAGGCCGGCGAGTACGGTCGCGGTTTTGCCGTGGTCGCCACCGAAGTCCGGCGTCTGGCCGATCAGACCGCCGTGGCCACCTACGACATCGAACAGATGGTTCGCGAGATCCAGTCGGCGGTGTCGGCCGGGGTGATGGGCATGGACAAGTTTTCCGAAGAAGTGCGCCGCGGCATGTCGGAAGTGCAGCAGGTCGGCGAGCAGCTGTCGCAGATCATCCATCAGGTGCAGGCGCTGGCGCCGCGCGTGCTGATGGTCAACGAAGGCATGCAGGCCCAGGCCACTGGCGCCGAGCAGATCAACCATGCGCTGGTGCAGTTGGGCGATGCCAGCAGCCAGACCGTCGAATCGCTGCGTCAGGCCAGTTTCGCTATCGACGAACTGAGCCAGGTGGCCGTCGGCCTGCGCAGCGGCGTTTCGCGATTCAAAGTCTGATGAGCGAAATCATCGCCAAACGTGGCGCCGCGCCAGTGGCGAAGCAGGCGCTGTTTCTGCTGTTTCGCATCGGCAACGAGCGCTAT
Organism: Pseudomonas sp. S2_A05; assembly: GCF_054668485.1. Lineage (NCBI taxonomy): Bacteria > Pseudomonadati > Pseudomonadota > Gammaproteobacteria > Pseudomonadales > Pseudomonadaceae > Pseudomonas > Pseudomonas sp. S2_A05. The sequence continues at coordinate 5,932,726 of NZ_CP162775.1, forward strand.
GCCCTGCGCGCCACGGAAGTGGCCGAAGTGCTGCCGCGCCTGCCGTTGAAGCCGATTGCCCGGGCGCCGCACTGGGTGGCCGGGGTGTTCGCCTATCGCGGGGCGGTGGTGCCGGTGATCGACCTCAGTGCGCTGACTTTTGGCCAGCCCGCCGAGGCGCGCACCAGCACGCGGCTGGTGCTGGTCAATTATCAGCCGGATCAATCGCAAGCAGCGCAATGGCTCGGGCTGATTCTCGAGCAGGCCACCGACACGCTGCGCTGTCATCCGCAAGATTTCCAGCCTTACGGCCTCGACAACCGTGAGGCGCCGTACCTCGGCCCGGTGCGCGAAGATGCGCAGGGATTGCTGCAATGGGTGCGGGTCAATGACTTGCTCGATGACGCCGTGCGCAGCTTGCTGTTCCCCGATCCGCCGCGTGATCCGGCGCAGCTTGAGGCGCAGCCATGAGCAGTGAGCAGCGCTTTTTCGATTTCCTCAAGGAACGCATCGGCCTTGATGTCGCGTCGGTGGGCGCGGCGATCATCGAGCGTGCCGTGCGCCAGCGCACGACCCTGTCCCAGGCCGCCCACGCCGACGAATATTGGCAGCTGTTGCAAGGCTCGCGGGACGAGCAGCAGGCGCTGATCGAAGCGGTGATCGTTCCGGAAACGTGGTTTTTCCGTTATCCGGAATCTTTCGCGACGCTGGGCAAACTGGCGCGAGGTCGGCTTAAAGAACTCAATAATATGCGCGCGCTGCGAATTCTGAGCCTGCCGTGCTCGACCGGCGAAGAACCCTACTCGATTGCCATGGCCTTGCTTGATGCCGGATTGCAGCCGCATCAATTCAAGGTCGACGGCATGGACATCAGCCCGTTGTCGGTGGACAAGGCGCGCCGCGCTGTTTACGGCAAGAACTCGTTTCGCGGGCAGGATCTGCAGTTTCGCGATCGGCATTTCATGCCTGAGCAGGACGGCCACCGGGTCAACGAATACGTTCGCGAACAAGTGCGCTGGCAGGTCGGCAATGTCCTCGATCCGACGCTGTTGGCGAGCGAGCCAGCCTTCGATTTCGTGTTCTGCCGCAACCTGCTGATCTATTTCGACCAGCCGACGCAAAAGCAGGTGTTCGAAGTGCTCAAGCGCCTGACCCACGTCGACGGCGTGCTGTTTATCGGCCCGGCGGAGGGCAGTCTGCTCGGGCGCTTGGGCATGCGCTCGATCGGCATCCCGCAGTCGTTCGCTTTCAGCCGCCATAGCGAGCCGCACCCCGAACCGCTGCCGACGCCCAAACCGGTCGCCGTGCCGATCAGCCAACCACTGCGCAGCGCGCCGCCGCCAGCGCCAGTGCGCAATCGGCCGTTCGCTGCCGTGACGGCTTTGCCGGTGACGAAAAAACTGCCGACCCGGACGCCGCAACGCTGTTGGCGCAGATTGCTGCACTGGCCAACGAAGGCAAAAGCGCCGAGGCCCGTGCCGCGTGCGAACACTATCTGCGCAGCCATGAACCCGTGGCGCAGGTGTTCTATTGGCTGGGCCTGCTCAGCGATGTCGCCGGGTTGAGCCTCGAAGCCCAGGGGTATTACCGCAAAGCGTTGTACCTCGAACCGCAACACCCCGAAGCGCTGATGCACCTGGCCGTATTGCTGCAGGCTCAGGGCGATACGGCGGGTGCCCGACGATTGCAGGAGCGCGCCGCCCGCAGCGGGCGCACCGCCGACAGTGAGCGTAAACGATGAGCGCGTCCGACACCTTGAACGTTACCCACGAAGACGCCCGCGCCATCGACGATTGCTGGAACCGCATCGGCATTCATGGCGACAAGTCCTGCCCGTTGCTGGAAGAGCACATTCATTGCCGCAACTGCTCGGTGTATTCCGCCGCCGCCACACGCCTGCTCGACCGTTATTCGTTGCAGCAGAACCAGCGCGAAGCAGTGGTCAGCAAAGTCGAAACCGACGTCAAGACCCGCTCGCTGCTGATGTTCCGCCTCGGCGAGGAATGGCTCGGACTGGCCACGCGCACGCTTGTCGAAGTTGCGCCGTTGCAGGCGATACATTCGCTGCCGCACCAGCGCTCGCGGGCCTTGCTCGGTGTGGCCAATGTCCGTGGCGCACTGGTCGCGTGCCTGTCGCTGGTGGAGCTGCTCGACCTCGGCGCCAGCGTTGCGCCGGCCAGCGGCGGACGCGTCATGCCGCGCATGCTGATCATCGCCGCGCACGGCGGGCCGGTGGTGGTGCCGGTGGATGAGGTGGACGGCATCCATGCCATCGACGAGCGCATCCTCGACGCCGCGTCGCAGTCCGGTGCGCAGAACAGTGCCAAGTACACCCGTGGCGTTCTGCAATATCGCGGTCGCAGCCTGCGCTGGCTGGATGAAGAACAGCTGTTGTCCGCCGTGACCCGGAGCCTGACATGACCCCCGAGCAAATGCGCGACGCCTCTCTGCTCGAGCTGTTCAGTCTCGAAGCCGAAGCCCAGACCCAAGTGCTCAGCGCCGGGCTGTTGGCGCTGGAGCGCAATCCGACCCAGGCCGATCAGCTGGAGTCGTGCATGCGTGCGGCGCACTCGCTCAAAGGTGCGGCGCGCATTGTTGGCATCGACAGCGGCGTCAGCGTCGCCCACGTCATGGAGGATTGCCTGGTCAGTGCGCAGGAAGGCCGTTTGTTGCTGCGTCCCGAACACATCGACGCGTTGTTGCAGGGCACCGACCTGCTGATGCGCATCGCCACGCCGGCCAATGCGCCGCAACCCACGGACATTGAAGCCTACGTCGCGTTGATGGGGCGTCTGCTCGATCCTTCGGCGCCAGCCGCTGTGGTTGCCACGCCGCCAATGGCCGAGTTGCAGATCGAGCCCGCGCCAACGGCGACAGCGCCGATCATGGACGAGCCCGCCGAACCGACCCCGCGCAAAAACAAACGCACCACCGAAGGCGGCGAGCGCGTTTTGCGCGTCACTGCCGAACGCCTGAACAGCCTGCTCGATCTGTCGAGCAAATCGCTGGTGGAAACCCAGCGTCTCAAGCCGCATCTGGCCACCATGCAGCGTCTCAAGCGCATGCAGAACAATGGCCTGCGCGCACTGGAAAATCTCAATGTGCACCTGAAGGACCACGCACTGAGCCTGGAAGCGCTCGAGTCACTGGAAGATGCGCGGCGCTTGCTCGCCGAGTCGCAGCAATTGCTCAGCGAGAAAAACGCCGAACTCGACGAATTCGCCTGGCAGGCCAGCCAGCGTGCACAAGTGCTCTATGACACCGCGCTGGCCTGTCGCATGCGTCCGTTCGCCGACGTGTTGAGCGGGCAGGCGCGCATGGTTCGCGATCTCGGTCGCAGCCTCGGCAAACAAGTGCGCCTGGAGATCGAAGGTGAGAAAACCCAGGTCGATCGCGACGTGCTGGAAAAGCTTGAAGCACCGCTGACTCATCTGCTGCGCAACGCCGTCGATCACGGCATCGAAACCCCGGAACAACGCTTGCTCAAGGGCAAGCCCGAAGAAGGCCTGATTCGCCTGCGCGCCTCCCACCAAGCCGGTTTGCTGGTGCTGGAACTCAGCGATGACGGCGGTGGCGTCGATCTGGAGAAAGTCCGCCGCAGCATCGTCGAACGGCAGTTATCCCCAGCCGAAACCGCAGCGCAATTGAGCGAAGAAGAACTGCTGACCTTCCTGTTTCTGCCGGGATTCAGCCTGCGCGACAAGGTTACCGAAGTGTCCGGGCGTGGCGTCGGCCTGGACGCTGTTCAGCATATGGTCCGCCAATTGCGTGGGGCCGTGGTGCTGGAGCAGACGGCGGGCGAGGGCAGCCGTTTCCATCTGGAGGTGCCGTTGACGCTTTCGGTGGTACGCAGCCTCGTGGTGGAAGTCGGCGAAGAGGCTTACGCATTCCCCTTGGCGCACATCGAACGCATGTGCGATCTGGCCCCCGAAGACATCGTGCAGGTCGAAGGACGCCAGCATTTCTGGCACGAAGGCCAGCATGTCGGGCTGGTTGCGGCCAGCCAGTTGCTCAATCGCCCGGCCAGTCAGAACGATGGCGCTACCCTGAAAGTCGTGGTGATCCGCGAGCGCGAGGCGATTTATGGGGTGGCTGTCGAGCGCTTCGTGGGTGAGCGCACGCTGGTGGTGTTGCCGCTGGACGAGCGTCTGGGCAAGGTTCAGGATATTTCCGCCGGGGCCTTGCTCGATGATGGTTCGGTGGTGCTGATCGTCGATGTCGAAGACATGCTGCGTTCGGTAGACAAGCTGCTCAACACCGGGCGTCTGGAGCGCATTGCCCGCCACGGCAATCAAGCTGCCGAAGTGGCGCGCAAGCGGGTGCTGGTGGTCGACGATTCGCTGACCGTGCGCGAGCTGCAACGCAAACTGCTGCTCAATCGCGGCTATGACGTCGCGGTGGCGGTGGACGGCATGGATGGCTGGAATGCGCTGCGTTCGGAGAACTTCGATCTGCTGATCACCGACATCGACATGCCACGCATGGACGGCATCGAGCTGGTTACGCTGCTGCGCCGCGACAACCGTTTGCAATCGTTGCCGGTGATGGTCGTGTCGTACAAGGATCGCGAAGAAGACCGCCGCCGTGGACTGGACGCCGGCGCCGACTATTATCTGGCCAAAGCCAGTTTTCATGACGACGCCCTGCTCGATGCAGTGGTCGAGCTCATCGGGGGAGCGCGGGCATGAGGATCGCAATCGTCAATGACATGCCCCTGGCGGTGGAGGCCCTGCGCCGAGCGCTGGCCTTCGAGCCGGCGCATCAGGTGATCTGGGTCGCCAGCAACGGCGCCGAGGCGGTGCAACGCTGCGCCGAGTGCACGCCAGACCTGATTCTGATGGACCTGATCATGCCGATCATGGACGGTGTCGAAGCCACGCGGCGGATCATGGCCGAGACCCCATGCGCGATCGTCATCGTCACCGTCGACCGCCAGCAGAACGTGCACCGCGTGTTCGAGGCCATGGGCCACGGCGCGCTGGACGTGGTCGACACGCCGGCGATCGGCGCCGGCAATGCCCAGGAAGCGGCGGCGCCGTTGTTGCGCAAGATCCTCAACATCGGCTGGCTGATCGGCGACAAGGCGCCACGTTCGCGCCCGGCGCCGAGTTCGCCGCGCAGTTCGCCGTCACGTCAGCGGCTGGTGGCGATCGGTTCGTCTGCCGGTGGGCCGGCGGCGCTGGAAGTGTTGCTCAAAGGCCTGCCGAAGGATTTTTCCGCCGCGATCGTGCTGGTGCAGCATGTCGATCAGGTGTTCGCCGCCGGCATGGCCGAATGGCTGGCCAGCGCCAGCGGCCTCGATGTGCGTCTGGCCCGTGAAGGCGAGCCGCCGCAAAGTGGCGCGGTGCTGCTGGCCGGGACCAATCACCATATTCGCCTGTTGAAAAACGGCACGCTGGCCTACACCGCCGAACCGGTCAACGAGATCTATCGCCCCTCGATCGACGTGTTTTTCGAGAGCGTTGCCAGTTACTGGAACGGTGACGCGGTCGGGGTTTTATTGACCGGGATGGGGCGCGATGGCGCGCAAGGGCTTAAGCTCATGCGCCAGCAGGGTTATTTGACCATTGCGCAGGATCAGCACAGCAGTGCGGTGTACGGCATGCCCAAGGCTGCCGCGGCGATCGATGCCGCGGTGGAAATCCGTCCGCTGGAAAAGATAGCGCCACGATTGCTGGAGATTTTCCCCAAATGAACAGGTTGATCGGCAATCCAGGCCCCCGCAGTACTCAGGTGACCGCTCATGAATGATTTACAGATCGACGACATTAAAACCGACGAAAACGCCGCCATGGTGTTGTTGGTGGATGATCAGGCGATGATCGGCGAAGCGGTGCGCCGTGGGCTGTCGAATCAGGAAAACATCGACTTCCACTTCTGCTCCGACCCGCAGCAGGCCATCGCCCAGGCGGTGCGGATCAAACCGACGGTGATTCTCCAGGACCTGGTGATGCCCGGCCTCGATGGCCTGAGCCTGGTGCGCGAATACCGCAATCATCCGGCGACCAAGGACATCCCGATCATCGTTCTCTCGACCAAGGAAGACCCGCTGATCAAAAGCGCGGCGTTCTCCGCTGGCGCCAACGACTATCTTGTGAAACTGCCGGACACCATCGAACTGGTCGCGCGCATTCGCTACCACTCGCGGTCCTACATGACATTGCTGCAACGCGACGCCGCGTACCGAGCGTTGCGGGTCAGCCAGCAGCAATTGCTCGACACCAATCTGGTGCTGCAACGGCTGATGAACTCCGATGGCCTGACCGGGCTGTCCAACCGACGGCACTTCGACGAGTACCTGGAACTGGAGTGGCGCCGTTCGCTGCGTGATCAGACGCAGCTGTCATTGCTGATGATCGACGTCGATTACTTCAAGTCGTACAACGACAGTTTTGGCCACGTTGAAGGCGACGAAGCCTTGCGCAAGGTCGCCACGGCGATCCGCGAGGCCAGTGCGCGACCGTCGGACCTGCCGGCGCGTTACGGCGGCGAGGAGTTTGTGCTGGTGCTGCCGAACACTTCGCCGGGCGGCGCGCGGCTGTTGGCCGAGAAACTGCGCCAGACCGTGGCGGCGCTGAAAATTCCGCATAACACGCCGGCCGAGGGCTCCAGTCTGACCATCAGCATTGGTCTGGCGACCATGGTGCCGCAGGCGGGCAGTGATTGCCGGCTGCTGATTTCGGCGGCGGATCGCGGCTTGTATCTGGCCAAGAACAATGGGCGCAATCAGGTCGGGATCGAGTAACGGCCGTTGCCCTCACCCCAGCCCTCTCCCGGAGGGAGAGGGGGCCGACCGAGGTGTCTCGGGCCAGACATCGACCTGAGAGATCGCAGCGATTATGGATCTTCAGGCTTGGCGATCACGGATTCGGTGAAGCCATTCTATTCTGCGTATGTTTCAAATATCCCCCGATCGGTCCCCTCTCCCTCCGGGAGAGGGTTAGGGTGAGGGCAGCAATCTCGGCCCATTCACCGCCAGACGGGCTGCCGCGACAGCCTGTTTACGTTATACTCGCCGGCTTTCAAAAGTTCGCCAACGAGTGCTGCCCGTCATGGAAATCAACCCGATCCTGAACACCATCAAGGACCTGTCCGAGCGCTCCGAAACTATTCGGGGGTATCTTTGACTACGATCAAAAGCATGAGCGTCTGACCGAGGTCAATCGCGAGCTTGAAGATCCGAGTGTCTGGAACAAACCTGAATACGCCCAGGAGCTGGGCCGCGAGCGTGCCGCGCTGGCGCAGATCGTCGACACGCTCGACGAACTGAACGGCGGTCTGGCCGATTGCCGCGACCTGCTGGACATGGCCGTCGAAGAGAACGACGAAGGCGCAGTGGGCGATGTCGTCGCCGAGCTGGCCCGTCTCGAGGAAAATCTGGCCAAGCTGGAATTCCGCCGCATGTTCAGCCATGAAATGGACCCGAACAACGCCTACCTGGACATCCAGGCCGGTTCCGGCGGTACTGAAGCGCAGGACTGGGCCAACATCCTGCTGCGCATGTACCTGCGCTGGGCTGACAAACGCGGTTTCGACGCAACCATCATGGAACTGTCCGCCGGTGAAGTCGCCGGGATCAAGGGCGCGACCGTGCACATCAAGGGCGAATACGCCTTTGGCTGGCTGCGTACCGAGATCGGCGTGCACCGTCTGGTGCGCAAGAGCCCGTTCGACTCCGGCAACCGTCGCCATACCTCGTTCTCCGCTGTTTTCGTCTCGCCAGAGATCGATGACAAGGTGGAAATCGAAATCAACCCGGCAGACCTGCGGATCGACACCTATCGTTCCTCCGGTGCCGGTGGTCAGCACGTAAACACCACCGACTCGGCCGTACGTATCACCCACGTACCGACCAACACCGTGGTCAGCTGCCAGAACGAACGTTCCCAGCACGCCAACAAGGACACCGCCATGAAAATGCTGCGGGCCAAGTTGTACGAGCAGGAAATGCAGAAGCGCAATGCGGCCTCGCAGGCGCTGGAAGACACCAAGTCCGATATCGGCTGGGGTCACCAGATCCGCTCTTACGTGCTCGATGCCTCGCGGATCAAGGATCTGCGTACCAACATCGAACGCAGCGATTGCGACAAGGTGCTCGATGGCGACATCGATGAGTACCTGGAAGCGAGCCTGAAATCCGGCCTGTAACACCCTCTGTGGGAGCGGGCTCGCCCGCGATCCCCAGCCGAAGGCTGGGGGCAACGAACCTGATGGAATACTTAAAGACATGAGCGACCTACAACTCGACCCGCAAGCCCTGCAACAGGAAGAAAACTCCCTGATCGCCCTGCGCAAGGAAAAGCTTGCTGCCGAGCGCGCCAAGGGCAATGCCTTCCCGAACGACTTCCGCCGCGACAACTACTGCGATGCCTTGCAGAAACAGTACGCGGACAAGACCAAGGAAGAGCTGGCAGAGGCTGCAATCCCGGTCAAGGTTGCCGGTCGCATCATGCTCAACCGTGGCTCGTTCATGGTGATCCAGGACATGACCGGGCGCATCCAGGTCTACGTCAACCGCAAGACGCTGTCCGAAGAAACCCTGGCTGCGGTGAAAACCTGGGACATGGGCGACATCATTGCTGCCGAAGGCACCCTGGCGCGTTCCGGCAAGGGCGACCTGTACGTTGAAATGACCAACGTGCGTCTGCTGACCAAGTCGCTGCGTCCGCTGCCGGACAAGCACCACGGCCTGACCGACACCGAACAGCGCTACCGTCAGCGTTACGTCGACCTGATCGTCAACGAAGACGTGCGCCAGACCTTCCGCGTGCGTTCGCAAGTGATCGCGCACATCCGCAGCTTCCTGATGAAGCGCGACTTCCTCGAAGTCGAAACACCGATGCTGCAGACCATTCCCGGCGGCGCTGCGGCCAAGCCGTTCGAAACTCACCACAACGCGCTGGACATGGAAATGTTCCTGCGTATCGCGCCAGAGCTGTATCTGAAGCGTCTGGTGGTCGGTGGTTTCGAGAAAGTCTTCGAGATCAACCGTAACTTCCGTAACGAAGGCGTTTCGACTCGTCACAACCCTGAATTCACCATGTTGGAGTTCTATCAGGCGTACGCCGATTACGAAGACAACATGGACCTCACCGAGGAATTGTTCCGCGAGCTGGCGCAGCTGGTGCTGGGCAGCACCGACGTGCCGTACGGCGACAAGGTGTTCCACTTCGGCGAGCCGTTCGTGCGGCTGTCGGTGTTCGACTCGATCCTCAAGTACAACCCTGAGCTGACTGCCGATGATCTGAACGACATCGACAAGGCTCGCGCCATCGCCAAGAAGGCCGGCGCCAAGGTGCTGGGCTTCGAAGGTCTGGGCAAATTGCAGGTGATGATTTTCGAAGAGCTGGTCGAGCACAAGCTGGAGCAGCCGCACTTCATCACTCAGTACCCGTTCGAAGTGTCGCCGCTGGCCCGTCGCAATGACGAGAACCCGAACGTCACCGACCGCTTCGAGCTGTTCATCGGTGGTCGTGAAATCGCCAACGCCTACTCCGAGCTGAACGACGCCGAAGACCAGGCCGAGCGCTTCATGGCGCAGGTGGCCGACAAGGACGCCGGTGACGACGAAGCCATGCACTACGACGCCGACTTCGTCCGTGCGCTGGAGTACGGCATGCCGCCAACAGCCGGTGAAGGTATCGGCATCGATCGTCTGGTGATGTTGCTGACCAACTCGCCGTCGATCCGTGATGTGATCCTGTTCCCGCACATGCGACCGCAAGCGTAAACGTTTCAGTTGAAAAGCCGCCTAAAACAGGCGGCTTTTTATTGCCTGTCTGGTACAAATGTATCAATTGGTTAATTTGCAAATAGCAGAGGAAGTGCTGTCGTGATGGGTGCAATAGCTCAAGAAGGTGCAGCGGGTATCGCCACTGCGGTCGCTGAAAGTGTTCAGTACCAGGGCCGCAAGGCCAGCCGACAGGGCAGTGAGCAGCGTCGCCAGGACATTCTCGACGCAGCGATGCGCATTGTCGTGCGCGACGGCGTGCGAGCCGTGCGCCATCGTGCGGTCGCGGCGGAGGCCGGTGTGCCGCTGTCGGCGACCACGTATTATTTCAAGGACATCGATGACCTGCTCACCGATACCTTCGCCCAATACGTTGAACGCAGCGCGGCGTACATGGCCAAGTTGTGGATCAATAACGAAGGTCTGCTGCGCGAAATGGTGGTCAGCGCCGACGGCAGCCCGGAGTCGCGCTCGCAACTGGCCGATGACATCGCGCGGCTGATGGCCGATTACGTGCACCGGCAACTGATCAACCGCCGCGAGCATCTGATGGCCGAGCAGGCGTTCCGTCAGGAAGCGCTGCTCAATCCGCGTCTGGCCATTCTGGTGCGCTCCCATCAGCAGATTCTGTTGCAGGGCACCTGCCAGTTGTTCCAGGTACTGGGCTCGCGCGAACCACAGCAGGATGCCAAGGTGTTGACGGCGATTATCGGCCGGATGGAATATCAGGGCCTGCTCAATGACGCCGAGCCTCTGGCCGAAGAGGACATGCTCGGGATTCTGACGCGGTATATGCACCTGGTGCTGGCGTCGGTCTAGCATTTCACGCTACACCCTGCGGGAGCGAGCCGTTGATGATCGTTCCCTCGCTCCGCGTGGGAATGCATCCTGTGACGCTCTGCGTCACGCAGCAAAAAGGGACGCGGAGCGTCCCGGGCTACATTCCCACGCAGAGCGTGGGAACGATCAAGAGTCTGAGTTTCAGCACGTCACGTTTTCTACAGGAGTTTCGGGTGGACGATTACCAGCAGACGATACGCATGTTGTCCGATCGCATTGTGCTGGCGCAGACGCCGATCCGCGTGCTCGATGCGGTCAAGTGGGACGACAACGTGCGCAAGGGTTTTCTCAAGGCCAAAGGCAAGGAAATGCCGGCGGTGGATCGCGACTACTACCTCAACCGCCCGCTGTCGTTCGATTCGAGCCAGGTCAAACTGGAATTCCAGAACATCGAGCGCGACATCACCCGCCAGCTCGGCCAATTCAACCCGGTCGGGCAGATCATGCGGCGCATGTGCAAGGAATACCGCATGGTGGTGCGCATGCTCGAAGCGCGTGGCACCGAGGACTTCGGACTGATCTCGCAGGAGCTGTACGGCGCGGCGTCCGATGCCTTCCACGCCGGTGACCCGACATTGGCCGACCTCGGCCTGATGATGTCCGACTACCTGAATAACATCGACGGGCGCGGCGATCTGAAGGACGAGCCGAAGATCCTTACCGCCAAAGACGCGGTGCACCTGCTGCAAACCCGACTGAACAAGGTATTCGGTGAGGCCGAAGAAACCATTCGCGTGTTCGAGTCCGACGGCATCGTCGCCGACGCCGCGGCGGGCGCCGACTACATCAAGATCCGCACGGATGCGCTGTTCAACGACCGCGACGTGCGCGCACTGGAAGTCCACGAAGGTCTGGTGCACGTCGGCACTACGCTCAATGGCTTGAACCAGCCTATCTGCACTTTCCTGTCCAAAGGCCCGCCCTCGTCAACGGTCACCCAGGAAGGGCTGGCGATCCTGATGGAAATCATCACCTTCGCTTCTTACCCGAGTCGCCTGCGCAAACTGACCAACCGCACCCGTGCGATTCATATGGTCGAGGAGGGCGCCGACTTTTTGCAGATTTACGAATTCTTCCGCGAGCAGGGTTTCGAGATGGCCGAAAGCTACGGCAATGCCAGCCGGGTGTTCCGTGGCTCGACGCCCACCGGTCTGCCATTCACCAAAGACTTGTCCTACCTCAAGGGCTTCATCATGGTTTACAACTACATTCAGTTGGCCGTGCGCAAGGGCAAGCTCGAGCAGATTCCGCTGTTGTTCTGTGGCAAGACCACACTGGAAGACATGCGAACCTTGCGGCAACTGGTGGATGAAGGGCTGGTGGTGCCGCCGAAATATCTACCGGATCAGTTCCGTGACTTGAATGCGTTGTCGGCGTGGATGTGTTTCTCCAACTTCCTCAACCATTTGAGCCTGGACCGGATTGAGGCGGATTACTCCAATATCCTCTAGACCCACCACCGAACCCCTTGTGGGAGCGAGCCTGCTCGCGAATGCGATTTCACCTTCAACATTGATGTCGGCTGATACACCGCTTTCGCGAGCAGGCTCGCTCCCACAGGTTTGATTTGTGTTCAGTTCTCTTCTTTGCGAGGTTTCACCGGATGAGAATCCTCGGCATCCTTTGCCTGCTCTTGACCCTCGGCGGTTGCAGTTCGCTGCTGTTCTACCCTGAACCGGGCCAGATCTTCACCCCGGACAAAGCCAAACTCGAATACCGCACTGTCACTCTGATCACCGCTGATGGCTTGAAGCTCAACGCCTGGTGGCTACCGGCCAAACCAGGCGTCGAGGTCAAAGGCACGGTCCTGCATCTGCACGGAAACGGCGGCAATCTGCCGATGCATCTGGGCGGCAGCTGGTGGTTGCCGAAGAATGGCTATCAGGTACTGCTGGTCGACTATCGCGGTTACGGTTTGTCCGAGGGCAAGCCGAGCCTGCCGGCGATCTATCAGGACATCGACGCCGCGTTCGCCTGGCTCGACAACGCGCCCGAGGTCAAAGGCAAACCGCTGGTGCTGCTCGGGCAGAGCCTCGGCGGCGCGATGTCGGTGCATTGGCTGGCGCAGCACCCGGAACGGCAAAAACAACTCAAGGCCCTGGTGCTGGATGGTGTGCCGGCCAGTTATCGCAGTGTCGGCCAATTCGCCCTCAGCACTTCGTGGCTGACCTGGCCGTTGCAGGTGCCGCTGTCGTGGCTGGTGCCGGATGGCGACAGCGCGATCAACTCGATGGCGCAGCTGACCGGCGTGCCCAAGCTGATCTTCCACAGCATCGACGATCCGCTGGTGCCGATGGCCAACGGCATTCGCCTGTATCAAGCGGCGCCGCCGCCGCGCGTGTTGCAGCTGACCCGTGGCGGTCATGTGCAAACCTTCGGCGACCCGGTGTGGCGTCAGGTCATGCTGCGCTACCTTGATGATCCCGAACACTTCGACGGCCTGCGCCGCCTCGGCGAAATCCCCAACTATCCGCCGCCCCCGAATTCTGAAGATGAGAGCCCGCAATGAGTGAAGAACGTAATGCCATCCCGCTGATCATCACCGGTATCTGCAGCATCCTCGGCACCGTCGGGGCGCTGTGGTACTACGGCTACCTGCACTTTGCCAAGCCGGAGGATGCATTGCTGCTCAGCGAATTCACCATGCTCAAGACGGTGCCGGGCGAGGACTACAAAGTCTCGCTGACCCCCGCGCCGCAAGTGGCGCAGTGCATTGATGGTGTGCTGGTGTTGTTTGATACCGAGCAGAAAGGGTTGACCGGTGTGTTGATCAATGGCCAGAAAAAGGCTGTGCGCTGCATGGGGGAGGAGACGCCGCAGAAGCTGGAGCAGTGATTCTGCTGGATCACTTTCCCCCTCTCCCATTGGGAGAGGGGACTGACCGAGGTGTATTCCGCCATACATCGACCTGAGAGACCGTGTCGATTATGGATTCAATAAAGCACTTTCAGATCGATGTATCTCTAGAGCATCCCCCAATCGGCTCCCTCTCCCTCGGGGAAGGGTTGGGGTGAGGGGCTACAGTATGAAACTAAACAAAGAGCCCCTCCATTTGAACGAAGGAGCTTTTACAGCTAAGGGCTGGGTGTCACCGTGATTTTTCGATTGGCACTCCACGGCGAGCGCTTACCGTCAATGCTTTGCCATGCAGTCATGGAAAACGGGCCGACGGGTAAGCTCCAGACACTTTGCACCGACCAGTTGCCGTAAGCATCGGCATCTGTTTCCGCCAGTATGTTGTAAGGGCCGTTAACCTTGGTGACCCGGATATGGGCACCCGGCAGCGCTTTTCCCGAGAGCAGCGGATTTTGGCCGCTTTCACTGCCCTCCACCGGTGTGTCGATAACAGGCGCTGCGGGTGCGTCAGTTACCGTGATTTTTCGATTGGCGCTCCAAGGTGAGCGATGGCCATCGATACTTTGCCATGCAGTCATGGAAAACGGGCCGACGGGTAAAGTCCAGACACTTCGCACCGACCAGTTGCCATAGTCATCGGCGTCTGTTTCCGCCAGTACCTCGTAAGGGCCGTAGACCTTGGACACACGGATATGTGCGCGCGGAACAGCTTTGCCGGAGAGCAGAGGGTTTTGACCACTGTCACTACCCTCTAGTGGGGTTTCTATGACTGGCGCCTCGAGCGTATCAATTACCTTGATTGTTCTATTGGCACTCCACGGCGAGCGCTTACCATCAATGCTTTGCCAGGCTGTCATGGAAAAAGGCCCTGAGGGTAATGTCCAGACACTTCGCACTGACCATTTGCCATAGGCATCAGCGTCTGTTTCCGCCAGTATTTCGTAAGGGCCGTAAACGCGGGTTACGCGAATATGGGCGCCAGGCAATGCTGTGCCTGAAAGCAAAGGGTTGTAACCGGAGTCAGCGTTTTCCACTGGCCTGGAGATAACCGGGGGAGGCACATTCACGATATCAACAACGTTGAATAAACGCTGCTCGGACGGCCCCGAGACTCTGTCGCCAAAGTACTGCCGAAGCACAAGTGCATTGGGGCCTGATGGCCTATCGGTAGGAGGGGTTATTGACCACCTGCCTTGTACATCCGCGATAGCTGTTGCGAAGAAAGTCTCCGGGGTTGCGGCTTCTGCTACCTTGATCGTTGCTCCCGGTCGCGCCGTTCCAGTGATCAAAGGTTTCAGCGTTGTTGTAGCGTTCTGCTCGGGTGTCATGACCAGCGGTGGCACGACTGTCGTTGTGCAATATGGGAGGCCTTGTCCGTTTATTGCAATTGCGAGCGATGCACCAGCCTTATCCGTCGCACAGACTTTGATTTTGATTTTTGCCGTCGCGTCTTCCAGCGTCCGTCCTGGCTGCAGGGTAGGATCGTTCGTTGTGGCAGTTTCTGGCGAGGCATCCAATTGCACGTTGCGCACCGTCCCGTTCAGTGACGAGTACCTGATCCAGACGCCGGTCACGCGATTATCGTTGGGAGAAAATTCGTCGAATGGTGTGGGCTGGCGGTACTCAAGCGCTATCAACTGAGGTTCTGTGGGCCGATTGATCATGTAAAGTTGAGGCCCTTCCTTACCCAATACCCCCAGGCGGTACAGACCTGTCTTACTGATCACGGCGGCTTGCGAGTCATCTAGCCAGCCGGAAAACCACCGGTTGATTGCCGGATAGAGTGTTCCGCCACCCGATACCGAGTCTCCAGTATCACCATACCCGACCGGGCTGCACTCTTCAGGAGCCTGAACAACGTCGTTACTCACCGGACATTTGGTATAAGTGCCGCCATGTGGGTATCCCAGATTGTGGCCGAATTCGTGCTTCCATGTATGCGGTGAGCCCGGCATACCTTTAACCCAAATCCAGTTTCCCGGCACCGTAGCGATTGCGCCGCCGCCACAGGGGACCGCCACAAAGAGGAATGGAAAACCTGCGGGATCAATGTTTTGTGCACGGGCCGCTTTGCGTCCTGCGTCGAGACTGCCTGAAGCGGAGCATGTTGCAGGTTTTGGACCGAAATCTGCCTCGATCTGTGTGCCTTCCAGTTTCAGTTTATTGCCGGAGGCAGCGAGGATGTAGGAGCGCAATGAATTCCAGTGCGTTGAGAAAGTTTGCTCAGCAATTTTTCCGGAGTCCAGGCCCGGTTCGCCTGACCAGTGCCCGACCACCAGCAATACCTTTTGAACGCCTGTGATGGGGCGTTTTATCGAGGGAGTCAGTAGTTCGGGATCGGTGCTGATGACCATGTCATCGGGATCATACAAAGGCTCTGGTGGGATTGCCGCGTTGCTCCAGCTCATCGCTGCATGGAGAAGTGTCGACAAAAATCCGACTGCGATGATTGCTCGTTTCATCGGGGAATCCTTGTGAGGATCAGGCTGACAGGTAACAGCCTCTTCCATGTACCGATCCTCGTCCACTGTCATAGTTGACAGTGGACTTCGCCTTCGGAAGACGAAACGGTCATGGGAATTGAGTCAACCGACTTTCACACTTCCACAAAAAAAGCCCCGCCAGATCAACTCAGGCGGGGCTTTTGCGTTACCGGCTGAAGCTTAGTTCGAGCTCACCGAAGAACGCGGTGCTACTGGCTGGTTGTCGTTGGAAATGGTCACTTCCACACGACGGTTCATCGCACGGCCCGAGACGCTGCCGTTATCCGCTACCGGATATTCCTTGCCATAACCCTGAGCGACGATGCGCGAAGGGTCGACGCCCATCTTGATCAGGGCCATCTGCACGGAAGTCGCGCGACGCTCGGACAGCGACTGGTTGTAGCTCGCGGTGCCAGTGCTGTCGGTGTAACCCTCGACGATCACTTTGCGATCCGGGTTTTCCTGGAGGAATTGCGCCAGTTTGTTGATGTTCACCAGACCGCTGGATTTCAGATCAGCCTTGTTGGTGGCGAACAGCACGTCACCGAAAGTCACCAGCGTACCGCGATCGGTCTGCTTGGCGTTGAGGCTGTCCTGCAGCTGTTTGATCTGCTGGTCACGGGCATCCAGACGAGCCTGGGCGCGTTGCGCAGCGGCGTTTTTCAGGTTGTTTTCAGCGGTGCGCAGCGCGATGGTCTGCTTGGCCACTTCCACGCGCTGGTTGGTCAGGTAAGCCAGTTGGTCAACCTTGGCTGCGTCTTCTTTGTCCAGATAGGCCTTGTCAGCCTTGTCCAGGTAATCGCTGGCGTCTTTGGTTTCCAGTGCCGCGACTTTGCTCGCCTGTGGGTTGGCCTGCAGGCCGGCGTAGTTGGTGCGCGCCTGTTCCAGGTTCGGGTTAGGCGGGGTGGAGCAGGCAGCCAGTGCAACGCTTGCGGCCAGAAGAGCGGGAATCATCAGTTGCTTACGCATAATTTTTCGTCCTTTCTATCGGTAAGAGTTTCAGCTTTGCGGTCGGGATGCGCGCTTACTGCACAGTGCGCTGGCTTTCCTGACGCAGTTCCTGAACACCTTTCTGGGAATCCTTCACAGCCTGTTCGGCCTTGGCGGCCTGAGCCTTGCGTTCAGCGACGCGAGCGTCCCATTCAGCCTGTTCGGACAGGCGACGGGCCTCGTCATACTTCTTGTCGTGCATGGCGATTTCAGCTTGTTTCAGTTTGTCCTGAGCCTGCTTCATTTCCACCGCAGCGAATTCGGTACCGCCAGCGCTGACGGCGCTGTTCACAGCCGATTGGGTCACGGCGTACTGCTCGGTCGGTGGGTTACCGGCGCAACCGGCCAGTACGAAGCTGGTGCCGATGGCCAGAGCGGCCAGTTTCAGACCGCGCAGGTGGGAAAACGAGGTTTGGGTTTTCATGGTCTTCAACTCCATTAGGCATCTCCTGAAAATACAACTGAATCCATCCTGGCAGAGGAGGCGAAAGCATCGCTTGTAGACGCGAATTGAAACGCTCGTTCCAGGCGTGGTTACCTGTTCCGACCGGCGGCATTTTTGAAAAGTTCAGAAAAGATGGCCTATCGCCAAAAATTTAATTGACCGTTTGGACAAGGCTCTGGGGCGGGAACTTTGGGGCTTTGGAGCGGTACGCGCGGGTGTATTTTGTCTGTTGATAAACTAATTTGCGAACTGGAATACAGCCTATGTGGGAGCGAGCCTGCTCGCGAATGAGATGTGTCAGTCAGCGCAAATGCTGAATGAAAATCCGCATTCGCGAGCAGGCTCGCTCCCACGGTTTTGATGTGTGTCGAATCAGTGCTTCTGTTTGTTCTCAGCCGAGGACAAATCATGCAAATGCCGCCGCGATAACGCCAGAAAACGCGGCGTCGGGCCGACATCTTCATACAACGGATCACCTTCCTCATCCGTCGCCACCACTGTTGAACCCTTCACATACGGCAGGCTCGCTTCGAACTCCTCAAGCGCGGCGCCGATCAGCTCGCCGAGCAGTTCCTCGGGGTGACGCTTGGGGTACATTTCGGCAATCGCCGCCAGCCT
Organism: Pseudomonas sp. S2_A05; assembly: GCF_054668485.1. Lineage (NCBI taxonomy): Bacteria > Pseudomonadati > Pseudomonadota > Gammaproteobacteria > Pseudomonadales > Pseudomonadaceae > Pseudomonas > Pseudomonas sp. S2_A05. The sequence continues at coordinate 5,950,667 of NZ_CP162775.1, forward strand.
TGCGGCGGCTTCGACGTCCAGATGAATCGTGTAGCCGGTGTCGGTCAGGCGACCTTTGGCGTTTTCTTCCCAATGCTGGGCGAGTTCACGAATTTTCATGATGACCTCATTTAGCGCCTGCTGATGGCAGGCCTGGGTGAGTGTCCGGCAGCGCCGGCGGCGGGCCGTCGTACGGCTTACTGTTGAGACTAGCTTTCGCCGGCAAGGTTTAAAGTCAATTCGTCGCCTGCTTGTAAGAAGCGGCGCAGAGCGGCACTCTCTGGCAAAGCATTCGTTTCTGCGCTGTCCCCGATTACCGCTGGAGAACTGCTGATGACCGATATTGATGCACGCTTGCGCGAAGATGTTCACCTGCTCGGAGAGCTGTTGGGCAACACCATTCGAGACCAGTACGGCGAGGCGTTCCTCGACAAGATCGAGCAGATTCGCAAAGGCGCCAAGGCCGACCGGCGCGGCTCGATGGACGCTGAACTGAGCGCCAGCCTCAATCAATTGAGTGAAGACGAATTGCTCCCGGTCGCGCGGGCCTTCAATCAGTTTCTCAACCTGGCGAACATTGCCGAGCAGTATCAGTTGATCCATCGCCGCGAGGAGTCGCAACCGGCGCCGTTCGAGTCGCGGGTGTTGCCGGAACTGCTCGCGCGCCTGCGCAGCGAAGGGCACAGCGCCGAATCTCTGGCCCGGCAACTGGCGCGGCTGGAAATCGAACTGGTGCTGACCGCGCATCCGACCGAAGTGGCGCGACGCACGTTGATCCAGAAGTACGACGCGATCGCCGCGCAACTGGCCGCTCAGGATCATCGCGACCTGACCAGCGCCGAGCGCGAGCAGATCCAGAGCAAACTGCAACGGCTGATCGCCGAAGCCTGGCACACCGAAGAAATCCGCCGCACCCGCCCGACGCCGGTCGATGAAGCCAAGTGGGGCTTCGCGGTGATCGAGCATTCGTTGTGGCAGGCAATCCCCAACCATATGCGCAAGGCCGATCAGGCGCTGTTCGCCGCCACGGGCCTGCGCTTGCCGCTGGAAGCCGCGCCGATCCGCTTCGCTTCGTGGATGGGCGGCGACCGTGACGGCAACCCCAATGTCACCGCCGCTGTCACTCGCGAAGTCTTGCTGCTGGCGCGCTGGATGGCCGCTGATTTGTACCTGCGCGATGTCGATCATCTCGCTGCCGAACTGTCGATGCAGCAGGCCAGCGATGCGCTGAAGGCCAAGGCCGGCGACAGCGCCGAACCCTATCGCGCGGTGCTCAAGCAATTGCGCGAACGCCTGCGCGCCACACGCAACTGGGCGCATGCCGCGTTGACCGCGCCGACCCCGGCAACCGCCGATGTGCTGCACGACAATCGCGACCTGCTCGAGCCTTTGCAGTTGTGTTTCAACTCGCTGCACGAATGCGGCATGGGCGTCATCGCCGACGGGCCGTTGCTCGATTGCCTGCGTCGGGCGGTGACGTTCGGCCTGTTCCTGGTGCGCCTCGATGTGCGTCAGGATTCGACCCGGCACAGCTCGGCGATGACAGAAATCACCGATTACCTCGGCCTCGGCCGCTATGAGGATTGGGACGAAGAACAGCGCATCGACTTCCTTACCGAGGAGCTGAGCAACCGTCGTCCGTTGCTGCCCGCGCATTTCAAACCGTCGGCGGACACCGCTGAAGTGCTCAACACCTGCAAGGAAATCGCCGCCGCACCCGCTGCGTCGCTGGGCTCCTATGTGATCTCCATGGCCGGCGCCGCTTCCGATGTGCTCGCGGTGCAACTGCTGCTCAAGGAATCCGGCGTACTGCGGCCGATGCGCGTGGTGCCGCTGTTCGAAACCCTCGCCGACCTCGACAACGCCGGGCCGGTGATGGAACGTCTGCTGCTGTTGCCGGGCTATCGCGCGCGTTTGCACGGCCCGCAGGAAGTGATGATCGGCTATTCCGACTCGGCCAAGGATGCCGGCACCACCGCTGCGGCGTGGGCGCAATATCGGGCGCAGGAACGTCTGGTGGAAATCTGCCGTGAGCAGCAAGTCGAGCTGCTGTTGTTCCACGGTCGCGGCGGCACCGTGGGGCGTGGCGGCGGTCCGGCGCACGCGGCGATTCTGTCGCAACCACCGGGTTCGGTGGCGGGACGTTTCCGCACCACCGAGCAGGGAGAAATGATTCGTTTCAAATTCGGCCTGCCGGACATCGCCGAGCAAAACCTCAATCTGTATCTGGCCGCCGTGCTCGAAGCGACCTTGCTGCCACCGCCGCCGCCGACTCCGGAATGGCGCCATCTGATGGACGAATTGGCGGCGGACGGTGTCAGCGCTTACCGCCAGGTGGTGCGGGAAAATCCGCAATTCGTTGAGTACTTCCGGCAGTCGACCCCGGAGCAGGAATTGGGACGTTTGCCTCTGGGCAGTCGCCCGGCCAAACGTCGCGCCGGCGGTATCGAAAGCCTGCGGGCGATCCCGTGGATCTTCGGCTGGACCCAAACCCGATTGATGCTGCCGGCCTGGCTGGGCTGGGAGACGGCGCTGAGCAAGGCGCTGGAGCGCGGCGAAGGTGAGTTGCTGGGGCAGATGCGCGAACAATGGCCGTTCTTCCGCACCCGTATCGATATGCTGGAAATGGTTCTGGCCAAGGCTGATGCGGATATTGCGCAGTCCTACGACGAGCGTCTGGTTGAAGCTGATCTGCTGCCATTGGGCGCGCAGTTACGCGACCTATTGTCGCAGGCATGCACCGTCGTGCTCGGTCTGACCGGGCAGTCGCAGCTGCTGGCGCACAGTCCGGACACCCTCGAATTCATCCGCTTGCGCAACACCTACCTCGACCCGCTGCATCTATTGCAGGCGGAACTGTTGGCGCGTTCGCGGCAGCAGGATGTCGAGCAGGGCAGCCCGGTGGAACAGGCGCTGCTGGTGTCTGTGGCGGGGATTGCCGCCGGATTGCGCAATACCGGCTAAGGTTGCTGAGCACCTCAGGCGGCATTCGCGACAAGGGTCGGATGCTGCTTCTCCTGCTGTAGGAAAGTGCCGCGAGGCGACAGTTAATGTAGGGGTTGCGACTTGGGTTACCGCGTCGCGAGGTCACGGCGGGCGTCGGTTTCTCCGACTTTTGGCGTCTTGTGTGGGCGCAGCCTGCTGTGTATCTTGATCAGCCTTTGGCCGTTTGTGCGGCCACGACCCGTATTTTCAGGATCCGCCGGTTACGAGCGAATCCTTTGTTTTGTAAAGCTTTTATATAAAAAATTGAGGAGCACATCGATGCGCGTCATTCTGCTGGGAGCTCCCGGGGCCGGTAAAGGTACTCAGGCAAAGTTCATCACCGAGAAATTCGGCATTCCGCAAATCTCCACCGGCGACATGCTGCGTGCTGCGGTCAAGGCTGGCACTCCACTGGGCGTGCAAGCCAAGAGCATCATGGATGCCGGCGGCCTGGTGTCGGATGACCTGATCATCGCGCTGGTCAAGGACCGCATCGCTCAACCTGATTGCGCCAACGGTTTCCTGTTCGACGGCTTCCCGCGCACCATTCCGCAGGCTGAAGCGCTGGTCACTGCCGGCGTCGAGCTGGATGCCGTGGTCGAGATCGCTGTAGAAGACGAAGAAATCGTTCAGCGCATCGCCGGTCGCCGTGTTCACGAAGCCAGTGGCCGCGTTTACCATATCGTCTACAACCCGCCGAAACTGGCTGGCAAGGACGACATCACCGGCGAAGAGCTGGTACAGCGCAAGGACGACACTGAAGAAACCGTGCGTCATCGCCTGTCGGTCTACCACTCGCAGACCAAACCGCTGGTGGAGTTCTACCAGAACCTTTCCGCGAAGAACGGCGGCAAGCCAAAGTACAGCCACATTCCAGGCGTAGGTTCGGTCGATGCGATCACCGCCAAGGTGTTGGCCGCGCTGAGCTGAAAAGTCTGATCGGCTGCATCATCCACGGCCCGCTTGCGGGCCGTTGTTGTTTATACTGACGCACTTTTTTCCCACCCCTGTTTTGGAAACATCGATGAGCACCTTGCTGGCCCTGGACACCGCGACTGAAGCTTGCTCCGTTGCCTTGCTGCATGACGGCAAGGTCACGAGCCATTACGAGGTGATCCCGCGCCTGCATGCGCAGAAGCTGCTGCCGATGATTCAGCAATTGCTCGCCGATGCCGGCACCACGCTGCAAGCGGTCGACGCGATTGCTTTCGGCCGTGGCCCGGGCGCGTTTACCGGTGTGCGCATTGCCATTGGTGTGGTGCAGGGTTTGGCCTTTGCTCTGGATCGTCCGGTGTTGCCGGTATCCAACCTTGCCGTGCTGGCCCAGCGTGCCTTTCGTGAACATGGCGTAAGCCGGGTCGCGGCTGCGATCGATGCGCGGATGGATGAAGTGTATTGGGGCTGCTACCGCGAGACGGCGGGGGAGATGCGTCTGGTTGGTGCCGAAGCCGTGTTGCCGCCGGAAGTCGCCGCGTTGCCCGCTGATGCCAGTGGCGATTGGTTCGGTGCCGGTACCGGTTGGGGTTACGGCGAGCGCATCGCGGTCAATCTGAGCGGCTCCGACGCCGGCATGCTGCCCCACGCCGAAGACCTGCTGACCCTGGCGCGTTTCGCCTGCGAGCGCGGTGAGGCGATCCCGGCAGATGACGCGCAGCCGGTTTACTTGCGCGATAAAGTTGCCACCCCCAAAGCCCGCTGATACGACACTTTCTCCTGTGGGAGCGAGCCTGCTCGCGAAGGCTTCTGGTCAGTCAATGCATGTGTTGAATGTGCTGAACCCTTCGCGAGCAGGCTCGTTCCCACAGGTTCGCGGTCACATACAAATATCGCCAATCGTCAGTTTCTGCCCCCTCGCTTAAAACCTTTTGCGCTTTATGTGTTCTAGTTATCACTCGGCGGTTTGCTAAGTCGGTCAAGTGCCGCTAAATTGCCATCATTGATACCGAGCATGACATTATGCGTATAGACGGCGTTTCCACTCAGTCCTACCCCATCAAGCGCAAGCCGCGTAAAGGCAATGCGGCGCTGGATGAGTCCGTCGAGATCATCGACGGCGAGCTGGAATTCCCGAGCGAAGAGCAGTTGGCCGCCCGTGCTGCCCAAGCTACCGCGCAACGCCTGAGCAACCTGCCTGCCCGTCAGCAAGACATGATCTACCACCGCGCGATGAAGAAAAGCGTAGCCATGGCCCTGGCCAGCTACCTGAGCACCGCCGGTTTTGTCGATTGGGACGCAGACGTGCTGGGCCTCGATCTGTATATCTGATGGATCTGCCTTACTACCTCGGTTGCCCGTCCTGGAGCGAAAATGCCTGGCGCGAGTATCTGTATCCGGTAGACGCAAAAACCTCCGACTTTCTCGCTCTCTACTGCCAGGTGTTCAACGCCGTCGAAGGCAACACCACCTTCTACGCCAGCCCGTCGCCAGCCACTGTGCAACGCTGGGCCGAGATCATGCCGGCGCACTTTCGCTTCACTGCCAAATTCCCCGGCGACATCAGCCACAGCGGCGACTTGCGCGAGCAACTGACCGCTGCCGAAACCTTCGTGCAATTACTCAAGCCGTTAGGCGAACGTGTTTCGCCGCTGTGGCTGCAACTGTCGAAAAGCTTCACGCCGCAGCGTCTGCCGGAGCTCGCGGCGTTTATCGATGCACTGGATTGCCCGCTTGCGGTCGAGGTGCGCAATGAACAGTTCTTCGCCAAGGGCGAGAGCGAGCGTCTGCTCAATCGTCTGTTGCTGGATCGCGGTGTCGAGCGCATCTGTCTCGACCCGCGCGCGCTGTTCAGCTGCTTGTCGACCGAGTCCTCGGTGATCCACGCGCAGTCGAAAAAGCCGCGAGTGCCGACCCGTCCGGCGGCGTTCACGCAGTTTCCGCAGGTGCGCTTCATTGGCCATCCCGAGCTTGAGGCCAACGATGCGTTTCTCGTGCCGTGGGTGGCGAAGATTGCTGAATGGATCGAAGAGGGGCGCACGCCCTACGTCTTTCTGCACACCGCTGACAACCTGTTGGCAGCGAAACTGGCGCAGCGTTTTCACGCCCAACTGATGCAACGTTTGCCTGGCTTGCCCGCTCTGCCTGAGCTATACAGGGAACCCGCCGCCGAGCAGCTTGGCTTGCTCTGAGGCGGGTTTTTTCTGTCCGGGAGGCCGTCGATGAACGTCCAAGTCAGTCAACAGCAACGACTCAAAGCCCAAGCCTTCAAGGCCCTGCATGATCGCCAGGGGATCTTCGTCATCCCCAATCCGTGGGATGCCGGCTCGGCGAAGATGCTCGCCGGTCTCGGCTATCAGGCCTTGGCAACCACCAGCGCCGGTTACGCGTTTTCCCAAGGCAAGCCTGATGGCGCGTTGAGTCTCGACGAGACCCTGGCCAATGTCCGCGCGATTGTCGCGGCGACGGATCTGCCGGTGGCGGTGGATCTGGAAAACGGCTTTGCCGATGACCCGGTCGAGTCTGCGCAGAGTCTTCTGCGCGCCGCCGAAGCGGGCGCGGTGGGCGGGTCGATCGAAGACGCTACGGGACGTCCGGACGCGCCGATCTATTGCTTCGAACACGCCGTTGCACGGATTGAAGCCGCTGTCGCGGCGGTGCGCACCCTGCCGTTTCCTTTCGTCCTCACCGCTCGCGCGGAAAATTACCTGCACGGCAACCCCGATCTTGACGACACCATTCGCCGCTTGCAGGCATTCGCCGAAGCGGGTGCCGACGTGCTCTATGCGCCGGGTTTGCGCAGCGCCGAAGAAGTGCGCGCAGTGGTGCAAGCGGTGGCGCCGAAACCGGTCAATGTGTTGATGTCTGGCGGTTTGAAACTGACCGTGCAACAGCTCGAGGAACTGGGCGTCCGGCGGATCAGCACCGGGTCGGCACTGGCGCTGGCGGCGTTCGGCGAGTTCTTCCGCGCGGCTGAAGAAATCCACCAGTGCGGCACGTTTGGCTTTACGTCGCAGTCGATGCCGTACGCCAGGGCCAACCAATTCTTCAAGGGCTGAGCATGGGACGTTGGCTGTTCTGGGGGGTGTTGCTCGCGATCGCTGGTGGCGCGGTGAGTGTCTGGCGTGGCTGGCTGGACGTGCCGCCGCAGTGGAACCCGTGGGCGCCATTGGACATAAAAGCCGCGCCCAACTGGCTGACCGGTTACAAACTCATGCGCCTGCGCAGTGATCCCGAGCTTTGCGCACAGGCATTGAGCAGCTCGGATCTGCGCGTCAGCCCCCAGGCCGACAGCCCCGGCGCCAAGTGTCCGCTGGTCGGTGCTCTGCGGGTGCAGGGCGGTGGAGTGGCGCTGAGCAGCAGTTTCATTGCCAGTTGCCCGCTGGCGGTGGCCTACGCGATGTTCGAACACCACACCCTGCAACCGGCCGCGCAATCGGCTTATGGCCAGAAGATCGCGCGTGTCGATCACCTCGGCAGCTTTGCCTGTCGCAATGTCTACAACCGTGAGAGCGGTGCCCTCAGTCGACATGCCAGTGCCGACGCGCTGGACATTGCCGGTTTCCGTCTGGCCGGCGGACGCACGATCAGCGTGCTCAGGGATTGGCCCAAGCAAAACCAGGACGCAGAGTTTCTCCGCCAACTGCGCGACGGCGCCTGTGAGTCATTCAGTGTGGTGTTGAGTCCGGACTACAACGCCGCCCATCGCAATCACTTTCATGTCGATGTCGGGCGCTGGAGCGTGTGTCGCTGAGAATCAGGCAGCGAGGCGCAGGTTCTGCAGAACGATCGGCCGAGCCCAGCCATTATCGAAGTCCAGAGCTTTCTGCTGCTCGACGATTTCTTCCGGCGGGAACGGCGGGTAAGGCTTCTGCAGCAAGTCCAGATCGAACTCGGCAATCGGCAGGTACAGCGGACGTTTCTGCGGCGCAGGGCCTGGCTCCGGCACTGGCTGGCCATTGTTGATCACAATCGGGCGTACCCAGCTGCTGTCGAAATCCTGTTGCTCTTGCTGGGCTTTGAGCTCTTCCGGCGGGAACGGTGGGAACGGCTTGTCCAGCAGCTCCATTTCGAACTCGGCGATCGGCAGGAACAGTGGCTCCGGCGGGCGAACCTGGGTTTCAACCACGTCGCACTCACGCTGGCTGACGATGTGCGCGTGCAGCTCGCTGCCAACGGTCGGTTCTTCCGGGCTGTTCAGGTCAACCGGTGGAAACGTGCCACAGGCAGGCACCACTTCACTCGTCTGTTCGGCCAGGGCCTGGGCAAAGAAATCCTGCCACAGGTGACTGACGCCGCTCAGTGCTTGAGTGTTATGACGGCTGAAGTCGCCATGGGGCGAAACGTAGCCAATCGATGTGGGAAGAATGCCTGACATTTTTTTCGGTTGACGCTCAGCTCTGGCAAAATGCGCGTTGAATGGTTTATCGGCGGTTTTTGTCGATCCTTAACTTTTTTGAGCGTTTTTTCATGATCGAGTCACCCGCGGCCTGCCGCATCCATGTCCAGGCCCTCGCCCCGACGTTTCAAGCACAAGCCGCACACTGGGCCGAACGTCTCGGCCTGCCGCTCGGCGAGGCGGACGGCGAGTTCGTCTTGCAGGTCGGCGAGCAGGGTTTGCAGTTGCAGCAGCTTGGCCCGGATGCGCCTGGACCGGTGCGGGTCGACTTCGTCGAAGGCGGCGCGGCGCATCGTCGTTTGTATGGCGGCGGCAGCGGCCAGATGATTGCCAAGGCTGTCGGCATCGCCCAAGGCGTGCGCCCGCGCGTGCTGGATGCCACGGCGGGCTTGGGCAAGGATGCATTTGTGCTGGCCAGTCTCGGTTGTGAAATGAGCCTGATCGAGCGTCAGCCGCTGATCGGCGCACTGCTTGAGGACGGCTTGGCGCGGGCGGCAGAAGATTTCGACGTGTCGCCGATCGTGGCGCGGATGAAATTGCTCAAGGGCAACTCCATCGAAGTGATGCGCAGTTGGGAAGGGGAGCCGCCGCAGGTGATCTATCTCGACCCGATGTTCCCGCATCGTGAGAAAACCGCGCTGGTGAAAAAAGAGATGCGCCTGTTCCGCCCGCTTGTGGGCGATGACCCGGATGCCCCGGCCTTGCTCGAAGCCGCACTGGCCCTGGCCACGCATCGGGTGGTAGTCAAACGCCCGCGCAAGGCGCCGTGCATCGAAGGGCCGAAACCGAGCCATGCGCTGGATGGCAAATCGAGCCGGTATGACATTTATCCGAAGAAAGCGCTGAAGCCCTGAGACCGCGTCGCCCCATTCGCGAGCAGGCTCGCTCCCACAGTAGGAAATGCATTCCAGTGTGGGAGCGAGCCTGCTCGCGAAGCGGTCTGCACAAGCACCGCAAAACTGTCAGGGTTTGTAAGCCCTCATAAACAACCCCACCACCTCCCGCACATGCCGCTCCGCTGCTTCTCCAGTCAGCGGCTCGCCGCAGCCATACAACAAACGAAAATTCCCCGCCCCTTTGATCAGGCAGAAGAAGTGCTCGGCGGCGTTGCGTGGCTGGTCGATGCTCAGCGCGCCGGTTGCATGGATTTTCGCCAGCAGACCTTCCATGCCGTTGACCACGCGCTCTGGGCCGGCCTCGAAGAAGATCAGCGACAGCTTCGGATCCTGACTGCCCAGCGCCATGATCAGGCGGTGCAGGTTCACTGATTCATCGCTGTTGATCAGTTGGTGAAAGCCCCGGGCAATGTTCAGCAATACATTTTCCACCGCGATGCCGTCCGGCAATTCGAAGAACAGCGGCGGCAATTGTTCCTCGCATTTGGCGACGACGGCGGCGGAGAACAGCGTCTCCTTGTCGTTGAAATGGCTGTAGACCGTCAGCTTCGACACGCCCGCCTCGCTGGCCACCGCGTCCATGCTGGTGTTGGCGTAGCCATGGCAGAGAAACAGGGTTTTCGCCGCATCCAGGATCGCCTGGCGCTTGACCAGATCCTTGGGGCGGCCCGGGCCGTTTGGAGCTGAAAGATTGTTCGACATTCTTCGCTTTTAATACTGGACTGGTGAGTTTGCTATTAATACCATACCCGCCAGTATAAATATTCCAAGCCTCATTCGCGAAAGGTCCGTCACCATGTTCCGCCATGCGTTGTCCTTTGCCGTGCCAGTCAGTCTGGCGTTCCTGTTATCGGCGTGCGGTCAGGAGGAGGTGACGAAAGTCACCGTGCGCCCGGCCATGGTGGTGCAACCCGAGCCTTCGGCGCAGGCGATGGAAAGTTATCCGGGCGAGGTGCGAGCCCGCTATGAGCCTGATCTGGCGTTCCGCATCGGCGGCAAAGTCAGCCGACGACTGGTCGACGAAGGCCAGCGCGTCAAAGCCGATCAGCCTCTGGCCGAACTCGATCCGCAGGATGTGCGCCTGCAACTGGAAGCTACCCGCGCGCAGGTCGCCGCCGCCGAGGCCAATCTGAACCTGGTCCGCGCCGAACGGGATCGCTATAAAACCCTGATGGATCGGCAGATGGTCAGCCGCTCGGCCTATGACAACGCCGAAAATCTATATCGCTCCGGCGAAGCCCGCCTTAAACAAATCAAAGCTGAATTCAACGTTTCGACCAACCAGGCCAGTTACGCGGTGCTGCGTGCGCCACAGGACGGTGTGGTGGCCAAGCGTTCGGTGGAAGTCGGTCAGGTGGTCGCTGCCGGGCAGACCGTGTTCACCCTCGCCACCGATGGTGAGCGCGAAGTGTTGATCAGCCTGCCGGAGCAAAGCTTCGGCCGCTTCAAGGTTGGTCAGCCGGTTACCGTGGAATTGTGGGCACAGCAAAATCAACGCTTCGCCGGGCAGATCCGCGAGTTGTCGCCGTCCGCCGATCCGCGCTCGCGCACCTTCGCCGCGCGTATCTCGTTCACCAGCGGCAAAGTGCCGGCTGAACTGGGGCAGAGCGCACGGGTGTTTGTGCAATCGGCTAACAGTGTCTCGCTGTCGATACCGCTTTCTGCGCTGACCGCTGAAAACGGCGCGACCTACGTCTGGGTGGTCAACGGCAACAACACGTTGAAGAAAACCCCGGTGCGGGTCGGTCCGTTCGGCGAGAAAAGCGTGGCGGTGCTCGAGGGGCTCAATGCCAGCGACTGGGTAGTGGCTGCCGGCGTTCATGTGCTGCTCGACGGCCAGCAGGTGCGGCCGGTGGATCGCTCCAACCGTGTGGTCAATCTGGCGAACAAGGAGTAAGCCCCGATGCGCTTCAACCTCTCCGAATGGGCGTTGCGTAATCGCCAGATCGTACTGTTCCTGATGCTTTTGCTCGCCGTTGTCGGCGCGTTGTCCTACACCAAACTCGGCCAGAGTGAAGACCCGCCGTTCACTTTCAAGGCGATGGTCATTCAGACCCGCTGGCCCGGCGCGACCGCGCAGGAGGTCTCGCGCCAGGTTACTGAACGGATCGAAAAGAAACTGATGGAAACCGGCGAGTACGAACGCATCATGTCGTTCTCCCGCCCCGGTGAATCCCAGGTGACCTTCATCGCCCGCGACTCGATGCACTCCAAGCAAATCCCCGATCTCTGGTATCAGTTGCGCAAGAAGGTCGGCGATATCCGCCAGACCTTGCCGCCGGGAATTCAGGGGCCGTTCTTTAACGATGAGTTCGGCACCACCTTCGGCAATATCTATGCGTTGACCGGTGACGGTTTCGACTACGCCGTGCTCAAGGATTACGCCGACCGCATCCAGATTCAGCTGCAACGGGTCAAGGACGTCGGCAAGGTCGAACTGCTTGGGTTGCAGGACGAGAAAATCTGGGTCGAGCTGTCCAACGTCAAACTCGCCACCCTTGGCTTGCCGCTGGCGGCGGTGCAGCAGGCACTGGAGGAACAGAATGCGGTGTCCACGGCGGGGTTCTTTGAAACCGGCAGCGAGCGCTTGCAGCTACGTGTCTCGGGGAATTTTCAGACAGTCGATGAGATAAAGAACTTTCCGATCCGCGTCGCCGATCGTACCTTCCGTATCTCCGATATCGCCGATGTGCGTCGCGGTTTCAGCGACCCACCGGCGCCGCGCATGCGTTTCATGGGCGATGATGCGATCGGTCTGGCCGTGGCGATGAAGGATGGCGGCGACATTCTGGTGCTGGGCAAGGCGCTGGAGGGCGAGTTCTCGCGGATCCAGAAAAACCTCCCGGCCGGCATGCAGTTGCGCAAGGTGTCCGATCAGCCGGCAGCGGTAAAAACCGGCGTCGGCGAGTTCGTCCAGGTGTTGGTCGAGGCACTGGCGATCGTCTTGCTGGTAAGCTTCTTCTCTCTCGGTGTGCGCACTGGCATGGTCGTCGCGCTGACCATTCCGCTGGTGCTGGCGATGACCTTCGCCTGCATGTATTACCTCGGCATCGGCCTGCACAAGATTTCCCTCGGTGCGCTGGTGCTGGCGCTGGGTCTGCTGGTGGACGACGCGATCATTGCCGTGGAAATGATGGCGATCAAAATGGAGCAGGGTTTCGACCGCATTCGCGCGGCGAGTTATGCCTGGACCAGCACTGCATTCCCGATGCTCACTGGCACGTTGATCACCGCCGCCGGCTTCCTGCCGATTGCCACTGCGCAGTCCGGCACCGGCGAATACACCCGCTCGATTTTCCAAGTGGTGACCATTGCCTTGCTCGCTTCATGGGTGGCGGCGGTCATGTTCGTGCCGTATCTGGGGGAAAAGCTCCTGCCGGATCTGGCGAAAATTCATGCGGCGAAACACGGCACAGGCGATGGTCAGCCGGACCCCTATGCGACGCCGTTTTATCAGCGCGTCCGGCGTCTGGTGGAGTGGTGCGTGGCCCATCGCAAGACGGTGATCGTGCTGACCGTGGGCCTGTTCATTGCCTCGGTGATGCTGTTCCGATTCGTCCCGCAGCAGTTCTTCCCGGCTTCGAACCGGCTGGAGTTGATGGTCGATCTGAAACTGGCCGAAGGCGTTTCGCTGGCCAATACCACCAGCGAAGTCAAACGCCTCGAAGCGCTGCTCAAGGAGCACGCCGGCATCGACAATTACGTGGCCTACGTCGGTACCGGCTCGCCGCGTTTTTACCTGCCGCTGGATCAGCAACTGCCGGCGGCGAGTTTTGCCCAGTTCGTGGTGTTGGCAAAAACCATCGAAGAGCGTGAAGCGCTGCGCAGCTGGTTGATCGAAACCCTCAACGAACAGTTCCCGGCCCTGCGTTCGCGGGTCACCCGTTTGGAAAACGGACCGCCGGTTGGCTATCCGGTGCAGTTCCGCGTCACTGGCGAGCACATCGAAGAAGTCCGTGCGTTGGCGCGCAAAGTGGCGGCAAAGGTTCGCGAGAATCCGCACGTGGTCAACGTGCATCTGGACTGGGAGGAGCCGAGCAAAGTCGTCTACCTGAATATCGACCAGGATCGCGCCCGCGCCCTCGGTGTGAGCACGGCCAATCTGGCGAAATTCCTGCAGAGTTCGCTGGTCGGCTCGACGGTCAGCCAGTACCGCGAAGACAACGAATTGATCGAGATTCTGCTGCGCGGCACCGTGCACGAGCGCACTGAATTGTCGTTGTTGCCGAGCCTCGCGGTGCCGACGGATAACGGTCGCAGTGTGGCGTTGTCGCAGATTGCCACGCTGGAATACGGCTTCGAGGAAGGCATCATCTGGCACCGCAATCGGCTGCCGAACGTGACGGTGCGCGCCGACATTTACGGCAAGGAGCAACCGGCGACGCTGGTCAAGCAGATCATGCCGACGCTGGACCCGATTCGCGCCGAATTGCCCGATGGTTATCTGCTGGATGTCGGCGGCACGGTGGAGGATTCCGAGCGCGGGCAGAAGTCGGTGAATGCCGGGGTGCCGATGTTCATTGTCGTGGTGCTGACCTTGCTGATGGTGCAGTTGCGCAGTTTCTCGCGCACGGCGATGGTGTTTCTCACCGCGCCACTGGGCCTGATCGGGGTGACGTTGTTTCTCATGGTGTTCAGGCAACCGTTCGGGTTTGTGGCGATGCTCGGGACCATCGCGTTGTCCGGGATGATCATGCGCAATTCGGTGATTCTGGTGGATCAGATCGAGCAGGATATTGCTTCGGGGCTCAAGCCCTGGCAGGCGATTATCGAGGCTACGGTTCGGCGCTTCAGGCCGATTGTGTTGACGGCGCTGGCGGCGGTGCTGGCGATGATTCCGCTGTCGCGCAGTGTGTTTTTCGGGCCGATGGCGGTGGCGATCATGGGCGGGCTGATTGTGGCTACGGCGCTGACGCTGTTGTTTTTGCCGGCGTTGTATGCGGCCTGGTTTCGGGTGCGTAAGGAGGCTTGAGGTTTTTGTGTCGTGGCGGCCTTCGGGCCGACCATGACGTGGGGTTTTGGGTGTATATCCGTTGCTGTGGGTGTTGCGGCTGGCGGTTTCGCCCTTACGGTGAGGCACTTTTTCCAGACGCCGAAAAAGTACCCAAAAAGGCTTGCTCCTGCGTTCGGCCCTCGCAGGCTCGGGTTCCTTCGCTGCGGGATCGATCCGGGCGCAGCGGCTACGGTTTGCTTCGCTGCACCTCCTTCCGCTGTGTCTGGCTGCGCCAGACGGTCGCTGCGCTCCCACGCCCGGATCAATCCCTCCACTCAGCCTTCCGACGTCGCCGGTGGATCAAGATCAAGAGCACTCGAGCTTGCGCTCATTGTTGAGTGGGGCGGCTTTGCCGCGGGCAGCTGCGCTGCTTGCTTTTGTGGGAGCGAGCCTGCTCGCGAAGGCGGTCTGACAGCCAATTCATTTCGAATCGCCAATTCACGCTGCTTTCCTACAGCTTTTTCAGAGTCCTCCGATCTTGAGGCGCTGGCCGTCCAATGCTGTACTCCGGGTTCTGCTTTTCCGAGTCCTTGAGTCTGTCTGATGAAGAAACCACCGACATTAGCCGGCAGAACGGATCCTGTTTTCGACCTGTTGGCCCGCTCGCCCCACAAGCAACGACTTGCGGATTATCTGGCGCTGCTCAAGCCGCTTGATGATCAGGGGCGCTATCTGCCATTCGAGGCGTTGCGCTATCGCTGGGCGGCAGGATTGGACGCGAATCTTTGTTGGGCGTTGGTGAAGAAGGCGCGGGCGGCCCTGTACATTCATTTGTTGCCGTTGGGCGAGCCGGTGCAGTGGGGCAAATACGTGCCAACGCCGTTGGCGCAGAAAACCTTGGCTGTGGTGGATCGTTATGCCAGTACGGCCGCGCTGGATTACATGACCAGTCAGATCGGCGAGCGGGAGCATTTCTCTTGTCTGCTCAATGACCTGATCGAAGACGAAGCCATCGCCAGTAGCCAGTTGGAGGGCGCGGCGACTACCACGCGCGTAGCCAAGGACATGCTCAAGCATCAGCGCCAGCCGCGGACGCCGGATGAGCGCATGGTCATGGGTAATTATCGAATGATGAATTTCGCTTGGGAAAAGCGTTATGAACCTCTGAGCATTGAGCTGATTGCAGAGATCCATCGAGTGGGTGTGGTGGGGATCGATGACGGGCAGTATTCCCCCGGATTGTTCCGGACCAATGATGAGGTGGTTGTTCAGGATGGTTCAGGCAACACCGTGCACCGACCACCTCCTGCTGCAGGATTGGTTGCGCGGTTGGCGAGGTTGTCCGCCTGGATCAACCGGCCCGCTGCCTCGATTCTGGACAAAAATTATCTGCATCCACTGATCAAGGCCGTGACGCTGCATTTCGCCATGGGTTATGAACATCCATTTCGCGACGGTAACGGGCGGGTCGCGAGAGCCTTGTTTTACTGGTTCATGTTCAAACATGAGTTCGCGGCGTTTCGCTACATTGCGATCAGTCTGCTGCTGCGCAATGCACCGGTGAAATACGGACGCTCCTACCTGCACACCGAGGCGGATGAGCTGGATCTGACTTATTTCATCGAGTTTCAATGCGCGGTGATTTTGCGAGCCGTGGTCGGTTTTATAACTGTGTACCGCAAGAGTCTGGCAGACACTCAGGACTTTGAGCGCTGGCTGACGAGCTCTGGCGTAATTGCTCAACTGACGGAACGGCAGCGCGCGGTGTATCAGGTGGCTAAAAGCAGGGAGGCGAAGGAGTTTACGGCGAGCAATGTCGCGGAAAATTTTTCCTGCTCGGGTAGCGAGGCGGCGTCGATTCTGGAAGGGCTGGACCAATTGCAGCTTTTTGAGAGAAGGAAGATGGGGCGGGAGTGGGTGTTTTTTTTACGTAGTTCTTTACGTGGAGGCAAGCATGGGAGCGAATTGAATCGCCCCCATGTTGTAACGACTTAAAGCGTACCAAACACTTTCTTCGCCAGACTCGTCGCCGCAGCGGCCGGGTTCTGGCGGATGGTTTCTTCCTGTTTGCCGATCATCTCGAACAGGCCATTCAGCGCTTGCTCGGTGACGTAGTTCTCGACATTGGCGCTCTTCGCGTCCACCACGCCAAACGCAGCGGCCTGGCCCGCGAAGGCGTTGTACTTCTGCGCGACGCCGACCTTGTCGGTGGCTTGCTTGACGATGGGCAGGAATTTCGCGCGGATCTGTTCGCGGCTGGATTTGTTCAGGTATTGGGTGGCCGAATCATTGCCGCCGCTGAGGATGCCTTTGGCGTCGGCCACGCTCATTTTCTTCACCGCGTCGACGAGGATTGGCTGGGCCTGGGTCACAGCGGATTCGGCGGCTTTGTTCATCGCGTTTTCCAGTTCTTCGACCTGGGCACCCATGCCGAAGGCTTTCATCTTGCTCGCGGCTTTGCCGAGTTTGCCCGGCAGTTCGATTTTCACTTCGGGGTTGTTGCTGAAGCCGCCCGGGGTGCCGAGTTGTTTCACGGCGATCTGGGCGCCTTGGGTCAGGGCGTCCTTGAGGCCGCCGGTGGCGTCTTGCTGGGACAGGTCGCTGAGCGACAGGGCCAGGGCGTTGGCGGAGATCAGCAGGCCGGCGCAGGCGGCGGCGAAGCGAAGGGTAGGGCGGCGCATGGCGTCTTCCTTTGGCGAGTGGATTAACGAACGGCGTCGACGCGGATTTTCAGCGGCTGCGGGTCGTTGCCGTCGAGTTGCACGGCGTGGTTTTCGGTGGTGATGAACATCAGCTCGCCGTTGACTTCAATGCGCGCGCTGATCGAATAACGATGGCCGGATTTGACCTGCGCCGGATCGTAGCTCAAATGAAACGGCAGCGGCACCTGGCCTTTGATCGGGCCGTTCTGTTGGTCGAGGACGACGGCCGGTGCATCGGCCAGCGACACATCTTGCAGGCTCACGCTCAGAGTCGCGCTCGGGGGCAAAGCGATGCGTTGCAGGTAGAAGATCTCGCCGTCGAGGCTGGCCTTGCCGGCGGGTGTGGTTGATTGGCAGGCGCTCAGCAGCGTGGCGGCGGCGAGGGTCAGCAGTTTTTTCATGGGTGAATCTCCTTTCAATGTGGGAGCGAGCCTGCTCGCGAAAGCGCTGGATCAGTCAAACTAAATGGCGACTGACATTCCGTCTTCGCGACAGGCTCACTCCCACAGGGGTAAGGCTTCAAGCCTCAGGCTGTGGCGTGATCTGATCCGCCGCATCTTCACTGCGGTGCAGCGCGACCTGGCGGATCGACAGCCGAATCTCCGCCGGCAACACGCGTTTGGCCGCGCCTTCGGCCAGCTCGCCGAGCAGTTCGTGGTAGCTGAGCTTGCCGGCCTCGTCGCGGCGCAGGACGTCGAGGTCGAGCAGGGTCTGGATGAAGTGGCGGAACAGGCTCTTGTCGAAGAACTCCGGCGCATTCAGGCCATGGAGGATCGACAGACGCTGGGCCATCACTGTGCAGAGGTCTTCCAGCTCTTCGGCGCTGATGCTGTTCTGGCCGCTGTTGAGCAGCAAAGATACGGTCATGTAGAACCGCTGCAGGGTCTGCGCGATGCTTTTCGACAGCAGCGTCAGCAGCACGAAATGCCGCGAACTCGGCG
Organism: Pseudomonas sp. S2_A05; assembly: GCF_054668485.1. Classification (NCBI taxonomy): domain Bacteria; kingdom Pseudomonadati; phylum Pseudomonadota; class Gammaproteobacteria; order Pseudomonadales; family Pseudomonadaceae; genus Pseudomonas; species Pseudomonas sp. S2_A05. The sequence goes on from NZ_CP162775.1 coordinate 5,968,435, forward strand.
CCGGGCGCAGGTACAGGTCTTTTTCGAACCGCAACAAACCCTGCTCGACGAACGCTTCCAGCCACTGATCGATCACCGCGTCGAGTTCCTCCAGGCTCCAGCGGATGAACAACTCCGATTGCAGGTACGGATACAGCGCGCGGGTGTAGCGCAGGATCTGCTCGCGGCTCATGCGCGAGGTGCTCTGGAAGAAACTCGCCAGCAACGAGGGCAGGGCGAAGATGTGCAGGACGTTGTTGCGGTAGTAAGTCATCAGGACCGCGTTCTGCTCGTCCAGATACAGAATCTTGCCCAGCGCATCGTTCTGCTCGGCGAGCAGATCCATGTCTTTCACATGCTCGATCAGCGCACGGCCATCGCCTTCCGGCAAGGTGGTGTGTGGCGAATACGGGACCTTGCGCAGCAGCGCCAGATACAGGTCCAGCACCCGCGCCATGGCCCGATCATCCAGGGCCGGGCGCGTGGTCGACAGCAGTGCCAGCGCTACCAGATTGACCGGGTTGATCGCCGCCGCTTCATTGAGATGTCGGGCGACTTTCTCGCCGAGGCGGTTGGTGGTTTCGTTGAGCCACGCCGGTTTGAACTGCGGGCCGAGTTCCTGCCGGCGCCAGTCCGGTTGCTCGGCGTCAAGGAATTCCGCCAGTTTGATCGGCTCGCCGAAGTTGACCGCGACCTGACCGAAGCGCTGCTTGAGCGCGCCGATCACTTTGAAAATATCGAAGATCGACTCTTTCTTTTTGCTCGCGCCGCGCAGCTCACCGAGGTAGGTGCGGCCTTCGAGCACGCGCTCGTATCCGATGTACACCGGCACGAATACGATCGGCATCCGCGACGAACGCAGGAAACTGCGCAGGGTGATCGCGAGCATGCCGGTTTTCGGTTGCAGCATGCGCCCGGTGCGCGAGCGCCCGCCCTCGACGAAATACTCCACCGGGAAACCTTTGGTGAACAGCGTGTGCAGGTATTCATTGAACACCGAGGTGTACAGCGGATTACCCTTGAACGTGCGGCGCATGAAAAACGCGCCGCCACGGCGCAGCAGGCTGCCGATCACCGGCATGTTCAGGTTGATCCCGGCGGCGATGTGCGGCGGGGTCAGGCCGTTGCGGAACAGCAGATAGGAAAGCAGCAGGTAATCGATGTGGCTGCGATGGCACGGCACGTAAATCACTTCGTGACCCTGCGCGACGTTCTGCACACCTTCGATGTGATTGACCTTGATGCCGTCGTAGATCTTGTTCCAGAACCAGCTCAGCACCACTTCGAGAAAACGGATCGCGGTGTAGGTGTAGTCCGAAGCAATCTCGTTGCCATAGCGAAGGGCCTGAGCCTTGGCCTTTTCCGGCGAGATTTTTTCGCGCTCGGCTTCGTCGAGGATCGCTTGTTTGACCAGCGGCTGATTGAGCAGGCCTTTGACCAGATTGCGCCGGTGGGAAATGTCCGGGCCGATCACCGCAGCTTTGAGGTTGCGGAAGTGCACGCGCAGGATGCGCTGGGCCATGCGCACGGTGCGCTCGTGGCCCTTGTTGTGATCGATCAGTTCGCGCAGGTGAATCGGCGCGGAGAACTGCACGCGGGTTTTACGCCCGAGGACGATGATGCTCAGCAGCCGGCGCAGACGGCCGGTGACTGCCCAGCTGTCGGCGAACAACAGTTTCCACGGGCTGTTTTCGCTGTCTGGCGACTGGCCCCAGAACACGCTGACCGGAATGATCTGCGCGTCTTCGGCAGCATTCTGTGTCAGCGCGCTGACCAGACGGGTGAGAGTCGGCGGCGCACCGCGTTTGTCCTGGCGGCCGAGCCAGTCCGGGTCCGGTGTCAGATAAAAAAACGCCGCAGGTTCGATCAGCGTACCGACCGACACCGCCAGCACCGGGCGGGGCAGGCCGGCCTTGGTGCACTCGGTGTCGACCACCGCCAGATCGGTCAGCGAAGGGTTTTGCAGGACGTAGAACACCGGACGACTGCGGTCGAGGTTAAGAGTGAACGACGACTGATTGATGGTCTCGGAGCGAACCCAGAGATACAACAGGCGGCGCAGGGTGCCAAACACAAGACGGCGGAACGGGGAACGGGTCATACGGCTTCTGCGTGAGTGGATAAAACCGAGCAGGCGCTCGGGGCGGACAGTTTGCCGTATTAGGCGAAAATCGGCAAAAAAGCGCCGAAGTAATCTCCTGTTGAGAGTTTCCGCACCTGTCATATACTCGGCGCTCTGTTGCCGGTGCCCTGTCATGGACGTCGGACGCAGGCTGACGTTCCTCTAAGGCTTTCCTGCGAAAAGCCCGTTCAATAATAAAAAAGGAGTATGAACAGATGGCAACACGCGAAACCGGCAACGTGAAGTGGTTCAACGACGCCAAAGGCTACGGCTTTATCCAGCGCGACGACGGCGTGGACGTGTTCGTGCACTACCGCGCGATACGCGGCGAAGGGCACCGCTCGCTGACCGAAGGTCAACAGGTCGAGTATGCGGTGATCACCGGCGAGAAGGGGTTGCAGGCTGAGGATGTTGTAGGTCTGTAACACAAACCTCCAGAACGCCAAAACCACTGTGGGAGCGAGCCTGCTCGCGAATGCGGTGTATCAGTCACCATTCATATCGACTGACACTGCGCATTCGCGAGCAGGCTCGCTCCCACATGGGCTCTACGTTGCCCTGATTACACGGTCTTCCAGGTGATCTCTTCTTCTCCGTCTTCGCTGATGCGAATCCAGCGATCGGCGGTTTCTTCACCTTCTTCTTCGACCCACGTCCCCGGTGCACAACGCACTTCGACGTTCAGTGCGGCAAAGGCTGCGCGGGCGCAGGCGATGTCGTCGTCCCAAGGGGTCTGGTCGCTTTCCAGGAACAGGCTGTTCCACTTGCCCACGGCTTTCGGCAGCCAGGTCACCGGCACGTTGCCGGCCTTGCACTTGTACGTCTGGCCTTTCTGCACCCAGTCGCTGCACGGGCCAAGCGCTTGGCCGAGCCAGGCGGCGATGGCCTTGTGGTCGACGTCGGCGTCTTTCAGGTAAATCTCGATGTCCGGTTGGCGCATGGATGTCCTCACTGCGGGTCTGAAAAATCCATTCGCGGATTTAGCCGGCCCCGGGCCTGTGCCCGAGACCAAAAGTTATTGAAGAACGAAATAATCGTAGCGCATCGACACAGTGGTCTCGAACGGCTCGGCCTGTTCGATCACCGCCGCACGACGCTCGGCACTGGCACGCCAGCCGTGAGGCGTCATCGCCAACAGGTTGGCGCGGTCCTCGGGCTTGTCCAGGGTCAGCTTGAATTCCAGGGTTTCGCTGTGCGCCAGCGCCATGCCTTCCGGCACCAGGGCCAGGTGCTTGTCGTCGGTGTACTCGCGCACTTCGTCGTACAGGCGTTCGCGCAACTCCATCAGATGGCCACGTGTCGGGCCGACTTTCATCAGCCCACCGCCGACGCTGAGCAGACGCTTGGCTTCCTCCCAGTCCAACGGACTGAAGACGCTGGCGAGAAACTGGCAACTGCCTGAAGCCAATGGCACGCGGGCCATGCTGGCGATCAACCAGGTGATCGCCGGGTTGCGTTTGCAGGCGCGTTTGACAGCTTCGCGGGAGATGTCCAGCGCGTAGCCATCAGCGTTCGGCAAAGCTTCGGCGATTTGCGCGGTGTAGTAACCCTCGCCACAACCGATGTCGACCCAGCGCTCCGGCGCGTAACTCGCCGCCAATTCAGCCAGACGTTTGGCCACTGGCGCGTAATGCCCGGCGTTGAGGAAATCACGCCGCGCCTCGACCATCGCTTGATTGTCGCCCGGGTCGCGGCTGTTCTTGTGCTGCACCGGCAACAGGTTCAGATAACCCTGGCGCGCACGGTCGAACCGATGCCCAGCGGGGCAGACCACGCCGTTGTCCACCGCATTGAGCGGCTCACTGCAGATCGGGCACGCGAGCATCAGGCGAGCAACTTGATCAGGGTCTGGTAATAGATTTCCGTCAGCACATCGAGATCCGCCGCCAGCACGCGCTCGTTGACCTGATGGATAGTCGCGTTGACCGGGCCCAGTTCAACCACTTGCGTGCCCATGGTCGCGATGAAACGGCCATCGGAGGTGCCGCCGCTGGTCGACGCCTTGGTCTCGCGACCAGTGATGTCCTTGATGCTCGACGACACCGCATCGAGCAGCGCGCCCGGTTCGGTGAGGAACGGCAGGCCGGACAGCGCCCAGTCGATGTGCCAGTCCAGATCGTGCTTGTCGAGAATATCGGCAACGCGTTTCTGCAGGCCTTCGACGGTTGATTCGGTGGAAAAACGGAAGTTGAACACCGCCACCAGATCACCGGGAATCACGTTGGTCGCGCCGGTGCCGGAATTGACGTTGGAAATCTGGAAACTGGTCGGCGGGAAGAAGTCGTTACCGTGGTCCCAGTGCTCGGCGGCCAGCTCGGCCAGCGCCGGAGCGGCGAGGTGAATCGGGTTTTTCGCCAGATGCGGGTAGGCCACGTGGCCCTGCACGCCTTTGACCGTGAGCTTGGCACCGAGGGAGCCGCGACGGCCGTTTTTCACCACGTCACCGACCAGGGTGGTGCTCGACGGCTCGCCAACGATGCACCAGTCCAGACGCTCCTTGCGCGCGACCAGACGTTCGACCACAGCCTTGGTGCCGTGATGCGCCGGGCCTTCTTCATCGCTGGTGATCAGGAACGCGACCTTGCCTTTATGGTTCGGGTAATCGGCGACAAAGCGTTCAGCGGCGACGGTCATCGATGCCAGGCTGCCTTTCATGTCTGCCGCGCCACGACCGCAAAGCATGCCATGTTCGTCGATCACGGCATTGAACGGATCGATCTGCCATGCGGTAACCGGACCGGTCGGCACCACGTCGGTGTGACCGGCGAAGCACAGCACCGGGCCGTCGTTGTTGCCGTGAGTGGCCCAGAAGTTATCCACATCTTCGATGCGCATCGGCTCCAGGGCGAAACCGGCATTGCCCAGGCGCTGCATCATCTGCTTCTGGCAGTCGGCATCGACCGGGGTCACGGAAGGACGGCGGATCAGGTCGATGGCCAGTTGAAGGGTCGGCGATAGGTCGGCGTGGGCCGTCATGGAAAACTCCGGGATCATGGGGTATGAGCTTGGGCTTCTAATGTGGGAGCGAGCCTGCTCGCGAAAGCGGTCTACCAGGCACCTTAAAGGTTGAATGTTACAACGCCTTCGCGAGCAGGCTCGCTCCCACAAGGGACAGGGGTGGTCAGTCAGACCGGTTATCACGCCAAGCCCCGCAAAATGGCGGTTATCTTAAAGCAAAACGGCGACCATTGGCCGCCGTTTAGTGCTGCGTTGCGGATTTAGACGACCGGTGCCGGCTCAGCCTTGGCCGCTGGTTTGGGCAGCGACGACAGGAACGCCATGATCAGCGCCGCCAGGTACGGCAGCGACTGCACCAGTAGCATGGTCACCCAGAAGCGCATGTCATTGCTCGGAATGCCCTGCACCAGGAAAATCCCCAGCGCCGCACCCCACAGCAACAGCATGATGAACAGCTCCTCGCGAGCCTCGCTGATCGCCACCCAGAAACCGTGGTTGTCAGCGTTTTTCGGCGTGCGGAAGAACGGAATGCTGCTGGTGAAGAAACCGTACAGCACCGCTTTGGCGATGGTGTGCGACAACGCCAGCCCGGCCAGCGCCGCGCAGAACGCATCTTTCAGATTCACGCCGACGGCGCGGCGGTAGAGGAAGATGATCTTGCCGACCTTGAACACGAACAGCGCCAGCGGCGGGATTGCGAAAATCAGCAACGGTGGATCGACCCGTTGCGGCACGATGATCATCGCCGCCGACCACAACAGCGCGCCAACGGTGAAGAAGATGTTCATGCCATCGGCAACCCACGGCAGCCAACCGGCGAGGAAGTGATAACGCTGACCACGGGTCAGTTCGGTGTCCTTGCCGCGCAGCAGGCTGCGGGTGTGGCGCTTGATGATCTGGATCGCGCCATAGGCCCAGCGGAAACGCTGTTTCTTGAAGTCGATGAAGGTATCCGGCATCAGGCCCTTGCCGTAGCTGTCGTGGTAATACGCCGCCGACAGGCCTTTCTCGAATACGCGCAGGCCGAGTTCGGCGTCTTCACAGATGCACCAGTCAGCCCAGCCCAATTCTTCCAGCACCGAGCGGCGGGTCATGGTCATGGTGCCGTGCTGAATGATCGCGTCACGGTCGTTGCGGGTGACCATGCCGATATGGAAGAAGCCCTTGTATTCGGCGTAGCAGAGCTTCTTGAAGGTGCTTTCGTTCTGGTCGCGATAATCCTGCGGCGACTGCACCACGGCGATTTTCGGGTCGGCGAAGTGCGGCACCATGTGCTTGAGCCAGTTCGGGTGCACGCAGTAATCGGAGTCGATCACGGCAATGACTTCGGCGTCCTTGGCGGTGTGCGGGATCAGGTAATTCAGCGCGCCGCCCTTGAAACCGGCCAGCGGCGAAACGTGGAAGAACTTGAAGCGCGGGCCGAGGGTTGCGCAGTAGTCACGCACCGGTTCCCACACCGCCGGATCCTTGGTGTTGTTGTCGATGATCAGGACTTCGAAATCCGGATAATCGAGCGCGGCCAGGGCATCGAGGGTCTGTTTGACCATCTCTGGCGGCTCGTTGTAGCAGGGCACGTGGATCGACACTTTCGGCCGGTAGTCGGAATCGCCCAGCACCGGCAGAAATTCCCGACGGCGCTTGTGAATCCACACCGCTTCGGCCAGTTCATGGGCCTCGGTGAGCAGGACGATGAATACCCCGAGCGCACCGAGCGCGAGGAGGAATCCGACCGTGAGGCTGAACCACGTGCTGTATTGCTGGCTATAGTCGTAACCGATGTACACCAGCACCGAGCCGCAGAGGAACGCGATAAAGGTCAGGAACGTACGACCGCGTTGGCGCAGGGCTGAGCCGTCGATCATCAGCAGGGTCAGCGACAGCAGCGCCAGCACCACCGAACCGATGGCCAGCACGCGCCATTGCGGAATCGCCACCACCGGGCCTTCGAAATTGAATTTCTGCTGGCGCGCGGCGTTGAACACGCCCCAGTAGGCGCCGACCGAACCTTCGTCGCTGGCCTTCCACGGCTGATCGAACGCTTCGATCACGAAGTAGTTGAAGCCTTGGCGATTGAGCTTGTTGACCAGTGTGCGCAGGTAAATCGCCTGATCTGCCGGCGAGGCATCGGCGCCACCGCGCATGCGACCGTTGCTCGGCCAGCCTACCTCGGACAGCAGCAGCGGTTTTTTCGGAAAGAGTTTTTTCAGATCGCGGGCGCGGTCGAAGACGAACTGGCCGGCCTTGTCCACCGGAATGAATTCCCAGTAGGGCAAGACGTGGGCGGCGATCAAATCGACATGTTTGGCCAGTTGCGGGTATTTCTCCCAGATGTGCCATTGCTCGGAAGTGGTCACCGGTACTTTGACCGCAGCGCGCACCCGATCCAGCAGAACGATCAGGGCTTCCGGGGTGATTTCTTCACGAAACAGCGCTTCGTTGCCGACCACCACGCGCACGACGCTGCGCGAGGTGTTGGCCAGTTCGATGGCTTTGGTGATTTCCCGTTCGTTGCGTTCCTGGTCCGGGCTGATCCAGATACCGAGGGTGACGCGCAGGCCGAATTCCTCCGCCAGTTTCGGGATGTCTGCCAGCGAACCGTCGACCGAATAGATACGGATGTTGTCGGTCAGCTTGCTCATGATTTCCAGGTCACGGCGCATTTCATCGTCAGACGGATACTGATCCTTCTGTGGGAATTGCCCCTGCTGGAATGGCGAATACGAGAAGCCGGAGATTTGCTGCGGCCAGTTCGGCGCCGTTACCGGGCGATTGACCAGCGCCCAGAAACCGGTGAACAAGGCAGCGATGGCCAGCACCACCACCAGGTTGAGTCCAAATTTACGCGATGACATAGCTGTTTCGGGTTCCAAAGGCTGTGGAACGAAGGATCGGTCGGATAGACGCCCGAGGGGCGCGCATCCTACACCGGCGGTTAACCAGTCGTACAACTGACGGGAAAATGCCTGACATTGGGCAGCCGTCTCTGACTTAAGTTCTTACACTTGTCGCTTGCAGCTTAAAACTTGTCGCTGCGTAGCCCTATAATGCGCGCCGGTTTTTGGGGTAATGGTCATGAGTACAGAAGATCCGCGGTTTGCAGGCATCGCCCGGTTGTATGGCATCGA